>CAVCPR010000127.1:0-5548 GCA_963604235.1 Anaerovoracaceae bacterium | reverse complement strand
GGATCAAGCAGTCTCTGGGCTGGATGAGCCCGAACGAGTACAGAAGGAGCCTGGGTTACGCCTCATAGGCGGTCCAGGAAATTGTCCGCACCCCCGGGAAAAGAAAAGGCCACCGAACTATGCCGGTGACCTGCGAATTTCTGGCGCGCCCAGTAGGACTCGAACCTACAACCGCCGGATTAGAAGTCCGATGCTCTATCCATTGAGCCATGGGCGCGTAAAGCAGAGATAGTATATCAAAAAGGCCGGCGCATTCGGCGCCGGCCCTGAAATTCAGTGGAGCGGGTGACGGGAATCGAACCCGCGTTAGAAGCTTGGAAGGCTTCAGTTCTACCATTGAACCACACCCGCATGATGGTCGGGACGACAGGATTCGAACCTGCGACATCCTGCTCCCAAAGCAGGCGCGCTACCAGGCTGCGCCACGTCCCGACATCCAAACAGCTTCGGTAGTATATCAGACTTTCTAGTGCTCGCCCGCTAATTTCGCGCGAAGTTCACGCAATGCGTTGCCGCGATGGGAGACGGCGTTCTTCTCCTCGGGAAGCGCCTCGGAAAGCGTGCGCTTGAAGTCGAACACCTCAGCCAAAAACAGCGGGTCGTAGCCGAAGCCGTGCTCGCCGCGCTCCTCGTAGCCGATGCGGCCCTCGACCGTGCCGCGCGCATCCACTTCCCTACCCTCTTCGTCAAGGTACACGAGCTGGCAGACGAAGCGGGCGCTGCGATCGGCCTCGGCAACGTCGGACAGCTCGTCAAGCAGCTTGGCGTTGTTGGCGGCGTCGTCGGTCGGCTCGCCGGCATAGCGCGCCGAATACACGCCGGGGGCGCCACCAAGCGCGTCGACCTCGAGACCGGAATCATCGGCGAGCACGGCCATGCCGCCGGAGGCCTCCTGCGCGGCGCGCGCCTTGATGCGCGCGTTGCCGAGGAAGGTGTCGGCGTCTTCCGCGGGGTCGGATGCGACACCGGCCTGCTTGAGCGTTTTGAACTCCCAGCCGGGGAAGTCGAGCGCCTCGGCGATTTCCTTCGCCTTGTGGGCGTTATTGCTGGCGATGAGGACGGTTTTCATGAGGAGCCTTTCTGTAGGGGGATGGACGGGAACGCTGGGCGGGACGACTACGGGAGATGCGCGATGGGGACTGCGAGGAGTCGGGCGCGGCAAGAGCTGCGGCTATGCGGCGCGCAACCTTACGCGGCAAACACGCATTCCGCAGCTAAACCTCGGGCAGCACCACGTGGGACACGCTGTCGATGTGCTTGCAGAACGCACGCTCGCCGAACGAGCGGAACTCCTCGACATCGTCGCCCGTGGTGAAGAACTCGTAAGTGACGGGCGTTCCCTCGTGCGCGCGCTGCTCGTGCCGATCGAGGATCTCGGTGACGTCGCGCGCCGCCTCCTTCGCCGAGGAAATGAGGGTCACCTTGCGCCCGACCACACCGCCAATGAGCGCCTTCAGCAGCGGGAAATGCGTGCAACCGAGCACGAGCGTGTCGATCTCGCAGCGACGCAGGGGCTCAAGATAGTCCTTCGCGATCTCCTGGAACTCGGGGCGGATATAGACCTTCGACGCCAGCGAGGTGTAGCTTTCGATAGGCCCTTCCGCCATGCGGATGCCCAGCTCGGCGATTTCCACGAAGCGCGGCGTCGGGATGGAGAACACCGTGATGCCGGCGTCGATGTGGCGGATGGCCTTGGTGTAGGCGCCCGATTCGACCGTCGCCTTCGTGGCGATGACGCCCACGCGGCGATTATGCGTCGCATGCGCCGCCGCCCGCGCGCCCGGCTCGACCACGCCGATAATGGGCACGGGGAAAGTGCGCTGGGCGTGCGCGAGACCAGCCGCCGTCGCCGTGTTGCAGGCGATGACGATGAGCTTCACGCCGCGCGCGACCAAATAGGTGCAGATTTGCTGCACGAAGCCGTCGACTTCGGAAAGCTCGCGCGGGCCGTAGGGGCAGCGGGCGGAATCGCCCACGTAGATGATGGATTCGTTCGGGAGCGCCTTGGCGATCTCGCGCGCCACGGTCAGCCCGCCGAATCCGGAATCGAACACGCCGATGGGCGCGTCGTCGAAATGTTCGCTAGTATCCATGGCGCCCAGTATAGCGCGCGGGGCGCGTCTTTCGAGATTGTGCGGCGAGTCGCATAGTATCTGCTAACCTAGAACGCGAATCCCCGGGTGCGAAAAGGAGCGCTCAGTTATGGCGAAAGAGAAAGATCACAAGACCAATGCCGTCCGCGAGATGGAGGCGGAGGGAGCCGATTTCGAGGCGAAGTACTTCGACTGCCCCGAGGCGCTTTCGGGCGTCGAGGTGGCGCGGCTGCTCGGGCAAGACCAGGACCGCGTGTTCAAGACACTCGTGACCGCGGGGAAAAGCGGCGACCATTACGTGTTCATGATCCCGGTGGCGTGCGAGCTTGACCTGAAGAAAGCCGCGCGCGCCGTGGGCGAGAAATCGATCGCGATGATCAAGTCGCGCGAACTTCTGCCGCTGACCGGCTACATTCACGGCGGGTGCAGCCCCGTCGGCATGAAGAAGCTCTTCCGCACCACTATCGACGAGACCGCCGAGCTCTACGAGCGCATCATGTTCTCCGGCGGCAGAATAGGCTGCCAAATAGAGACGCCCCTGTCGGAGTTGCAGCGCGTCGTGCCCGTGGAGTTGGCGGATTTGACGGTGTAGCGCTTCATTTGCGGGTTTCGCGAGTTTCTGCGGCGCCGTGCATGGGAGTGCCCCGATAGCGGGTTCGCCCCGATCAACTCGATGCCCAATAAAAAAACGGCGGCCCGGGTTGGACCGCCGTCATGCTCGGCTTACCAGTGGCTCACAACGCAGTCGCCGGCGTGGATGAGGGTGTACAGCTCAGCGGCCTTGTCGGGCGGCAGGTTCACGCAGCCGTGGCTTCCGTAGCCGTCCTTGTACATGGTGCCGCCGAAGCTGGGCTGCCAGTCGGCATCATGCAGGCCGATGGCGTTGCCGTCGAAGGGCATCCAGTACTGCACGGTGGACTCGTAGATCTTCTCGCCGTTCTCATAGCCGGTGAGCTTGCCCGGGCTTTGCATCTGGTTGATCCAGTACACACCCGTCGAGGTGTCGTGCGTGCCGTCGGGAATGCCCGAGATGCAGTCGGACTCCCACACGCAGGAACCGGAATCGTCATAGAAGCGCACGTGCTGCTCGGCCAGGTCGATGTCGATGTAGCGGTTGCCCCAGTCGCGCCCGCCCACGCCGTTGTAGGCGTCGCCGGACGTGGAATACGGGATTTCGACCGTCTCGACCGTGCCGTTCTTCACGCCGTTGGTGACCAGCTCCATCAGCTCGTCGTAGTCGATCGACCAGCCGTAGACGCCGCCGGAAACCGTGCAGACCTTGCCGTCGGCGCGCGTGTAGGTGCGCTGGCTTCCCACGGTGTTGCAGTTCTCGGCGAGCTTGTCGACCCACGCCGTCATGGCGTCCTCGTCAAGCGTGGCGCTCAAGTCGTCGCCCAGGATAATCCACTCGGAAATGAGATCGGCATTCACCTCGGCGGCAACCGACGTGCCCATGGTCAGCTTCAAGTCGGCGGTGATCATCTTGTTCGCCGACTCGGCGGCCGTCTGCAGGCGCGCATCGCCGGACAGCACCGTCGGCTGCAGCAAGTGCTCGGAGGTAAGCGTCACCTTCGTCGTCAGGTTCGCAAGCGCTGCGTCCGCGGCCGCGACGACCTTCGCGCTATCGAGCGCGGTACCCACCGACTCCTTCGAGACGGAGAACTTGTTCTTCGCCGAATCGTAGGAAACCGTGGCGTTGGTAGGCTGCGTGGCGGTTTCGTTGAACTTCGCCACCGCGGCCGCGACGGTCTGCTCCAGGCCGGAGTTGTTATAGGTGCTCACCATGGACTCGGTGGCGTCGTGCGTGCGGGACAGCTCGAGCGGCCATGCCCACTGGTTCGTCTTGGAAAGCGCATCGGAAACGACCGAAGATGCGTTGAAGGTCAGTCCCGTGTCCTTGGCGGTGAGGTTGAGCGTGAAACCGTCGCCGGAGATGTTGAGCTGGTAGGCGTCGATCTTGTCGGACAGCGCGCGCTCGGCGTCGGCGGTCGACATGAGCGACACATCGATAGTGCCGATCTTCGAATTGGGCATGAAGTGGCTGGAAAAATAGATGGCCACGCCGCAATAGGCGATGGCGAGCAGCGCCACAATGCACCCGAAGACGATGGCGAGCACCTTACCCACGCGACGCTTGGGTCGATGGTAGTGGTCGGGGCCGAAATCGGCGGCGGTCATGCCGGCCGCAGGATGCATCTGGCCTTGCGCGGGGTATGTGCCGGCGCGCCCCGGCACAACCGGCTTTGCGGGAACGAAACCGCCCGCTGGCTGCGCGCCGTTGGTGTTTGCGTGGCGACCGTGGCTGGCGTTGTTGGTGTATTTGTTGGTCATCGCACTTCTCGCTCTTCGATTTACACTTGAGCCATTGTAGCAACACCCATGATTGCCCGCGGCGAATAATGCGCGCTTAAACCGAATCATAACGATTTATGAACGGAATGAACAAAAGACCCGCCGGGCGCGATGCGGCGCCGAGCGGGTCTTCTTGAATTGCTGGTGGAGGCGCGGAGAATCGAACTCCGGTCCATACTACGAAATCCCTCAGGCTCTACAAGCTTATCCTGTTGTCGGATTTCGGAAGCGCGCGGTCAACAGTCAAACGTTGCGCCTCCTAGTCGGTTCAATCTTTATCGAAGCCATACCGTCCACGTGCTTCGATGCAGTCCCCTGAAATGACGTCGCGCCCGAGCCGGGGACAACCCGGGGTTGACGTGCCAGGCGCTAATTAAGCAGCCATGGCGAGCGCCGGAGCGCTCTGAGAGTTGTTCTTGCCAATTAACTTGACGGTACCCCTGTTTTACGTGGCGAGGAGACCACGACCTGCTCCTCAGTTCAAACGTACCATGTCGAAACCAGTCGCCCCCGCGAATGTGCCGGACGCTCCGGCGGCGGGACGCTGCGGTCCACCTTGTCAATGTGCAGCCCGCTTGCGAAATGCAGCGGTGCAAGAAAACCATGTTACTTCAGAAGCGAGCTGAAGTCCAGAGCGCTTTTGATGTCGTCGAAGGCGCCCTTCATCTCCGCGGCGACCTTCACGCCGTCCTTGAAGATGGCGTTCATGTCGTCGGTCGCGGCCTGCACGCCGTCGCGCGTGATGCCGAGGCTGCCGTCGTCGGGCGTGGCGACTTCGAGATCGTTGTCGAGTTCAGCGGCATCGGCTTCCTCATCATCCTCTTCGACGTAGAGGTATTCGCACTCCTTGCCGTCCTCCATGACGACGAAACCGATCTGGTTGCCCTCGTCGTCTTCCAGGTAGCGCACGATATCGTCCTCGGAAAGCTCCAGCTCGACCAGCTCGTAGTCGTCGCCGAGCTCGTCTCCGCAGGTGAGGGCTTCGTCGGCGTTGGCTACGGCTTCGGCTTCCGACTCCTCCGCATCGGCGCCGGCTGCGGATTCGGCGACCTCTTCAACCTCGGCGGTTTCGGCAACCTCTTGGGCGATGGCATCCTCGGTCA
>CAVCPR010000126.1:0-5560 GCA_963604235.1 Anaerovoracaceae bacterium | reverse complement strand
GCAGGCACGACGGCGGGATTCGCCTGGGGCCGGGGCCGGGCGGGCTGAGCTGCCGGAGCCGGAACCGGGGTCGCGGAAGCGGCGGCGGCAGGTTGCGCGGAAGCAGGCGCGGGTGCGCTTGTCGCGGGCGTGGCGGCGGGCGCGCTTGTCGCGGCCGTGGCGGCGGGCGCGCTCGCGGCGGCCGTGGCCGCAGAAGCGGCGGCGGGAAGGGCGGCGGGCGCCGGCGCGGCGGCGGGCTGCGCGGCAGGGGCAGCGACGGGCGCGGCGGCGGCAGCCACAGGCGCAGCAGCCCCCGCGGGCGCAGCGGAACCAACGCCGCCAGCCGCAACGCCGCGCTCAAGGTTCTCCACCCGCTCGGCGAGCGCCGCGAGCGTCAGATCCCCCTCGGGACGTACCATGCGCGTGCAGCCGATTTCGAACGACAGGCGCGGATTCGTCGACGTTTTCAACTCGGAGATGACCTCGCCGAGCACCGAGAGCATGCGCGCGAGGCGATCCGGCCCGAACAGCGCCATCTCCCCTTCCAGCTGACGGCGCTCGGAGGCGCTCACGTCGAGCGCGATATCGGCGCCCGCCAGGCTCATCACGTACAGGTTGCGCACGTGCTGGGCCAGCTCGCGCGTCAGTTGCGCGAGGTCGGCGCCCGATTCGGCGAACTGGGCCGTCCAGCGGAAGCACGCCGCCGCATCCCGCTTGCCTAGCGCCTCCACGATCTTCGCCAGCTCGTCGGTGTCTACCCCGCCGAGGATGCGCTCGGCGGCGGCGAGCTCCACCTTACCCGCGCCGGCCGTGACCACCTGCTCGAGCGAGTTCAAGGCGTTGCGCATCCCGCCGCCGGAATGATGGGCGATCAGGTCGAGCGCATCGCCTTCGAACTCGAAGCCCTCGGCGACGCAGACGGCGCCGAGGCGCGAGATGATCGCCTCGTTGGAAATGCGGCGGAAATCGAAGCGCTGACAGCGCGAATGGATGGTTTCGGGGACCTTCTGGGGGTCGGTCGTCGCGAGGATGAACACCACGTGCTCCGGCGGCTCCTCGAGCGTCTTCAGCAGCGCATTGAACGCCGCGATGGACAGCATGTGGACCTCGTCGATGATATAGACCTTGTAGCGGCCGCGCGTCGGGGCGAACTGCACGCGGTTGATGATCTCCTCGCGCACGTTCTCGACGCCGGTGCGGCTTGCCGCGTCGAGCTCGTAGACGTCGGGGTGCACGCCCTCGGCGATCATGGCGCAGTCCTCGCAGGTGCCGTCCGGGTCGGGCGTGGGGCCCTTCTCGCACAGAAGCGCCTTGGCGAGCAGGCGTGCCGTGGTGGTCTTGCCCGTGCCGCGCGGGCCGCAGAACAGATAGGCATGGCTGACCTTGTCCTGCTCGATGGCGTTTTTGATGGTGCGCTCGATGTGTTCCTGCCCCACCACGTCCTCGAAGATCTGCGGACGGTATTTGCGGTACAGCGCTTCTGCCATATGCCTCGTGCTCCTCGCTACTGCGTGCGTATATGCGAAAGCCCGGCTGCCCGGGCGCGTTGAACGTCCCTCCATTATACGGCCGGCTCGCCGCGCAGCCGCCGCAGCGCCCCCGAATACGAAAAACGCCCGGAGCATGATGCTCCGGGCGCAACAGCTGCGCAGGATGGATCGAATTATAATCTCGTCGCATAAAATCCAGTGATGCGCTTTGCGCTTTTGTACTGTGCGAACTTGCGTTCGCACCTACGGATTTTAGGTTGAAACAAAACCTGGACCTGGTATCTCGTCACTACAGAGGGTCGAACGTAAGTTCGGCCATTATTAGAGAGCGCCTTTAGGCGCGACAGTCTTTTGAAAGCGCGGGCGTCTTGAAACAGCGAACCGAGCCGCCCTTACGCTTCGTGCGCGCCTTTCTTGCGGCTGGAGAGGGCCGCCTTCACCGCGCCGATGACGGCGGGCGCCACGGAGATGGCCACGATGCCAAGCACGATGACCTCGAAGTGCTTCTGCACCAGCTCGACGCCGCCGAAGAAGTATCCCACCAGCACGAACAGGCTCACCCAGGAGATGCCGCCGATGGCGTTGAACAGCGTGAACTTCGCGAAATTCATGTGCCCGGTGCCGGCGATGAACGGGGCGAACGTGCGGAAGAAGGGCATGAAGCGCGTGATGACGATGGTCAGCCCGCCGTATTTCGCGAAGAATTCGTCCAGCTTGGCCATGCGCTCGGGCGTGAGCGCCTTTACCTTGCCGGAGTCGATGATGCGCTTGCCGAAGAAGCGCGCAATCCAGTAGTTCGACGTGTTGCCCAGGATGGCCGCCGCGTAGAACACCAGAAGCGTCGCCCACAGGTGCAGCCCGCCGCCGTCGGCGGAAAACACGCCGGCCGCGAACAGCAGCGAGTCGCCCGGCAAAAACGGGAAGAACACCAAGCCCGTCTCCACGAACACGATGAGGAACAGCGGCGTGTACACCCACACCGCGCCAAGCGTCGTGATCCAGCCGGCGATGGCGCCGCGCGGGTCGGAGAGCAGGTTCACGAAGAAATTGATGATGTCCATGGGAGCCTTTCGTCATGGGCGCCGCCTTCAAGCGCCGTCGACACAAAACCGCAAGCACCCGAACGAGGGCGCAAAAAAGCATCCTACATGGGCAGGGACGCTCGTCAGCGGTCCCTTATGGCTGCTTCCTCCCGGACCTGACCAGGTTCGAAACTTGGCGCCGCCCCGGCCCATGTAAGATGCTCGCGATGACGTTGGTGAAGTATAGGGCATGCGCGCACCGCGAGGGAGCGCGATTGCGCGCCTGATACCAAACGAACATATGCCCCTTACGACGCCCTTACACGGCGCCGGCGCGCATGCAGGGAAAACGACTTCCGCGTTACGCTCGCGTTACCTTCTCATCCCCGCGCTTGCCAGTACGCCGTTCAAGCCGTCGAACATGCATACGCTCGTGGCACTCGCGAGGCTTTCCAGCGACAGATCCGTGTCGCCGATCATCCAGCGGCGATACACCGAAATGAGGCCCGCGCAGAAAAACGAGACGATATAGGGAAGATACGGGTCGTCGTGCGCGATGCCGAGCGGGTTGTCCTCCATCAGCACCTCGACGAGGCTCGCCTCCATGCGATCGAGGATGTCCTGCATCGAGATGTGCTCCACCACGCGCTTGCTCGCCGCCACGTCGGAGGCCAGCGCATCGGAAATGCTCTGGAACAGTTTGCTCACGTCGAAGCGCCGATCGCCGCCGGCGAAGGCCGCACGGCAGCTGTCCACCATCACGCGCGCCTCGTCGAGCACGATCTCGTCCACCAGGCTGCTGACCGAATCGTAGTGCAGATAGAACGTCTTGCGGTCGATGTCCGCTTCGCGCGCGATCGATGCGATCGTTATCTTGTGGTAGTCCTGCTCCCCCATCAGCTTGAAGAACGCCTCGCGGATGGCCTTGCGCGTGCGCACCACGCGGCGATCCGTCAAGCGGCGCAGGTCTTTCGCTTCGGCGCTTGCATCGTTTTCGCCCATGAGGTCCTCCCGTCGATCCCGCTTGCCGCCGCGCATGCCCCCAGCAGGCGCCGGGGGCACGTTGATTCACGTTCGTATTGTAGCTGTTCCTTATTCCCCAGATGTGGAAAAATGCAGGGAAATGCTTGCGAAACCGGCGAACAGCGCCCAACCGAGAACGTTTGGCCTACACCACTTGGAAGATGAAGAACTTCAGGTAGTCGGTTTCGGGAATGCCCCACACGATGGGGTGATCGGGCGCCTGCTGGCGCTGCTCGATCTGACGCAGCTGCACGCCGGCGTCGTGGGCCGCCGCGGCGATGACGCCCTTGAAGCGCTCCGTGTCCATGAAGTGGCTGCAGCTGCACGTTGCGAGGTAGCCGCCGCGCGGCAACAGCTTCATGGCGCGGTAGTTGATTTCCTTGTAACCGCGCGCCGCCTGCTGGATGGTCTTGCGGCTCTTCGTGAAGGCCGGCGGGTCGAGCACGATGAAGTCGTAGGTTTTGTCGTGGGCGGCATCGAGGCCGCCGAGCAGGTCGAACACGTTGGCGGCCGTGAAGTCCATGCGCTCTTCCAGGCCGTTGAGCTGGGCATTCTTGCGCGCCTGCGCCACGGCGAGCTCGCTGATATCGACGGCGTTGACGTACGCCGCGCCGCCATGCGCCGCATTGAGCGCGAACGAACCCGTATGCGTGAAGCAGTCGAGCACGTGGCGGCCGCGCGCGAGCTTCGCCACGGCGGCGCGATTGTATTTCTGGTCCAGGAAGAAGCCCGTCTTCTGACCGTTGGCGAAATCAACCTCGTAGCGCACGCCGTTCTCGACGATCTCGGTGGCGGCGGCGCCGAAGGGCTCGGTGCCCGGCGTGCCGGGAGCAAGCGGATCGAGCGACGACAGCTCGGCGGCGCCCGCAGCAAAAGCCGCCTCGCCGGCAGCCGGGGCCGCCGCGCCTTCCCCGGCCGCGCCCGCGAACCAGCCCGTCGTCTGCGCAAGCCCCTCGAGCTTGCGCGTGGCGGCGTCGTTGCGCTCGTACAGGCCGCGGATGGCCACGCCGTCTTCCGCCAGCACCTCGAGCAGCGCGCTGAAAATCACCGGCTTCAAGCGCTCCATGCCGATGGAGAGCGTTTCGGCCACCAACACGTCGTTGAAGCGGTCGACCACCAAGCCGGGAAAGCCGTCGGCTTCGCTGAACAGCACGCGGCAGCACGAGGCGTCGGCACCCATGACCGTCTTGCGGTACTCCCATGCCCAAGCAACCTTGCGCTTCCAAAACGCCCGGTCGAACGCATCGTTGGCGTTGCGCGTGATAAGGCGGATGCGGATCTTGCTCTGCAAGGACAAAAGGCCCGTGCCCAGATAGGACCCCTTGCGGTTCACCACGTCGATAAGGCTGCCGTTGGCAACTTCGTCGCCACACCCCGGCGCGCCTTCCATGAACAGCACCTCGCCCTCGTACACCCAGGGATGGCCGCCGCAAAGCGCGCGCTCGCCCTTCGGCGTGATGGTGGCGCGGGGATACGGGCGTTGAGCTTTCATGGGGAATCCTTTCGAGGATGAGGGGCAAGAAGGCGCGGGCGGCGCGAAAGGCAGCGAAGGCCGCCCTCACCCCGGTGCCGCCCCGCCGCTCGAGCGCGCTTCAGTGCGCACCGAGTCGGGCAAGGGGCATGGCCGGGAGCGAGAGCGGCCCACAGCGTCACACGGTTTAGCTGCCAAAAGGCAGGCGGAACTACAGCAAGCGCAGGGAGACTTCCTTGAGCTGACGGCCGGTAACCGCGTTCGGGGCGCCGGTCATCGGGTCGGAAGCGCTCGAGGTCTTCGGGAAGGCGATGACGTCGCGGATGGATTGCTTGCCGGCCAGCAGCATCACCAGGCGGTCGAGGCCCAGCGCAATGCCGCCGTGCGGCGGGGCGCCCAGCTCAAGCGCGTGGATGAGGTGGCCGAACTTCGCCTCCATGTCCTCCTCGGCAACGCCTAGGCGCGCAAGCACGCGCTTCTGCAGCTCGGCGTTGTGGATACGGATGGAGCCGCCGCCCATCTCGAAGCCGTCCATGACGATGTCGTAGCTGTAGCTGCCGCAGGCCAGCGGATCG
>CAVCPR010000125.1:4795-5661 GCA_963604235.1 Anaerovoracaceae bacterium | reverse complement strand
CGGCGGCGAGGCGGCCGGCAATCAAAACCAACCCGCAAAAGCGGCACCTCAAGGGACTGCCGCTTTTGCTTTGGGGCCCTCGCCTTATGCCGCACGGGGGACCAAACCGAAAATCGCACACTTTCAAGAGAGCAGATATTCGTAAATCGGCAAACAACCTAAATACAGCGATTCACCAGCGACAATTGCACGAATCGGGAAATAGGATTGAGGCATCTCTGCACTTTTTGGCATTTAGGATTAGCGGAATACTGCACTTTTCGGGAAATAGCCGAGGCAAAGAAGGAAAGACGGCCTCCGAACGGTTTGCGACCGATGGCGAACTTTTTGCTTGCGCTTGGGGCAAAGCGGTCCTATACTGCCCAACCAAGATATCTGTTCAGGGCGAGGTGAAAATCCTCACTGGCGGTAACGGGAGCGGCGGTTTTTGCCGCAAGCCTTCCGAAGTCCGCGAGCCTTTGCAGGTTGGGAAGCGCAGCGCACAGCGCGCGGCGGCTTCCGAGCAAGCAAGGCCGACCTGGTGAGATTCCAGGACCAACGGTTACAGTCCGGATGGAAGAACAGGGCAAACATACGCGTGAGGCGCCTTCGCCCCGCGCACCCGCCGCGGTTATCCGCGACGTTGGCTACGGTTCCTTCAGCGAATCGTAGCCGTCATCATTTGCCGAACACGCCCGCAGATTCCCTGCGGGCGTTTTTCATGCCTGGCGCCGGCAGGGTTGTTCCAAGAGAAAGGGCACCCGATGGCAGGCATATCGAATCGAAACGATGAGCTGACGCGGGGCGCAAGGGGCGCCGTAGCGCCCGATGACGAGCGCTTCATGCGGCGGGCTTGCGCGCTTGCGCGGCGCGGGGCGGGATGGACG
>CAVCPR010000125.1:0-4785 GCA_963604235.1 Anaerovoracaceae bacterium | reverse complement strand
ATCGAATCGAAACGATGAGCTGATGCGGGGCGCAAACGACGGTGCCGGGCGGCTGCATGCCGCCGACGCCGCACCCGACGCGCAGCCGGCTGGGGTCTTGGAGCTGGCAGCACGCCCGGCTGGCTCCGGCGACACCGCAACGCTCATCGCCGGCGTCACCCCCGACGATGAGCGCTTCATGCGGCGGGCTTGCGCGCTTGCGCGGCGCGGGGCGGGATGGACGAACCCGAACCCGCTGGTCGGCTGCGTGATCGTGCGCGACGGCGCCATCATCGGCGAGGGCTGGCACGAACGCTGCGGGCAGGCGCACGCCGAGCGCAACGCGCTGGAAAGCTGCGCTCGGCGGGCGACGGGCGCGGGCGCGGGCGCGACGCAACCGGCCCGCGACGGCAACGCCGCCGATCCCGCGCGCGGCGCGGCTGCCGGCGCAACCGCCTACGTCACGCTCGAACCCTGCTGCCACACCGGCAAGCAACCCCCCTGTACCGACGCGCTCATCGCCGCGGGCATCGCACGCGTCGTCGTGGGCAGCCGCGACCCGAACCCGCTCGTCGCCGGCAAGGGCGTCGCGCAGCTGCGCGCGGCGGGCATCCGCGTCGACGAGGACGTCCTGCGCGCCGAGTGCGACGCGCTCAACGGCGTTTTCTTCCACTACATCACTTCCGGCATGCCCTACGTGGTGGCGAAATGGGCCATGAGCGCCGACGGCAAGATCGCGTGCGCATCGGGCGACGCGCGCTGGGTGAGCGGGCCGGCCGCGCGCGCCGACGGGCACGAGCTGCGCCATCGGCTCGCGGCCATCCTGGTGGGCATCAACACCGTGCTCGCCGACAACCCGCTGCTCACCTGCCGCCGCGACGCGGACGCCCCCTCCCACCAGCCCGCGCGCATCGTGCTCGACTCGCAGCTGCGCATCCCCGCGGACAGCCGCATCGTCGCAAGCGCCGCAGCCGGCGAGGCGCCGCTCATCGTCGCCACCTGCACCACCGCGCCGGAAAAGGCCGCCGCGCTCGAGGCCGCCGGCGTCGAGGTGTGGCAGTTGCCCGCCGACGATGCGGGCCGCGTCGCCCTGCGCCCGCTGCTGTGCGCCATGGGCGAGCGCGGAATCGACTCCGTGCTCGTCGAAGGCGGAAGCGGCATCCACGCGTCGTTCTTCGCCGAAGGGCTGGTTGACGAAGCGGTCGTCTACCTGGCGCCAAAGGTGATCGGCGGCGAGGGCGCCCCCACGCCGGTCGGCGGCGCCGGGGCGGAGACGATGGCGCAGGCCACGGCCCTAGGCGAAGCGCACGTGAGCCTTCTCGACCCCGACGTCAAACTCGTGTTCACGCGCAACGGCCGCCCGGGTGTGGCCGAGCAGACCGCCGGCGCGCAGCAAGAGCAGGAAGGGGGCGGCGCATGTTCACCGGAATCGTAGAGGAAGTCGGCCGCGTCGAGCAGGTTCCCGCGCCGGGGCGCGCCGGAAGCCTGCGCATCCGCGCCGACCGCGTGCTCGAAGGAACACGTCTCGGCGACAGCATCGCCGTGATGGGCGTCTGCCTGACCGTCACCGAGCTCTCCCCCACTGGCTTTAGCGCCGACGTCATGCCGCAGACGCTTTCGCAGTCGAGCCTCGGCGCGCTGCGCGCCGGAAGCCCGGTGAACCTGGAGCGCGCGATGGCGGCCGACGGGCGCTTCGGCGGGCACATCGTGTCGGGCCACATCGACGGCACCGGGCGCATCCGCCGCCTTAAGCGCGACCAGAACGCCGTGCGCATCACCGTCGAGGCGCCGCGCGACATCCTCGCGCTCGTGGTGCCGCAGGGATCGATCACCATCGACGGCATCTCGCTGACGGTGTCGAACCTGTTTGCCGACGCGTTCGAGGTTTCCATCATCCCGCACACGTTCGCCGAGACCACGCTTGGGGTACGCAAGCCCGGCGACGCCGTGAACCTGGAGAACGACGTCGTGGGGAAATACGTGCGGCGCCTGCTGGAGATGGGCGCGGCCGCGGGACCGCCCGGCGAGGCGGCGGCCGACGGCAGCGCGCCCGGCGCGAACCGCGACGGCAAGGGGCTCTCGCTCGAGTTCCTCGCCGCGAACGGGTTCTAGCGCGAACGCTTCCGCACCAACCAATCCGCCGGCGACACGGCCACCGCGCCACCGCGCCGGCACCCCTTCCCCACCAGCACCTACCCGAAAGGACTACCCATGAGCATGAACACCATCCCCGAGGCGCTCGACGAGCTACGCGCCGGGCACGTCATCATCGTCGTCGACGACCCCGACCGCGAGAACGAGGGCGACCTCATCTGCGCCGCCGAGTTCGCCACGCAGGCCAACGTCAACTTGATGGCGTCCGTGGCGAAAGGCCTCATCTGCATGCCGATGAGCAGCGAAATCGCGCATAAGCTGCACCTCGAGCAGATGGTCTCGGAGAACACCGACAACCACGAGACTGCCTTCACCGTCAGCATCGACCACGTGACCACCACCACCGGCATCAGCGCCGCCGAGCGCTCCATCACCGCCATGAAGTGCGTCGACCCTGACGCCAAACCCGCCGATTTCCGCCGCCCCGGGCACATGTTCCCGCTGGTGGCGAAGGCCGGCGGCGTGCTCGAGCGCAACGGGCACACCGAGGCGACCGTCGACTTGATGCGCCACGCGGGCATGAAGCAGTGCGGCCTGTGCTGCGAGATCATGCGCGAGGACGGCACCATGATGCGCACGAGCGAGCTGATGGAACTGGCGCGCGAGCGCAACCTGGTCATCGTGTCCATCAAGCAGCTGCAGGACTGGTGCCGCATGCACGACAACCACATGCACGAGCAGGCATGCGTGCAGCTGCCCACGGCCTTCGGCACGTTCGTGGCGCACGGGTTCGTCAACGACATCACCGGCGAGGAGCACGTGGCCCTGGTCAAGGGCGACATCGGCGACGGGCGCGACGTGCTGTGCCGCGTGCATTCCGAATGCCTGACCGGCGACGTGTTCGGGTCGATGCGCTGCGACTGCGGCGAGCAGCTGCATGCGGCGCTCGCGGCGATCGAGGCCGAGGGGCGCGGCGTGCTGCTGTACATGCGCCAGGAGGGCCGCGGCATCGGGCTGATGAACAAGCTGCGCGCCTACGAGCTGCAGGAGCAGGGCATGGACACCGTCGAGGCGAACGAGGCGCTCGGATTCGCCCCCGACCTGCGCGAATACTGGAGCGGCGCGCAAATTCTGCGCAACTTGGGCTGCAAGTCGCTGCGCCTTCTGACGAACAACCCCGAGAAGGTCTACGGGCTTTCCGGGTTCAACCTGGAAATCTCGGAGCGCGTGCCGATCGAAGTGGCGCCGCAGGAGCACGACCGCCGCTATCTGCAGACCAAGGCGCACCGCATGGGGCACCTGCTGGAGCACCTGGACGACTAATGCGGAGCGCGGGCGGGGCCGCCGGGCAGCCGGGCAGCCGGTTAGCCAAGCCGCCGCACGCCGCTTCGCACGGAAAACCAACGACAAGGCAAACCCGCCGGAAAGGCCGGCGTCAACGGAAAGGATCATCATGGCTATCAACATCATCGAGGGCAAGGTCGTCAACGAGGGCATGAAGGTGGGCATCGTGTGCGCCCGCTTCAACGAGTTCATCACCACGAAGCTGCTCGGCGGGGCGACCGACGCGCTGCGCCGCCACAATGTGCCGGAGGAGGACGTCACCGTGGCGTGGGTGCCCGGCGCGTTCGAGATCCCCGTGGTGGCGAAGAAGATGGCCGACAGCGGCAAGTTCGACGCCGTCATCTGCTTGGGCGCGGTCATCCGCGGCGCCACCTCGCACTACGACGTGGTGTGCAACGAGGTGTCGAAGGGCATCGCGCAGATTCAGCTGGCGACGGGCGTGCCGGTGATGATGGGCGTGCTGACCGTCGACACCATCGAGCAGGCCATCGAGCGCGCGGGCACCAAGGCCGGCAACAAGGGCTTCGAGTGCGGCGTCGGCGCCATCGAGATGGCGAACGTCCTGCGCCAGCTGTAGGGCTGCAGCCGCGCGAACGGACGACGCGGCTTCATCAAGAATTCGTGCAACGCCCCCGTCGAGCAAACGCTTGCGGGGGCGTTTTGCTACACTTGCAGCATTATGACCAACGACGAGAACATCAACACAGCCCAGCAATCGACCGCTGACCAGGAAAAACACACCGAGACGACGCAGAGGGAGCCCAAGCGGGCGGTCGTTGTCGCGTCCTGGATCGTCGTGGCCGTCGTGCTCTGCTTCATTTTCGCCATGTCGTCCCGCGACGGTTACCAGATAGACAATGCCTCGGGCATCGTCTCCACCATCAAGCAATGGCTTTCCGCGCAGGCCCTCGCCCTGACCGGGCACGAGGTCGACGTCAGCCCCGTCGGGCATTTCTGCGAATACCTGGTGCTCGGCGCGGCGCTCACCAACGCGCTGCGCTTCCATTTGAAGCCCGAAGGCGCGGCCGGTGCCGCCCTGGTGGCGAAGCCCGTCGACGCGCTGTCGAAATGGGCGCCTGCGATGGCATGCGCGCTTTCGAGCGTCTACGGCGTCACCGACGAGTTCCACCAGATTTTCACCCCCGGGCGCAGCTGCGACCCCGCCGACTGGGCAGTCGACACCATAGCCGCCGCCCTCGGCGCGCTCATCTGCTATTTCGTCCTGAAAGCCCTGCGGGCGCGCAGAGAGAAACGGTAGAGCGGAACCCTTTTTCGCCCGTGCGGATGCATGCTGTCGAAAGCAAGCGGCATCCACGCAAAATCAGTGACGCGCTTCGCGCGTTTTGTCCTGTGCGAACTTGCGTTCGC
>CAVCPR010000124.1:0-5921 GCA_963604235.1 Anaerovoracaceae bacterium | reverse complement strand
ACAGACAGATTCCGCAGTTATTTCGAAGGGGTATCTCGGGGACGGGCATCTTGCGGCGTGTCATGTCCCGGGACGGGCATCTTGCGACGTGTCGTATCCCGGGACAGGCATTACTAGATAGTCCGCGTAACGGGCGTCACGCTATTTGCTGTCGGCAGGGTTCATTCGAGGGCAGAATTTAGGACATAGATATCCGGCGGGAATCCTTTTTCAGGGTTGGATAGAGTTGTATGTTTTGCAGTCTGACCTGGGATTACGGCTTTATAGGGTTGTATCGCGTCACCTGGGGTTTTGCCGTAGGGCCGAACGCAAGTTCGGCCATTATTCGTGAGCGCCCCGAAGGGAGCGACACTGCTATAGGCCCACTGACAGCTGCAGGCTGTAGAAGACGATGCGTGCGGCGAGGACCGCCACCACCACGACGACGATGAGCAACGTCGCTTCGGCCTTCGCCTCTTTGCCGAACAGCACGCGTCGGCTGAGCGCGAGCGCGCAGAGGCCGGCAACGACGGCAACGGCGAGCGGAACCAACGCCGCCTGCACCAACGTGGCGCCTGCAACCAATCCCGAATGGAGAGACGCGGCCTGCAGCGCGTGCGCGCAGAGCGCGCCGAGACCGACGACGGCGCCGATTGCCGCCGTCGCGAAAAGCGCCCGGCTCGCTTTCAGTGAAAGGGTCTCGCCGCCTGTTATCACCTTGAGCGCGCCAAAGAGCGCCGACCCGGCGAGAAGGGAAATTCCCGCGGACTCCACGATGTTGAGCGGCGTAGCCCAGGTGACGATGGTGTCCATCATGTAAGCGGCGCCGGTGAAGGCCGCGAAAACAAGCCCGAGAACCCCGAGCGCCACTGAGCAGGCCCGCTGCGCGCCCGGCTTGAGCTTGCCCGCCATCGCGAGCACGCAATAGACGCACGCCGCGCCGGTGAAGACGGATCCGACGGCGATCTCGTTCGACATCGGGGAGCGGCCGATTCCCGTGAGCGCGAACACCGCGTGAAGCGGGTTCGCCAAATGGAAGAACGCCGCGATGAACCCGACGATCACCACCGCAAGGCAAATAAGCGTTGCCGCATCCTTGCCGGGAAGCGACCGGGCGGCGCGGCTTATGGCCGGGGCATCGCAGCTCCCAGCAGGCGCATCGCTTCCGGCCTCGCCAGCAGTCTCGCCGCCTTCGCCTGGCGCATCGCCCGCCAGCGCCGCAATCCCCTTCGCCGTAAAACCGCCCGCGCCTAAAAGCACGCAGGTCGTGAACAGCATCAACGGTAGTTCGGACATGATCGATTCCATTTATTCCACCTCCGTCGGGTTGAGGACACCGCCCGCCGCGGGATCCTGGTCGGGAAGCGTGCTCGGCTGCGCGTGCCGGGTCGCTGCGATATACAGGTTGGGATGCGTGTAGGACTTCGAGGGAAGCGGCGCGATGTCGGCCTGTTCTCCCAGTTCGCGCATCTCGTCAACCGGGCCGAAGTCGAGCGCATGCAGCGGGCACGACTGCACGCAGATGGGCAGCTTGCCCTCGGCGACGCGCTCGGCGCATCCGTTGCACTTCACCGAATGGCCCTTTGCACGATCGATGGTCGGGTTGCCGTAGGGGCAGGCCATCGCGCAGTAGCCGCAGCCGATGCAGCGGTCGGCGTCGACGGAGACCAGCCCTGTTTCGTCGTCCTTGCGCATGGCGCCCGTGGGACACGCCTTCACGCAGGCCGGGTCATCGCAGTGGTTGCAGGCGACGGAGACGTGGTAGGTGAAGCAGTCGGTCACCCAGCCCTCGCCGGATCGCGTCCAGGTGCCGTCGCCGTACTCGTACACCTTGCGATACCAGTGTTCGCAGCTCAGATCATGGTAGTCCGCGCAGGCGAGCTGGCAGGTTCTGCAGCCGGTGCAACGGCTCGCATTGAAATGGAACGCTTGCTGTGTCATCGGTTTCACCTACGCTTTCTCGACTTGGCCGACGTTGCTGTGCTGCGGGTTGCCCTTGGCAATGGGGGAGGGCCGCTGGATGGTGATGGTGTTGATGCACCCGCCCCGATCCACGCGGTCGCCGTCCATGTCCGCGTTATGCCACGCACCCTGGGGAATGGCGACGCAGCCGGGGATGATGCGCGGCGTCACCCGCGCCTCGATGGTCAGCTCGCCGCGTTCGTTGAACACGCGGACGGTGTCGCCGGTTGCGATGCCGCGCGCCGCGGCGTCCTGCGTGTTGATCCAGGCGACGTGGCGCGCCGCTTCCTGGACGATCTTGTTGTTCGCGTACGAGGAATGTACGTGCGCCTTGTAGTGGAACCCCTGGATGAGCAGGGGGTATTCCTCGGTGAGATCCTGATAGCTCTCGAAGCCCGGCGAAAAGGCCGGAATGGGCAGGATCTCGTCGCCGTCGGCAAGCTCCCAGGTGTCGCGCATCTTCGCGAGCTGCTCGGAGTAGATCTCGATCTTGCCCGAAGGCGTTTTGAGGGGGTGCGCCTCGGGGTCGGCGATGAAGTCCTTCAGCGATACAAGTTCGCCGACGCGCCCTTCCTTGTACACGCCCATCTCGATGCCCTCTTCCCAGGTGGGAAGCTGCGGGTTCTTCGCGCGCAGCTGTTCGTAGAGGTCGCGGTTCCAATCCTCGCGGCTCTTCCCGCCGCCGCTGTATTCGTCGTAGACGCCGAATCGCTTCGCAAGGTCGCCGCAGACCTCGTAGATGCCGCGGCGCTCGAACTTGGGTTCGTAGACGGGTTGGCCGAAAATGACCGCCTTCACGTTGTCGCCGTAGGGCTGCCCGACCACGCTGACCTGCTCCTGGCTCGTCAGGTCGGGAAGCAGGATGTCCGAGTATTTCGCCGAGTCGGTCATGAACACTTCGCTCGTTACGATGAACTCGCACTTGGTTTCGTCGCGCAGAAGGTCGTGAGTCCTGTTGATGTCGGAATGCTGGTTCGTCAGGCAGTTGCCGGCGTAGTTGAAGATGAACTTGATGCCGCAGGAGAGCTTGTCCGCGCCCGTGACGCCGCCGCTCGTCTTGGTCATCGAGTCCGGGTCCTCGATGGCTCGCGTCCACAAAAACGTGGGGATTTGCGTCTTCACCGGGTTGGTGCCCGTTGGGAAGGTGGGCATCGAGAAGCCGATCTTGCCTTCGCGCCGCCCGTCGCTCGTGCCGGGTTTGCCTATTTGTCCGAGCAGCTGGGGCAGCACCATGATGGCGCGGCTTGTCATTTCGCCGTTGGAGTGGCGCTGTGAGCCATATCCCTGCTGGATGTAGACCGGGTCGGCCTCGTGCAGCTGACGGGCCAGCTCGACGATGCGTTCCTCGGGAATCTGCGTGATGGCGGACGCCCAGGCGGGAGTCTTCGGAACCATGTCGTAGCCCGTGCCGAGGATATAGTCCTTATACGAGGCGTTGCGCCCCTTGGCCGATTCAGGCAGCGTTTCCTCGTCGTAGCCGATGCAGTACGTGTGCAGGAATTCCTCGTCAGCCCAGCCGTTGGTGATGATCTCGTAGGCCAGCGCGCTGCACAGCGCCGCGTCGGTGCCGGTGCGGATGGGGATCCATTCCGTGTTGTCGGCGACGGCGGTGTCGCTCATGCGCGGGTCGATGCAGATGACGCGCACGTCCTTTTCCCCGCGCGCATAGGCCAGCAAGTTCGCGCTTCCCGTGCCGCCCATGCGGGTGTCGGCGGGGCTGTTGCCGAACATCACCACAAGCTGCCCCTGCTTGAGCGTCCAGTAGTTGCTGCCGTAGCAGTCCGTGGTGCCGTAGGTGTACTTGCAGGCCTGCATCATGAGGCCCGCGCTGTAGGTGCCGTATTTCCCGAGGAACCCGCCGGTGAGGTTCAGCAGGCGCGTCACCGGGTTCGATCCGAACGCGCTGATGCTGCCCACCACGCCCGAGCACTGCGGGATGTAGACGGCCTCGCTGCCGTAGGTTTCGCGAATGCGCGTAAGCTCGCTCGCGATGGTGTCGAGCGCCTCTTCCCAGGTGATGCGCTCGAACTTCCCCTCGCCGCGCTTGCCGGTGCGCTTCATCGGGTAGTTCAGGCGCTCCTCGTCCTGAAGCCAGCGGCGCGCCGAACGGCCGCGCAGGCAGGCGCGCATCTGCGGCTGCCCGAACTCCTGGTCGCCCGTGGTGTCGGGTTCTATGTATTGGACTTTTCCGTCCTTGACGTGGCATTGCCATGCGCAGCACGACATGCAGTTGACCGTGCAGTGGGTCCAGACGATCGACTCGTTCTCGTCGGCTTGCGCCTCTCCGCACGCGATCCCGCCGCCTGCTGCCAGAGCAGCCGTCCCTCCCGCTGCGGCAAGGGCGCCCAGTGCGCCTGCGCCCTTGACGAACGTGCGTCGCCCCATAGCGACTTTTTCAGTCATGTTTCCCCCTTCAAGCAAAGCCCCTGTTTCCGAGGACGGAAGCAGGGGCTAAAAGATTGGACAACGCTCGCTTACGCGACGACGTAGATGGCGATCTTGGGGTCGGCGCTCCAGGTCGGCTGCAGGCCGACGGCCACGTCGTCGTTGAACATCTTGCTTTCCAGATATGCCGCCGCATGCTCGAGGCTGTCGAAGCCGTGCAGCACCTGCACGTCCTCGCCGCGCACGAGCAGGTCCTTCGTCAGCGCGCCCTCGATCTGCTCCAGGAACGGCCCGCGATAGTCGTTGTAGACCTTCACTGCGGCGGGGCGGTTCTCCTCGTCGATGACCATCGTGATCTCCAGGTATGCCTTGACGTCTGCCATGATGACTCCTTCTCTTGGTTCGCTTGCGTCTTGCGTTGATCGGGGTTCCGATCGCTTGGCATACTAGGAAAGCGAATCAGCCGATTGAAGTACTTAACGACCGATTGAGCCGCTCAAAATTTGTTGAGCGGGTTCACTCGCCGCGCGCGAGCAGCTAAGATTTCCTTAGCGAAAGGCGAGCAGGGAAGAAGGGTTTCATGGCGTACAAACGAAAGCTCGACAAGGACATCCGCTGTCCGCTGGAATACGGCATCGACGTGTTCGGCGGCCGTTGGAAGCCGCGCATCCTGTGCGTCTTGGCCGACGGCCCGCTGCGCTATTCGGTTCTTCGGGAAGAGCTGGTGAACATCACCGACACCGCGCTTGCCAACGCGCTCAAGGAGTTGCAGGAGGCGGACATGGTGACGCGCAGGCAGTACGAGGAGATTCCGCCGCGCGTGGAGTACGCGCTCACCGCCAAGGGGCGAAGCACCATCCCGCTGCTCCAGGCGATATGCAAATGGTCGGGCATGTTCTACCGCGAGGTGGACGAAAGCGCCCCGGGAAAATGCCGCAAGTGCGACTTCGTGCAGTGAGGGCTGGCGCGCGAAAGGTGCGGGCGGGACGCGTGCCTCGGCTTGCTAGCGTCGCAGGCTGACTTCGACGGCCTGCTTGACCTGCGCCTGGTGCTCGGGTTTAACCAGGTAGTAGGCGAGTGCTTCAAGCATGGTTGCGAAGGGGGCGCCGCGGCCGACGATCTTGAAGTAGCGGATGCCGTAGCGCTCGCCGAGTTCTTGGGCTTCCTTCGCGGTGAACATGACGGGGTGCCCGGGCGCGTGCGCGAAGAAATCCGCCTTGGTGTGCGGGCAGGCGAAGGGGGTCACGGCGTCTCCAAGCTGATCTTGGCTGTTGTGCCGGTAGTGCTCAAGACGATGCGGGCATCCCTTGACGCAGAACTCGTTGACCATGACCTCGGCGCGTTCGGGCCGTTCGAGCGCTGCCAGGAACGCGGGGTCTTTGTGCACCTGGTAATCCATCACGGCGTAGTCGTTGTCGTGGCAGGCTTGATTGAACTTGGCCGCATCGGTGATGCCGCATGTGGTGGAGAGCACCGTCTTCATGCCATATACGTCGTGCACGTAATCGCGCACCAGGTCGCTGTACACGATGGCCTCGGCGCCGTGGTTCGCGCCAATGCTCAGGATTTGGTTGAGGTAGGCGTCTTCGAGATCC
>CAVCPR010000123.1:0-5924 GCA_963604235.1 Anaerovoracaceae bacterium | reverse complement strand
GCCTCCGGCGACGCGGAAGTGGCGGGCGCCTCAGCTACTCGGGAGCGCCAGGTGATCGATTTGGGGTTGGTCGGCACCGGCGATGCGGGCGGCGCACGAACCTCCGTTGTTCGAGGGCGTCAGACGGCTGGTTTCGGGTTTGACTCCTTTGGCGGGTCGGACACGGCGAAGAAAGGCGGTGCCTGATGGCGAAGCTTTCGATGTTCTTGCCGCCCTTCGCCGGGGACTACTCCGGCGCGGCGGGCGTGCTTTTCGGGCTGAACATCGTGAACGTTATTGTCGACGCGAGCTGCTGCACGCATAACTACACCGGGTATGACGAGCCGCGCTGGAACAATCGCCGCAAGACGACGTTCGGCGCGCAGCTGCGCACGCTCGAGGCGACGCTCGGCGACGACGCGCGCCTGCTCGACCAGACCGAGGCCGCCGTGGCCGCGGCGGGGGCGCAGGCCGTGGTGCTTATCGGCTCGCCGGTGCCGGCGCTCGTCGGCATGGACCTGGACGGCCTTGCCTGGGAACTGGAGGATCGCTGCGGCGTGCCGGCCATCGGCATCCCCACCACCGGTTTCGACACGTACGAGCTGGGCGCAAGCATGACGCAGGAGCTCCTGGTCAAACGCTTTGCGAAAGGCGGGGAAGCGGGGGGCGGCTTGGCCCGCGCCGTTGACGACGAGGTCGACCCGAGTGCGCCGAGTGATGCGCGAGAGGAGTGTTCGGTCCCCGCGATCGCTGCCGGGGCGGACAACGGGGCCGAAGCGCCTGCTGTCGACCTCGCCGATGGCCAGGCGAAGAGACCCCGGCGGGTGAATATCCTGGGCGCGACCGTTCACGATTTCGGCAGCGCGTCGGCTTTGCAGGCGGTTCACGATGCCGTGTTGGCCGAAGCGGCTGCGGCGGCGGGCGCCCCGGTCGAAGTCGCCTGGAGCACGGCGGGCGATTACACGTTTGACGACCTCGCCCGCGCAGGTTCCGCTGATGAAAGCGTCGTCGTCGGCTGGTCCGGCTTCGCGGCGGCGCGGTATCTGCGCGACCGCTTCGGCGTGCCGATGCGCGTGGGCGTTCCCGAGGCGGCGCTGCGTGCCCTTCCCGGCGTTGCCGCGCTGCTTGACGAGCCTCCCGAAGTTTTCGATGCGCCGTCGTCCCTGCTCATCGTGCATGATCAGGTCATTGCGAGCAGCGTCCGCAACGCCCTGCGCGCCCGCGGCGTCGGCGTGCCCATTGCCGTGGCGTCGCTGTTCTGCATGAATGACGAAATCCTGGAAGAAGGGGATTTCCGCATAGCCGACGAGGCGGCGCTGATCGACTACGCGGAAGATCATGATTGGACGTTTATCGCCGGCGATCCGCTCCTGCGCCGCCTGCCTATCGCGGGCGATTCGCAGCGCTGGGACCTCCCTCACGAGGCCGTCTCCAGCGTCCTCTTCGCAAAAGGCTGCTAGCGAAGCGGACCTGCGGCCTGGCCGAGCGTTCGCTCGGCAAAAGTGTGGCGCGCTTCGCGCTTTCCATGAGGGCGCGCACTTGCGTACGCGCCTACGAAATCTTGCCGCGGAAGCAACGTCTCATCATGGTCAACGTTGCAGCAGGAAATGATCTCTTTTCCGGATGGGCGCTCCAGCAAGACCCCGTAGGGCCGAACGCAAGTTCGGCCATTACTAGAGAGCGCCGAAGGCGCGACACTTTATTCTGGAAGATCGACGAACGCGTAATCGTCGAGGTTTCGGCGTTGGTGAAGAACCCGGTATATCGTCACGGTGCGTGCATCGAAGCGGTAATAGATGGTATAGGGATTCGCCATAACCGTTCGGTATTCCTTGTTGGCAAGCTGGTCGAAGCGAATGCGCCCGCCGCTGTCGGGAAGCAGGCGAATGCGCCCGATGGCGGCGTCTATGCGCTGGATGGCGGACAGCGCCGCCTGAGGGTTGCCGCATTCGATGCCCAGGAAGATGGCGATCGACTCGCGGTCCAGCGCTGCGCGTGGGCGCCATTCCAGGGCGAGCGGAGCTGCGGATTCGCTGAGGTTGTCGGATTCTTCGACACTCGTTTGATTGCCCGCCGATGCTGGGGCGTTCGCTTCCCGACCCCGCTGGTCTTGCGGAAGCGTCGGCGGTTCCTTCTCGATGGGCGGTTTCTCGGCTGCGCCGCTGCCGCGCGCGGCCTTCGCCTTCGAGCCCTTCTTCGGCGATTGCTTCGCCACCTGTTTCTTCCGGCTCATGCACAGCCCTCGCCCTCGGTTGCGCTGCCCTCGTACGCGACGCCCAGGTGAGCGAAAACTTCCCGCATGCGTGCATTCGCTTCGTCTTCGGTAAGCGCTTGCGGACGATACTTCTCCTCGATTTCCGCCTCTCGCAGCGCCAGGTACACCCGGTTGCGACGCTCGGCGGCATCGTAGGCGGCGCTGTCCATCAGCACGAACGACGACACGCCGTTTTTGGTGAGCACGACCGGCTCCTGCGAGGTGGACGCAAGCTCGCACACGTCGTTGAGTTTCGTGCGCAAGTCGGTGATGGGGCGTATCAGGGGAAGCGGCTCCGCGAAGGCAGGCATGGGCATCGTCCCTTCAGGCGAGGTTGAATATTGGGGGAATAATAGCATGGATACCATAATGAATACCATATGTAATTCATGATGCAAACAATAGCATTATTACGTATCGAAATCGTTATCGATAACCGTTTCACCAGTTCGCGCAAGATAAAACAGAACAGTGAGCGCCTTCGGCGCCTTTATGCTGTGCGATCTTGCGATCGCACCTACGAAAGTCCTGATGGAAAGCGAAATCTTGCTGCGGAAGCAACGTCTCGTCGTGGTCAACGTTGCAGCAGGAAATGACCTCTCTTCCGGATGGGCACCGCAACAAGACCCCGTAGGGCCGAACGCAAGTTCGGCCATTGTTCGGTGAGCGCCGAAGGCGCGACACCTTCGCGGGCAGGGTGCTTGACGAGACCCCGAAGTTCGTGAGGGAGAAGCTGCGGCGGGCGGAGGAGTCCGCGAAAGCGAATGCGGTCGGGACGAGCGACGAAAGGCTGCGATGAGGGGCGTGTCCACCAGCGAGCCGCGAAAAGCATCGCTGGTGTCCACGAAGCCTCAAGCAATTCCATGGCCGGTGTCCGCGCCGGCATAGGGAAACCTGGAAAAAGTGTCTACGAAGCTTGACCAGTGCATGACCAGTGCATGACCAGTGCAACCACTTCGTCGTGAAAGCCCCTGCATGGGTGGAAAACGCAACCAAAACCGCAAAAACCTGGGTGGAAAACGCAAGCAAATCGCCCCAAAACCGGTTGGAAAACGCAGCGAAATCGCTGTAAAATGGGGTGGAAAACCGTAAATAACCAGTTGAAAGCGGTGTTTTCTTTGCTGTATAGAAAAGCGATGCAAAACCTGGAGGCGTGGCGGCTGGAAAAAACGCACCAGGCTCTTCTCGTGACTGGCGCTCGGCAGGTGGGAAAGACTACCCTCGTGAGGGAGTTTGCGCGCCAAAACTACGAAAACCTCGCCGAGATCAACTTCGTGGAAACGCCCTCTGCGGTGCAAACTCTCGACGCCGCCGTCAACGAAAACGACCTCCTGCTGCGTATCTCGGTGCTTACGGGGATGGATGTCGTGCCCGGCAAAACGCTCCTGTTCCTCGATGAGGTGCAAGAGTGCAAGGATATGCTCACCTGGGTGAAATTCCTGGCGGGCGGCAAAAAGCTCGACGTCGTTCTTTCCGGATCTCTCTTGGGGATTGACGCCTTCGTCAACGTCCGCTCCTTCCCGGTCGGGTTCTTGAACGTGATGGAAATGTTCCCGCTGACGTTTGAGGAGTTCTGCAGGGCAAACGGCATCGGCGCCGAGGCCTGGCGCGTGGTGGCCGAAAGCGTCGAGGGGCACAAAGAGGTGCCCGATTTCCTACATGAAGCGTTGATCAGGCGCTTTAGGGAATACCTCTTGATCGGGGGAATGCCCGATGCGGTGCAGGCGTATGTCGATAACGGGCAGTTGCCCGCGGTGCGACGCGTGCACGAAGGCATCGTGGAAACCTACAAGGCCGACATCGTGAAATACGTCGAGGACGCGACGGAGGCTCGCCAAATCAAAATGGTGTACGAGGCAATTCCCTCCCAGCTCAACGCTCCGACGAAGCGCTTCAAGTATGCCAGGCTGGAGAAAAACCTCAGGTTTGCCAATCTCGAAACGGCGTTCGATTGGTTGACCAACGCCGGCATCGCCTTGGAGGCGACGCGCGTCGGCGAAGCGCGGTATCCTTTGACGCTGAGCGAAGACCGCAGCTCCTTCAAGTTTTTCATGAACGACATCGGGCTGATGACCTCGCAGGTCATGGGGGATGTCTCGCTCGAGGTGCTTGATGGGATCGAAGATGTCAATTATGGGTCGCTCTATGAGGCGTTTGTGGCGCAGGAGCTTTTGGCGTCGGGGTTTCAGCCCCATTATTACTCGTCGAAGAAGCGGGGCGAGGTCGATTTCGTCATTGAAGACAAGCGCAAGGGAAAGACGAAGCTGCTTGAGGTGAAGTCGGGCAAAAGCTACAAGCGCCACAGCGCCCTGTCCGGCCTCATTGAAAGCGGGGAAGCGGTCGACCCGATTGTTCTGTATAGCGGGAATTGCGAGCAGGTGGCGGATCGGTGGTACCTGCCCGTATACGCCGCGGGAATGATGGGGAAGCTGTTCTAGCGGGGAATCAGGGCCCGCGTGGCCGAAAAGCGGCGAAGGGGGTTGGCTTTTCGGGCGCCGCGTCCCCCGCTAATTCTCGTACACCACTTCGCCCATGCGGCTGGCGTCGTAGCCCACTATGTTGTCGATTTCCTCGCGGAAGGGGCGCGTGCGGCACAGATGCGTGACGGCGTCCACCACGCGCTCGCTGCCCGGCGTCTTTGCCAGCACGATGTCGAGCCATTCGTCCTGCAGCGGCAGGAAGTCCACGCCTTCCACCTGGCGAAACGTCCGCTCGACCCCGATGCCGACGTCCGCCGCGCCCCGTGCGACGAAGCTGGCCATCGCCAGTCCCGACTGCGCCTCGCGCGCATAGCCGGCGATCTTCATTCGCGCCTCGGCGCCCACTCCGCGCCGAGACAGCTGCTCGTCGAGCAGGATGCGGCTGCCGCACCCGCGCTCGCGATTGATCAGGCGCACCCCTGGCTTGAGCAGGTCGTCCCAGGCGCGCAGCCCCTTCGGGTTGCCCTTCGCCACGATGAGCCCCTGCCGGCGGCGCACCAGGCGCACGACGCGCACGGGCACGCCCGGTAGCAGTCTCTTGACGCCCTCCACGTTGTAGCTGTCGGTGGCCCCGTCGTACAGATGGCTGAGCGCCGCATGCGCCTGACCTCGGTATACGTTGATGAGCGCGTTGTAGCTGCCTTCGTAGACGCGATCGAGGGGAAGGCCCGTGGCGCCGAGATAGTTCGCCAGCACGTCGCCGACGATGTCGTTGCCGGCGAGCACGAATGCGCCGCCCTGCTCCTGCGCGGTGTCGACCGTCGAAGTCGGCCGCGCTGCGCCGCCCGCTGCCGCGCCGCTGCCCGCCGCACCGCCCGAGCGCATGCCCGCACCGCCCGCAATCCGCGCGCCCGCAGCCCCGCGGCCGCGCGCTGCCTCCACTTCGCGCGCCTTCGCCTTGCGGCTGCGCGCGATGTAATTCTCCACGTCGGCCATGGTGAAGCGCAGCTTGCGGCCCACGTAATACGACGCGAGCTCGTCGGTTTTCACCAGCTTGTACACGGAACTGCGGCTGACCTGCAGAATCTCCGCGACATCCTCCGCCGTGAGTGCCTCGTCGTTTCGCATGCCGTCGCCTTCCCCTTGTTTCCGTATATATGCGTCCAAGTATAACCCTGCCCACATGTGTCCGCGGGGGCGATTGCCGTCGCCGGGCGATTGCCGTCGCCGCGCATACAGGCGATCGGCTGGGCGAAGGGGAGGGGGAGCGC
>CAVCPR010000122.1:0-5932 GCA_963604235.1 Anaerovoracaceae bacterium | reverse complement strand
CGCCGACGTGGCCGCCATCAAGAATGGCAACACCTCGACGTCCGGCTCCACCGGCACCGACTGGCTGGGCAGCGCACCCGAGATCGCTTCCGGCGACATCAAGGAAACCGCCGAGACCGACGTGCTGGTCGTCGGCGCGGGCATGGCGGGCATCATGGCCGGCGGCACGCTCGCCGAGCTGGGCGCGAACTTCATGATCGCGGAGAAGGGCGCCGAAGCGGCGGCCACCCACTACGACATGGGCGCGATCCATTCCCGCTGGCAGAAGGAGCAGGGCATCGACTTCGACGAGAGCCGCTGGATCAACGAGCATGCGCGCTACGCCTCGTTCAAGAACGACCAGTCCGTGCTGCGCACCTGGGTCGAGCATTCCGGCGCCACCATCGAATGGATCGCCGACACCTACACCAAGCACTTCGGCCAGGAATCCAAGGTCGAGGTCGACATCGAGAACGACAACGCCGGCGGCACCTCCTACTTCATGCCGCCCGAGTGCCACCACGTCACCAACCCCGCCTTCGTCGACGAGAAGGGCCGCACCGAGCACGTCAAGGCTATGGAGAAAGTCATCGAGAACGACGGCGGCAAGGTTCTCTACAGCCACGACCTGGTGAAGCTGGTGCAGGACGCCGAGGGCGCGGTGACGGGCGCCATCTTCAAGGTGGAAGGCGGTTACAAGCAGATCAACGCCAAGAAGGGCGTCATCCTGGCGACCGGCGGCTACCCGGCAAACGCCGAGATGCTCCAGGCCCGCGACCCCGAGGCCGTGCGCTGCATCACCTCGCTGAACTACAACACGAATAACACCGGCACCGGCATCAAGGCCGCGCTATGGGCGGGCGCCGACATGGACACCGTGGGCGCCACCATGGTGTTCGACCGCGGCATCGTCAAGCCCGGCCAGGACGCCGGCATGGACGATTCGGGCAACTGGGCCACCAATGGCCAGTTCAACCTGGGTTCGCAGCCCTTCCTGAAGGTTGACCGCCGCGGCGAGCGCATCGCCAACGAGTCGTGCAACTACGACGCCATCCCCTTCGCCGCCGCCAGCCATCCCGGCGGCGTGTGGTGCCAAGTCTTCGACGCAAACGCCCCGGCCGACGTGCAGATCTTCAAGACGCAGGGCTGCTCGGCCAACACCTGGAAGAGCACGCTGAAGAACAAGACGGTCGACGAGGCCTACCAAAAGCAGCTCGACGGCGGGCTGATGATGAAGGCCGACACGCTCGACGAGCTGGCCGACAAGCTGGGCTTCGAGGGCGACGATAAGAAGAAGTTCCTCGCAACCATCGAGAACTACAACGCCATGTTCGACGCCGGCGCCGACACTCAGTTCGGCAAGGAGGCCTATCGCCTCTCCGCCATTCGCCAGGCACCGTTCTACGGCGCATGGTACGGCGGTTCGCTGCTGAACACCATCGACGGCGTGCGCATCAACAAGCACGGTCAGGTCATCGACAAGGAGCGCAAGGCCATCAAGGGCCTGTACGCCGTGGGCACCTGCTCGGGCAGCTACTACGCCGGCAACTACCCAGTGTATTTGGTCGGCAATTGCCTGGGCCGCCAGGTGACGTTCGGCCGCTACGCCGCCCGCCACATCATGGGCGACATCTAGGCGGAAGGCCCAGGCGCGCGCAGGCGCGCTCGTGGGCGGACCGAGCCGGTCGACAAGGCTCCAAAACGCGAAAACCGCCTCTTACTTCCTTGGCAACGGGAAGCGGGGGCGGTTTTCGTACGGGAAAGCAGGCGGGAATCGGGCGGGAAGCGGGAAGCGGGCTGTGGCTCAGCGGTGTTTTGCTTTATCATGTTCCGAGCATAAAGGAGGGCACATGGCAAGCGAAACAAGATGGGATGCGCGCTACCTTGGCTGGGGTTTTCTGCTGGCCTGGGTGTTTTGCGTGTTTTATGCGGGGTCGATGGACGGCCTTTCGACGTTCGTGGCCGCGCAGGCGGAAGGGTTCGCGCTGAAAATGCTGGTCGGTGCGCTGCCCGTCGGCAGCGCCGTCATGTCGCTCGCCGTTATCGCCGCCGCCGAGAAGCGCTTCGGCTCGCCGGCGGACAACCGCGTGTTCGCCATTGCCGCGCCGGTTGCGGTCGCCGTGGCAACCCCCGTGCTCCTTTCCCCCATCCATGCGCCCCTGCTTTCCCAGGCGCTATTCGCCCTTGCCGCCGTTGCGACCGGCGCCGGCAGCGCGATCATGTGGGTGCTATGGGGCCAGCTCTACGCGCGCCTGCCGCAAGACGCCACCGAGACGCACGCGCCTCTGTCGGCGGTGTGCGCCGCGCTGCTGACGCTTGTCGCCCTTATCCTGCCGCCTGCGGCATCCATCGTGGTGGCGGCCCTGTTCCCGCTCGCCAGCGGCGCGCTGTTCCTGAAGGTCTGGCCGGCCGAGACGGCGCGCGAGCTCACCGACCACAGCACGCTGCCGGCCACCCCCCTGCCCGCGAAAGACGTGTTCGGCTCCATGGGCAAGGCGGGTTTCGGCATCTTTGCAGCCTGCGCCTTCGTCAGCATCGAGGGGCAGTTCTGGGACGCGTCGGAGGCGTCCATCCTGCAGATCGCCGGCATCTTCGCCGCGAGTGCCCTGTTCATGCTCGCAGTGAGCGCTTCGGCCACCGCCGGGCCGCGCCGCGTTTCGCTCGCGTTCGCATATCGCTGGATGTGCCCGCTCATGGTCGCCGGCTTCGCGGCGCTCATCCTGTTCGACGCCCAGACCGGCCCCTTCCTCGCCGCCGCCGTCGGCATCGCCTCGCGCTTCGCCTTCTGCGTCATCACGCAGATGTACTTCGCATCGCTTGCCGCGCGCGGAGCGGCCACGGCCGTGCAGGCGTACTCGATCGGCTGGTTGTTCGTGCACGTGGGCGATTTGGTGGGCGTGCTTATCGCCGAGCCCTTGCGCGAGGCGATCAGCGGCGGGGCGCTTGCGACGAGCGGAATTGCGGCCGTGCTCATGGTGCTGCTGGTCGCCGCGGTCATGTTCGCGCTGAACGACGGCGGGAAATTCCTGGAATGGAGCCTGCCGGGCGAGACGGGCCGGGCAGCCGTCGCCGACAACGAAGCGACCGGCACTTCTGCCCTGAACGACAGCGTGGGGGCGAACGTCCCCGCGATCAAACCGGCCGAAGGGCGGCGCGCCGAAACCGCGAAGGCGCCCGCCGCAAGCGAAACCGCCGACAAGCCAGCCCCCGAGCAGCAAACCCCCGCCACGCTCGACGAGCGCGTCGCCGAGCTGGCGGTCACCTACAAGCTCACGCCGCGCGAAACCGAGGTCTTCGGCCTGCTCGCGCGCGGGCGCTCCATCCCCTACGTGCGCGACGCCCTGTTCATCAGCCGCGACACCGCCGCCACGCACGCCAAGCACATTTACGCGAAGCTCGGCGTCCACAGCCGCCAAGAGCTCATCGATATGGTGACGGGCGGCGAAGAGCACTAAGCGCACCGCCTCGCAAGCGGCAGCGAACCGCAATCTCGCGAACGGAAACCCGCGCGCAAGAACCGCACAGCCGCATGCATGCGAACCTTGCGCCGCACCCCCACGCACAACAAGGCCCGCCTTCGCCGTCTGCGAAAGCGGGCCTTGCTCATAGTAGGCTCTCGGGGCGCCCCTTCCCAAAAGCGCCCGAACCGCCAACCCCTTATCGGCGGGAGAGTCTGCTACTTGACGCCGAGCGCGTGCTTGGCCGCGATGCGGCTGAACGTCGCGGTGCGGCCGGCATTGATGCCGGTGAAGTTGCTGGGATAGTGATGCGGATAGAATCCGCCCTGGTCGTTGCCGCACACGTACAGGCCCTCGATGACGCTGCCGTCCTCGCGCAGCGGCTGGCTGTTCGTGTCGGTGATGACGCCGTGGGTGGTGACCAGCATGGTGCCGGCGATGCGCGCCGCGTAGAACGGGGCGGTGTCGACGGTGGACATGCGGTACATCGGCTTGCCGAAATCGACGTCCTCGCCCTGGGCGTTGAGCTGGTTGTAGCGCTCGACGGTAGCCAGGAACGTCTTCTTCGTCTCGCCCTCGAAGCCCATGATGTCGGCCAGCTCGTCGAGCGTGTCGGCCTTCTTCAGCACGCCGGATTCGAGCGCGGGCGCAATCCAGAAGTTGTCCAGGTTCTCCTTGCCGCATGCCTCCAGGCTGTACACGTCGGCGTTGAACGCGGTGCCAGACGGGGCGGGCACGATGCGCGAGCAGCCGCAGGTGTCGAACTTGACCGCGTCCTCGTAGTACGTGGCGTCAAACACCTCCCAGGAGAAGTGGCCGGGCTGGTTGCAACCCATGGCGTAGGACAGCGGGTAGCACTGGTCCTCGTTCATGAAGCGCTCGCCCAGGATGTTCACATGCAGGTACGGCTGGCTGCCCGGAAGGAACAGGCTGCCGTTGTAGGGCTTGCCGAACGTGGTGTCGTCGGCCATGCCGCCGCGGTTCCAGATCATCGAGCCGCCGCCGGCCTCCAGCTGGGCGCCGGCCCACAGCGCCATCTTGATGCCCTGGCCCTTTTCACCCGTGGCGCTGCCGGTGACGCACCAGTCGGTCACGCCGGGCTGCAAATCATCGAGCATCTGCTGGTTGGCGCCGTAGCCGCCCGTGCACACAATGACGCCCTTCTTGGCGTTGACCTGGATATAGTCGCCCTTTTCGGTGGTGGCGATGACGCCGGTGACGCGCCCGTCGCCATCCTGCACCAGCTGCTCGGCCGGGGTCAGGAACTTGATTTCGCCGCCGAGCTCCTCGAAGACCACCTGCAGCATCTTGACATGCTGATAGGCGGTGTAATTGGGGCCGTCGGGGTTGTACTCGCCCAGGCAGGGGTTGAAGCACATCGCCGGGTAGTAGGCGTGCGCGTCGTCGGGCACGTGCCACTCGAACGGAAACACCATCCCCAGCGGCTCGAGCGTCTCGGCCATCCAGCCGATCATCTCGCCGGACTTCTCCGCCCACGTGCGGTACAGCGGCGGGTTGATGTCGCCGGACTCGACCTGGCTGGCGTAGTTGATGAGCTTCGCCACGTCCTCGTGGTGCTCCGCGCCGGCCAAATCGGAGTTCAGCGCGCCGATTGCCTCGCGAGCGCAGGCCACGGCGTTGCACGACTCCAGCACGATGACCTTCGCGCCGTTCTGCGCGGCGGTGGTGGCGGCGACCATGCCGCCGTTGCCGGCGCCCACGACGACGATGTCGGCATCGAACGTCTCGGAAATCTTCTTCGGGAAAGCGGGCTTGTCGCGCCAGCTCGCCTCTGCGGCCTTTTTAGCTGCCTCGCGCTCGGCCTTGGTCTGCGTCGAGGGCGCCCCGCAGCCGGTCAGCGCGCCGGCGGCGGCAAGCGCGCCCGCGGCGCCGAAACCGGTGAGGAAGCTGCGGCGGCTCATTGCGTTATTGCTCATATCCTTCATTCCTTCGCTTTCGCATTCCACTTCAATAAGCTGCTAGGACTGGCTGGGCAGCAGCTTGGCCTCCTGGGCACTCACCCATCCCTCGGGAATCTCCATGTCGGCGTGGCACTCCGAGCAGATCAGCACACTGGCACGATGGGCCTTGTGGCAATCGGTGCAGGCCTGCTGGCCGTGCTGCCAGGAATGCGGGTTGCGAACGATGACGGCGGGGTCGTCGCTTTCGACCTGGGTGAGCGCGGTCAGGTCGGCGCGGGTCATGACGGAGCCGTCGGAATTGACGTGGCAGCCCGAACGCAGGCAGAACTCGTCGCCGGCGACGCCGCGGGCCTCGGTCAGCTGCGAGCTCGTGCGCTCGGACAGCACGCCGGAAGCGTTGTTGGCGGTGGACGTGAGCGTGTAGTTGCCGCTGATCCACTCCATGCCCTCGGTCACCTGCTCAGACAGCACCGGCTGATGGCAGCTTAAGCACGTGGCGCTGGAGCTATTGGTGCGATGCACGGCGGAAAGCATGCCAGCGGCATTGGCGACCTCGTTGCCCCACTTGTCCTG
>CAVCPR010000121.1:0-5934 GCA_963604235.1 Anaerovoracaceae bacterium | reverse complement strand
CTCAACCAGTCCATCGCGCTCGCCCGCGGCGGCGCGGACGTCGCGCACGCGGGCATCGTGGGCGCCGACGGCGACGCGCTTCTCGGTATCTGCCGAGACTCGGGCGTCGACGTCTCGCGGGTGCGTGTGGGCGCGGGCCGCAGCGGGCACGCCATCATCCAGGTCGACAAGCACGGCCAGAACTCGATCATCCTCTTTGGCGGGACGAATCGCGCCGTGACGCAGGAGTACATCGACGAGGCGCTCGACGGCTACGGCGAGGGCGACCTCATTGTGCTGCAGAACGAGGTCAGCATGTTGCCGCAGGTCATCGAGTCGGCGGCGTCCCGCGGCATGCGCGTCGTGCTCAACCCGAGCCCGTTCGACGGGCGCATCGGCGAGTGCGACCTCGGGCTCGTCTGGCTCTTCTTTGTAAACGAGATCGAGGGCGAGCAGATCACGGGCGAGAAGGAGCCGGCGCGGATTCTCGACGTGTTTGCGGAGCGCTACCCGAACGCGAACGTGGTGCTTACCCTCGGCTCCGAGGGTGCGGCCGCCCAGTTCGGCGGCGAGCGCTTCGAGCAGCCCATCATTCCCACGACAGCGGTCGACACCACGGCGGCGGGGGACACCTTCACGGGCTTCTTCCTGGCCGAGTACCTGCGCGGCGGGGACGTGGCGCGTTCCATGCTCGCGGCGGCGCAGGCGAGCTCGATCGCCGTCTCGCGCGCGGGTGCGGCGCCGAGCATCCCGACCTTGGAAGAGGTCCGCGCGGCGCTGGGTGCGCTCGAGGGGTAGACGGGGCTGCGGCGCGTTGCTCTCGCTCCCGGATGTTGCGAAAAAGCGGGTGATGGCAGGGATTTTCTTGCCATCACCCCGATTTACGTAACAGCCCTGAACGCCCGACTGCTATCACCCCGATTTACGCAACGTCAGCCTCGCCCTTCTGCGCCGACGACGAGAGCTGCCCAGCCGTAAGTTTGCGCGATCAGCGATAGCCCTCCCACAGCGGGAGCGGAAAGAGGACGTCTTCCCACTTTGCCCACTCAGCCACGTAGTCGATCTCGTCGGGGCGCGCGAGCCAGCGGCCCTCGAGGCCGTACATCGCGGCGAACGCGCACGAGGCCGTGAGCTGCGCGTCCACGCCTTCCGGCGCCGACCAGTCAATCTTTGGGCACGAGATCCTGCGCGAGCGGTTGGCAAAGAAGTCGTGGGCCGGGCTGTTCGGCGACATCGCCTCGGTGTTGAGCACTTGGAACAGCATGACCAGCTTGGGCCGCCCGGCGTTCTGGTCGACCTGAAGACGCAGATATTCCGGCAGCTTCGGCTTCTGGCCTGCATAGATTTGCCCCGGCTCAAAGAGCTCCATGTAGTCCTCGACGCCCTCGTGGGTGTCGTAGTAGTACTCGATGACCTTCTGGAGCAGGCCTTTCTTGCTGCCGACGTAGTGAATAACGCCCGGCTGCGTGATGCCCACGCGGTTCGCGACCGCTTGGAGAGAAAGGCCGCTGTAGCCCTCCTCGTTGATGATATCGACCGCCGCGTCGACTATCTGCTGCAGCCGCTCCTGCGCGGCGGCGCTCTTTTGCTTGGCCATCCGGCCCCCCAATTTCTCGCTTCTTCACATGGGATGTTATCCCAAATTGCCGTGCGGTTATCCAGGTAAACCTTGAGCAAAGGTAAGAAATACAACTACTTAGTAACCACTAAGCGACGAAATGGAGCCGCTTACCGTACATAGTACTTACTAAGCGCTAAGTTGCTTCGAACATCTCGTATATTTGGACCACGGAGTACTTACTAAGTAATAACCAACCCGAAAGGAGCAGGTACATGTCCGAACAAGACGCTGCCGTCGATCCCAATACGATCGCGCCTGACACAGGAAAGCCCATGTCAAAGGCCGACACGATGCGCTTTATGGTCGGCTTCGTAATCTTCGGCATCATGTGGATGATGTCGGGAACCATCGGTTCCAACGTTCTGTTCCCGGAGCGCTTCAACAGCCTGAACATCGGGATGACCGGCGAGCAGATCCTTGCCTCCATGAACACGGTCGGCATGGTCTTCGCCCTCGTGTCCAACCTCGTCTTTGGTGCCCTTTCCGACCACTGTCACTCCCGCTTCGGCAAGCGCTCCCCGTTCGTGCTCGTCGGCGGTTTCATCTGCGGCATCGCCTTCTGGCTCACCGCGAATGCCACCACCCTCGCGGCCATCGTCGGCTTCTGGTGCCTGCTCCAGGTCGGCTTGAACTGCATGCTCGCCCCGGCCGTCGCGATCCTCTCCGACCGTATCCCGCTGAACAGGCGCGGCACCCTCTCGGCCTTCTACGGCGGCGGCTCCACCGTCGGCCAGTCCGTCGGCACCATCATCGGCACCCAGTTCCTCACGAACCCCGTCCCCGGCTTCGTTATCGGCACCGTGGCATGGCTCTGCACCGGTGTCCTCGCCCTCATCATCTGGCCTAAGGAGCGCTCCGCCGCTCCCGCAGAGGGCGAGTGTGTCGAGAAGCTCGAGCTCTCCTCGCTGCTGCGCATGTTCGTCCCGCCGACCAAGAACTGCCGCGATTTCTATCTGGCCCTCTTCGGCCGCCTGCTCCTGATCTTCGGCTATTTCTGCGTCAACGGCTACCAGCTTTACATCCTCGAGAAGTACATCGGGCTCGACACCGTCGAGGCCGGCTCCGTCCTCGCTTCCATGTCCGTCCTGATTATGGTCGTCTCCTTCGTCGCGTCCCTCACCTCCGGCGCCATTTCCGACAAGATCGGCGCCCGTAAGCCGATCATCCTCGTCGCCACCGTCCTCATGTGCGTAGGCGTCGCTCTCCCGTGGCTGCTCAAGTCCGTCCTCGGCATGTTCGGCTTCGCTCTCTGCGCAGGCCTTGGCTACGGCATCTATTCCTCCGTCGACCAGGCGCTGAACGTCGACGTCCTGCCGAGCAAGGACGAGGCCGGCAAGGACCTCGGCATCCTCAACATGGCCAACACCATCGGCCAGATCCTCGGCCCCATCGTGACCTCCAGCATCGTCGTGGCCACCGGCTCTTACTTCCTCACCTTCCCGGTCTCCATCGTCCTCATGGCCCTCGGCTTCGTCTTCGTCATGATGATCAAGAGCGCGAAGTAGCTCCCGCCCTCGCCGCTCTCGCCGGTCAACCGACGGCGCAAGGCGGGGCTTCTCTTTCCCAGCCCGTCGACGGGACCCCCCTCCCGCCGACGGGCACCTAGAATGTTCAGAACCTAAGGAGGTTCCTACTATGCAGACCGTCGAGCAGTACAAGGTCTTCACCCTCGCCCTCACGGGCACGTCCGACGGCAACCCCTACGCCGAGGTCGAGCTCTCCGCCACGTTCACCCTGGCCGACGGCTCAGACTCCGTGGTCGCGGGCGGCTTTTACAAGGGCGACGGCAACTACGCCGTCAACTTCATGCCGCGCCTCGCTGGCACGTGGAGCTACGTGACCGACTCCAACGACCCGCGGCTCGCGGGCATTACCGGCAGCTTCGAGGCCACGCCGGCGACCGAGGGCAACCATGGCCGCGTGCTTCTCGCCAAGGACGTGTTGCCCCACCAGGCGCCGTTCTCGACCGACGAGGACTTCAACTTCGCCTACGAGGACGGGACGCGCTTCTATCCCTTCGGCACCACCTGCTATGCCTGGGTCAACCAGGAGCCGGAGTGCCAGGAAGAGACCCTCGCCACCCTCGCCGAGGCCCCCTTCAACAAGATCCGCATGTGCGTCTTCCCCAAGTTCTACGACTTCAACGTGGACGACCCTGCGCTCTACCCGTACGAGGGCGAGAAGGGCAGCTTCGACCACACGCGCTTCAACGAGGCGTTCTGGGACAACTTCGAGCGCCGCGTGGCCCAGCTCGACGAGCTCGGCGTCCAGTGCGACCTCATCGTGCTGCACCCCTACGACAAGCCCGAGGAATGGGGCTTCAGCCGCATGACCAAGGAAGAGGACCTCTTCTACCTGAGCTATGTGGCCCGCCGACTCTCTGCTTACAAGAACATCTGGTGGAGCCTCGCCAACGAGTGGGACCTGCTGCCTTGGAAGCCCGCCGAGGACTGGGACCAGTACGCGCGCGCGATCATGGCCAACGACCCCTACGGCCACCTGCGCTCGATCCACAACTGCCGCGAGGTCTTCGATCAGAACCACTCCTGGATCACGCACGTGAGCTGGCAGCGCTGCGACCTGCAGCGCACCGCCGAGTGCGTCGTGGACCTGCGCAAGCAGTACGGCAAGCCGGTCCTCGTCGACGAGGTCGGCTATGAGGGCAACATCAACTGGGGCTGGGGCAACCTGACCGCCCAGGAAGAGACGCGCCGCTTCTGGGAGGGCTGCCTGCGCGGCGGCTACCTGAGCCACGGCGAGACCTATGTGGACCGCGGGCCAAAGATCTGGTGGGCGCACGGCGGCAAGCTTTACGGAGAGTCCCCGGCGCGCATCGGCTTCCTCCGCGAGTTCCTCGAGGGCCTGCCCGCCGATATGGACTGGATGCCGGACGAGACCCCGCTCGTGGTCGGGACGCAGACCTGGGACGTCACGGTCTACTCCAACGACCATGGCAAGGGGGAGGACGACGTCGTCGTCTACTTTGGCTTCAACCGCCCCGCGTACCGCGAGTTCGAGGCGCCCGCCGGCAAGAAGTACCAGGTCGACGTCATCGACACGTGGGGCATGACGGTCGAGGCATTGCCCGGCACCTTCGAGGGCAAGTTCCGCGTCGAGCTTCCCAGCAAGCAGTACATGGCGCTTCATCTGCGCGCGGTTGAATAGAGCCGCCTCGGATTCAGCTGGTTTTGCAGGCGGGCCCTCGCGGCCCGCCTTTCTTTTAGGGAGAGGGTTCGCATGAAGGAGTTCTTCGGCATCGATATCGGCGGAACGGCCGTCAAGTGGGCCGTGCTCACCGAGGATTACCGCGTGGTCGAGCGCGGTAGCCTGCCGACCGCGTTCGAGTCGGCCGACGAGGTCGTGGCCGTGCTCGCCGACCTGGCCCGCCCATACGTCGACCGCGTCGATGCCGTGGGCATCTCTGCGCCGGGCGGCATCTACGAGGGCGACGCCGACGGCACGATCCATCGCGGCGGGTCGCTTCCGTACATGGACGGCTGCCCCTTGGGCCGGCGCCTGCGCGAGGAGCTCGGCCTGCCCGTGGCCGTGAACAACGACGGCAAGTGCTGCGCGCTCGGCGAGTACGCGGCGGGGGCGCTTCGCGGCGTGAAGACGGGTGTCGTGCTCGCCATCGGCACCGCCATCGGCGGCGGCATCGTGCTCGGCGGCCATGTCCTGCGCGGCGCCCATTGTTTCGCGGGAGAGTTCTCCTACCTGCGAAATGACCTCACGGACGCGTCGGACTTTTCGTCTCTCGGCTCCTTTGCCCTCACGGGAGGGTGGCGCCATCTCGCCGAGCTCGTCTGCGCCGAGAAGGGAATCAAGTGCACCGACGAGGTGGACGGACGGCGCGTCTTCGAGTGGGTCGAGGCCGGCGACAAGGCGGCTCTGCGCGGGCTCGACCGATACGCGCTGCTCTTCGACGGGTGGCTGGCGAATCTCCAGGCCGTGATCGACCCTGAGGTGTTCGTCATCGCGGGCGGCATTTCTTGCCACCCGGAGCTCATCGCGGCGATGCGCGCGCAGATGCCGGCTGCGATCGAGGTCTTCACGGCGTTCGGTGGAATGCCCGAGCCGCAGGTCAAGGCGGCCGAGATGGGCAACGACGCGAACCTCGCCGGCGCCGTCATGGAGGCCAGCCGCCTCAGGTGACGCAAACTCCGCCGCTCCAGAAAGACGTTCATGTCCTTCCGGGAGACCAAAAACGCGACATCTTGGCCGACAAAATCGGCTTGCCCAAGTAGCGAGGCTTCTACCCTTTGCGTTTTCGCAGGTAGAAGCCTCGCTCTGTTTTTCGCTACTCGCCGAACTCCATTTTGTCGGCCAAGATGTCG
>CAVCPR010000120.1:0-5943 GCA_963604235.1 Anaerovoracaceae bacterium | reverse complement strand
CGTTTCATGCTTCCTCGCTTCCCAACGAATTAACGTGTACGGAGCCGAACCGCCGCAACCAGCGAATCGAGTCGCCGTCGCCGGCGGATTAAATCGCCACGACCAGGGGATCGAACCGCCGCGACCGGCGAACTAGCTCGCGCCCGCCGGCAAATCGGATTGCTGCACCTGGCGAACCCGGCCGCCGCAAGCTTAAGCTCCTTGCTCTTTGAAACAATGAGCAATTATCCCACTGTTAGCCCCATCCAAAGCAAGGAAGCCGATTGTGCGAAAAGCGCCCTCTTTTCTGTAGTACATACATTAGATCACTAGTCTTTATCTTCTAACGGTTATTATATCGTACATCCGTTCGTTTTGGAAGGAAGAAAATCTAAACCCGTGGGAAGCGTCGCCCGAGCACGCGCAACGCTCGCTCGCGCCCAACCCTAACTTTTCTTATGTTCCCGCCTGCCGCTGCGTTAACGCCCCGTCGGTGCGCTCACCGTACTTGTTGGCGATGGACGCCATCCGCCCAGCACAGGGGCGGTTTCCAATTCGAGCAGACAAGGTGACGACGATGGAAAAGCAAAACGGCACGGCAGCGGCAGCAACGGCGAAGAAAACGACGGCGAAAACGCCGACGCCAGCGCCAAAGGCAACGACGGCAAAGCCCGCCCCGGGAAACACGACGCCTGCGGCAAAGTCCGCCCCGGCGTTGGCGCCCACAATCCCCACATCCCCAACTCTCTACGGTTACGCGCGCGTGAGCAGCCGCGAGCAAAACCTCGACCGGCAAACGGATGCCCTGCGCGCGTTCGGCGTTAAGCCGCGCAACATCTTCGCAGACAAGGCAAGCGGCAAGGACTTCGATCGCCAAGCCTGGAGGGCCCTGCGCGACAGCCTCGCGCCCGGTGACGTGCTCGCGGTCAAAAGCATCGATCGGCTCGGGCGCGACTATGACGACATTCTGGAACAATGGCGCTGGCTCACCAGCGAGGCGGGCTGCGACATCGTGGTGCTCGACATGCCGCTGCTCGACACGCGCGAGGGCGCCAAAGGCATCACGGGGCGGGTCATCGCCGACATCGTGTTGCAGCTTCTGAGCTATGTGGCGCAGGTCGAGCGCGAAAGCATCCGGCAGCGCCAGGCGGAAGGCATCGCCTGCGCGAAGGCGCGCGGAATCCGGTTCGGACGCCCCAGGAAGAAGCGCCCCGCGGTGTATGCCGAGGCAAGCGAGAAGTGCCAGGCGGGAAGCCTGACGAGGAAAGCGGCCGCCGCCCGCTGCAAGGTGAGCGTGAGCACGTTCGCCCGCTGGATGCGCGAAGACGCCGAAGAGGTCCCGAATGCCGGCCAGCCGCCCTTTCCCCAGCTGAAATGCCCCGCGCAGCGCGGAAAACTGCTCTTGAGGGACGCCGTCGTCGCGCCGCATCCCAGCGACAACAAAATCCACAATTGGGACAAGATTCACAAAACCGCAGGTCAGAAGCACTTGACGACGCGTAAAAAAGTACACTTTTTCGTGTTCTATAAGTCCTTGGCATTATACACGCTGGTTTCTGTTAAACCGCAGGTCAACTTTCCTTCATTACCCCAAACGCTGCGTTCATGCCCTTTCCGCAAAAAGTGTACCTTTTGACGCTTTTCGCAAGGGACGACTGGTGGCGCCGCACGGCGCGCCGGCGTGAGCTTGCCTTCAGCGTCATGGATACGGGAAGGGTCCATCCATGAGTTGCGCATCGCCTGCAAAGGCGCCGATAGCTGCGAATCCGCTGGTCGCGGGCGAAACGACGCCGCACGACCGCAGCCGCAACCGCAGCCATTGGTACGTGCTTCACGTGGCCGAAGGCACCGAAGCCGCGGCCGCCGCGAAGCTCAATGCCACCGTGGACGGGTCGTGCTTTGCCGGGGCGTTCGCCCTGCGCAAGGAATCGTGGATGAAGCGCCAGGGCGCGTGGCAGCTCGTCACCAAGCCCCTCTGGCCGCAGTATCTCTTCGCAAAAAGCAACGACGCCGCGGCGCTGGCCAGCGCGCTCAAGAAGCTGAGCTTCCGCGTTGAGCTCGCCGGCTCCGCCGACGATGGCGCCCCGGCCGCCCCGGCGCTCGACGACGACGTGCGCGCGTGGCTGGAGGCGAATTCCGACGCGTCGGGCGTGGTGCGCGCAAGCACCGCCGAAATCGTCGACGGCAAACTGCACGTGCTCGACGGCCCCCTGCAGGGCCAGGAATCGTGCGTGCGCAGGGTGAACCGCCACAAGCGCAGCGCGGTTGTGGCCTTGGGCGGCGGGGCGCAGGCGCCGGTCGAGGTGTTCGCCCTCAACGTGCCGGTGAAGCGGTAGGGCGTGGTGCGCATGGATGCAACGATGGAACACCGGGGAACCGAGGAGCGGGTCGGCCTTGTCGAAGGCCGCAACCCCCGCTTCTCGACAAACAACAGGGAAGAAAACCAAAACGGGATGGGAGGCTCCGAAGCGATGGCGACGTACGCGATCGAGGTGCTTCCCGGCCGCGAGGTCGAGGCCGCAGGGCTGCTGGGCGATTGCGCCATGGCGCCGCGCGCCGAGTTCGAGCTGACGCGCGACGGCAAGCGCGTGCGCGAGGTGCGCTCCATGCTGCCCGGGCTGGTGCTCATCAGGGCGGTCGACCTGGCCGCCGCCCGCAAGGCGTGCCGCCGCGCCCGCGGCCTGGCCGCCCTGCGCGTGGAGGAATCCCCCATAGAGAAGCTGCTGCCCGAAGCGGGCGAGACGCTGAGCGTCCTGTGCGGCGAAGCCGGTGTTGCGCCGGCCAGCGAGGGCAGCGCCGCGGGCGGCCTGCAAGTCCGCCGCGGCGCCCTGGTCGGGCGCGAGAGCCTCGTCGGCGGTGTGAGCAGCCGCCGCAAGTGCGCCTACGTGCCCATTGAGCTGGGCGGCAAAACCGTCGAGCTGGAAGTGGGCCTGCGCGTGACCCGCCGAGGTGATGCTCGGTGATCAAGGCGGTAGAGCGCGACGTCGTCGACAACGATGCCGTCAGCGCGCTTCCCCCGAACGTGATCGTGTTCGAGAGCGCTCTGGCGAATGGCGGGGAAGCGGTGCAAAGCAAGGAAAAACTGGTGTCCCTCACGGCCGACGAGGCCGCGGGAATCGGTGCGGCCGAGCCCGATAGCGAAACGGCCGCCGCAGCAAGCCGCCTGAGCGAGGGGCGAGTGGGCTATCGCGCGGTGAAGCGCGCGTTTGACGTGGCGTTTAGTGCGGCGGTCCTGATCCTGTTCAGCTGGCTGTTCGTGATTGTGGCCATTGCGATAAAAATCGACGACCCGGCGGGCCGGGTGTTTTTCGGGCAGGAGCGCGTCGGGCGCGACGGCCGCCGTTTCCGCATGTGGAAGTTCCGCAGCATGTGCGCCGATGCCGAGGCGAAGCTGGCCGAGCTGCAAGAGCAGAACGAGAAGACCGGCCCCGTGTTCAAGATGAAGGACGACCCGCGCGTCACTCGAGTGGGCCGCTTCATCCGCAAGACCTCGATAGACGAGCTGCCGCAGTTTCTCAACGTCTTCCTGGGCGACATGTCAGTGGTAGGCCCGCGCCCCGCGCTGCCGAAAGAGGTTGAGGAGTACACCCCGCGCCAGGAGCAGCGCCTTCTGGTGAAGCCGGGGATGACCTGCTATTGGCAGACCCGCCGCAACCGCGACACCATTACGTTCGACGAGTGGGTCGAGCTGGATTTGCTCTACATCAGGAAATGTTCCGCTTGGGCCGACTTCAAACTTGTGATCCAGACGGTCGGCGTCGTGCTGACCGCGCAGGGGAGCTGATGCCGCCATGATCGTCACTCGCACACCTTTCCGCATGTCGTTCTTCGGGGGCGGCACGGACATGCCGGAGTTCTTCAACGAGCACGGCGGATCGGTCATATCCACGACGTTCGACAAGTACTGCTACGTGACTGCGCGGCACCTGCCGCCCTTCTTCGACTACTCTACGGAGCTTGTCTACTCGAAGATCGAGCGCGTCGCCGACATCTGCGACATGGAGCATCCCGCAGTGCGCAACGCCATGAGGATGCTGGACATGCGCGAGATGCGCGTTGCCTACGAGGCCGACCTGCCCGCCCGTTCGGGCCTGGGGACCTCCAGCTCCTTCGCGGTGGGCATGCTGAACGCCTTCCACTGCATGAAGGGCACCTACGCCTCCAAGGAGCGACTCGCCAAAGAGGCCATCAAGCTGGAGCGCGAGCTGTGCGCCGAGGCGGGCGGCTGGCAGGACCAGGTTGCCGCGGCCTTCGGCGGCCTCAACCGCATCGACTTCGCCGACGGCGCCTTCTCCGTGCGCCCGATCGTCATCGCCCCGGAGCGCAAGCGAGAGCTGGAGAGCAACCTGCTGATGTTCTTCACCGGGTTCACCCGCTTCAGCTCCGACATGCAGAAGGCCAACCGCGTGACCGACAAGACCGCGCAGCTGAAGGAGATGCTGGCGCTCGTCGACGTGGCGGAGACCGCGCTTACCGACAAGGGCAAGGACCTGGCCGAGTTCGGGCGCCTCCTGGACACGACGTGGCGCCTGAAGCGCGGCACGGGAAGCCAGGTCTCCACCGGCAGCATCGACGCGCTGTACGAGCGCGGCATGGGCGCCGGCGCCCTGGGCGGCAAGCTCTTGGGCGCGGGCGGCGGCGGGTTCCTGGTGTTCTACGTGGAGCCCGACGCGCAGGACTCCGTGAAAGAGGCCATGGGCGACCTCCTGCGCATCCCCTTCAAGTTCGAGGACGCCGGCACCTCCGTCGTCTACTACGATCCCGAGAGCTACGATATGGAAGGCGGACGATAATGGATGCCAAGTGCCCCCAGACCGGCGACGAGTGCCTGGAGACCTTCTTCGGGCGCTACCCGGACATGATGGCCTGCGAGGCCGAGGTGCGCGCCGCGCGCGACGTTCTGCGGGACGCCTTCGCGGCCGGCAACAAGCTCCTGGTGTGCGGCAACGGCGGCAGCGCCGCCGACTCCGAGCACACGGTGGGGGAGCTGATGAAGAGCTTCCGCTTCAAGCGCCCCGTAACCGACGATTTCAAGGCCGCCTACACCAAGGCCAACGGCTGCGACGCCCCCGGGTGGCTGGAGGGCGCGCTGCCCGCCATATCCCTGGTGTCCCAGACCGCGCTCTCCACCGCGTTCGGCAACGACGAGGCGGCCGTGGGCGTGTTCGCCCAGCAGGTGCTGGGCTACGGCGAGTCCGGCGACGTGCTGCTGGCCATCTCCACCTCCGGCAACTCCGCCAACGTGGTGGAGGCCGCCAAGGTCGCCCGCGCCAAGGGCGTGGGCGTGATCGCCCTCACCGGCGCCAAGGAGTCTAAGCTGACCGATCTCGCGGACGTCTGCATACGGGTGCCGCGCGACGAGGTGTTCCAGGTGCAGGAGCTGCACCTGCCCGTCTACCACGTGCTGTGCGCCGCCGTCGAGGCCGACCTCTTCGGGGAGGGGCGCTAGCATGGCGCGCACCCGAGAGGCGATAGTGCTGGCGGGCGGCTTCGGCACGAGGCTGGCCCACGTGGTGCCGGACGTGTGCAAGCCGATGGCCCCCGTGGCCGGCAGGCCCTTCCTGCGCTTCATCATGGACCAGCTGGACGAGGCGCGCTTCGACCGCGCCGTGGTGGCAGACGGCTACCGCAGGGAGCAGATAGAGGGGTTCTTCGGGGGCGCCTACCGCGGGCTGCAGGTCGCCTACAGCCCCGAGGACGAGCCGCTGCTCACCGGCGGCGCCGTTAAGCAGGCCCTGGCCAAGTGCGGGAACGACTGGGTGTTCGTGCTGAACGGCGACACCTGGCTGGACGTGGACTTCGCTGCCATGGAGGCCGCGGCCGCTGAGGCGCCGGGCGCCGTGAAGGCCGTGGTCGCCGTGAGGCGCATGCGGGACTTCGAGCGCTACGGGACCGTGGACGTGGACGAGGGCGGCACCATCACCGCGTTCCACGAGAAGAGGCCCTGTGCCGACGGCCTTATCA
>CAVCPR010000119.1:0-5965 GCA_963604235.1 Anaerovoracaceae bacterium | reverse complement strand
AAGGGTTCGACCTTTTTTAATGCCACGGAAAAGCAAGTGCGCGCAATAGCCCCCAACCAACAACTTTGCGCCGCCCCTGCATCGCCAGCGCTTTAGGTGCGCGCTCGGCCAAAAATGCTGGCGCGATTCGTGTCTGCAAATGGCCTGAGGGTTATAGGCAGAAAAGTGTGTCCCTATTTCCCCCTCCAGCCCAGCTAGGCTTGTCGATTTCGCTCTTTTAAATACCGTCGCGATTCGTGTCTACAAATGGCCCGATAAGATCGTTGACCGTGCATTCAATTCCCGTAGGGTTGAGCGCAAGTTCGACCATAACTTGAGAACGCCGAAGGCGCGACACCAACCTAAATCTCGGCTCCCCAAGCCTTCCGGCCCCTCAATCACTCGTCGCTTGTGAGGCGCTCCTTCGCCAGGTAGATGGGGCGTCGCTTGTTCTCGATGTAGTCGCGCCCCAGGTATTCCCCGATGACGCCGAGCACGGCGAGCTGCAGCCCGCCGAACAGGAGGATCAGGCATGCGATGGTGGGGTAGCCCGGCACGTCGTTGCCGTACAGGGCGTATTCGCCGAGCACCATGATCAGGTAGAGGATAGCCGCGACGGCGCAGATGACGCCCAGCCAGACGGCGATTTTCAGCGGCCAGGTGGTGAAACCGAAGATGCCGGTCGCCGCATAGCGCAGCAGCTTGCGGAAGCTCCACTTCGTGCGACCCGACGCGCGCTGAGCGGCTTCGTAGGGCATTTCCAGCGTATTGAAGCCGATCCAGGCGAACAGTCCCTTGCTGAAGCGTTCCGTCTCGGGCAGCGACAGCAGCGCGTCGCGCACGCTGCGCCGAAACACCCTGAAGTCGCTGACGTTGGCGGGGATGGAGATGTCGTCGGCCATGCCGTTGAAGGTCTTGTAGAAGGCGCGTTTGAACAGCTTCAAGACGAAGCCTTCCTTGCGCTCGACCTGGCAGGCGGCGACGCAATCGTAGTCGGGGTTCTCCATGAGCAGGCGGTACATGCGCAGGGCGTCGTCGGGCGTCTGCTGCATGTCCGCGTCGATGAAGCAGACCGTCTCGCCGCGCGCGGCCTCAAGCCCGGCATAGAGCGCCGATTCCTTGCCGAAGTTGCGCGAGAAGGTGATGGCCTGCACCGCATGCTCGCCGCGCGCCCGCTCCACGACGCGGCGCAAGAGCCCGGCCGTTCCGTCGGCGCTGCCGTCGTTGACGAACACGATTTCCAGGCTTATCCCGGCCTGCTCGAAGCAGGACGTGGCGGTCTTGAAGAACAGCGGGATGTTGTCGACTTCGTTGTAGCAGGGGACCACCAGGGTCAAATCGAAGGTCTTCTCGGTTGTCTCGCCCATGCTTATGCGGTCCCTTCTGCCTGATATCGATTAAGAACGTTCGCGTGCGGCGTCGCCGTCGGCGTCCGCAATCTTGTTTATGCTACGCCTGCGTGCCACGACGCGCCATACTCCAAAGGCGGTAATGCTGGCAATGCTCACGGCGAGCGCCTGCGGCAGGCCGGGGGTGGTGTAGACGAGCTCGATCTCGTTTTCGCCCGCCTCGACGGTAACCGCGCAAAGCCCGCCATATGCCGGCTCGACGTCAACCGCCCGCCCGTTGACGGTGGCGCTCCATCCCTCCTCATAAGGGATCGACAGCACCAGCTTCTCGTCTTGCGCCGCATTGAAGGTGGCGCTCACGGTGCCGTTGTCGTAGGCGTTGAGCGTAAAGCCGTTCGAATCGATGCGCGAAAGCTGGCTTTCCAGGGCGCTTCCAAGCAAAACCTGCGCATGCACGAGGTCTTCCGCCGAAGGCGCGTACAGCTGGCTTGCGACGGTGGCTTGCGAGCCGTCGGGGCGCGTCTGCGTCGTTCCCGAGCTTTTCGGCTGGATGGTCAGCGTGAGCATCTGGCCCTTCGAAACCTCGCCAAGATAGACGACGTTGCACGATCCGCGCCCGCCGACGCTCTGGACGAACTGCCCGTCGACGCTCACTTCGCAGGCGATGCCGCCTTCGTAATACAGCTCGCTGACCATGAGCGTGGGGAAGTACGCGTACAGGGGGCCGTCCTCGTTCGCGGTGATGGTGACGGTGCGCGCCTTGCCGCTCTTCGAATCCGCGTCGCTTACGTCCTCGCCGGTGTCGGCGACGCTTGCGGCATTCCAAATGTCCGCATCCTGCCCCGCGGCGTCGGCGAGCATTGCTTGCTGGTTGGCGAACGGGTCGTCGGTCCAAGCAACGTCGCCCGCCCCCAAGCAACCCCAGCCGAGCGGGAGCGCAAGGTTGTTGCGATAGAGATGGTACTCGTCTCGCAGCGCATTCGCACCGCTTAGAAGGGTGGTTTCATAGGGCTGCGCATCGTCGGCGATGAAGGTGACGCCAAGCAGCGCGTCGGCGACGGGGTTCGAGCTCATGTAATAGGTTCCGAACGGCGTGACCTTGCTGTAGCCTAGATGCGCGAGCAGATCTTGAATGGACGACGCTTGCGTCGAGGTGTAGTGGTCGAACGTGCTTAGCCCCATCACGAGCGCCATGTTGTCGGGGCCGTTGTACTTCGAGCCGCCCCAGAACACGGAGGCGTTGCCGACGCGCACGAATTCGCCTGCGTCTTGCGCCTCGTACAGCGGGGAATAGAAGTCTCGGATCTCGTCGATGTCCTGCGCGTAATCGCTGGCGGTAAATTGGCAGTTGGCAAGCTGCAGCTCGGTTGCGCGAACCTGTTCGGCCGCAAATACGATGACCGCGAAGGCGCCGGCAATGCACAGCGCCTTGGTGCCGAGAAGCACCGTTGCCCTCTCGCTTGCGCCCTCGCGCTCGCGTCCGGACAAGGCGCGGGAGATGATGGCGCCGAGCACGGTGAGGGCGACCAGCAAAAACGTCTCGAGTCCCACGAGCTCGGCCGAGGGCATCCAGGAGCCTTTCGTCAGACGCCAGGAGACGGCCGACAGCAGGTACAGGGCGGTGATCGCAAAGCCGCTCGCCAGCGCGCTTTTGACGGGATGGGGCGCCTGCGGAAGCTTCAGCAGGCCTTCCGCTGCCAGCGCGCAGATGACGAATAGGATGACGAAGCCGTTGCGGTTGGTGTAGGAGCTTTCCGCGACGAAACCGCTCCAAACGGTGTTGAGGGGGATGACCACGACGGAGGCGAGCATGGCCGCCGCAAGCACGCCGGCGCACAGGCGGCTGCGCCTTGCGATGGCGGGGTTGGCGAAGAAGAAACCGAAGCCGACGAGCGCGAGCGTCGATATGACGAGCGCGGGGCGGTTTGCGGAAGTGATGATGCCCGGCGTGACGCCGATGCCGAAGAGGTTGGCGACGTACAGGGGGCTTCGCGCAATGGCATCGCTCACGAACAGGTTCGAAAGCCCCGCGCCTTCGCCCTTGCCGCCGAGAAGCGACAGCGCCGTCGGCAGCAGCACGACGATGCCCGCGCCGACGGCGAGCGCGAGCGTGACGGCGAAGCGGACGCAGGTGCGCAGGCGCTTGCCTGAGAGGGATTCGCGCCGCGCAAGCTCGTAAAAGAAGTACAGCACGCAGAAGAGGCAGACCATGTAGCCGGTGTACCAGTTGAACAGGATGGAGACGCCCGCCGCGCCGAACAGCCCCGCGCACTTCCTGCGCTGCACGAGCCGCCACGTGCCCAGTGCCGCGAGCGGCAGCATGTAGACGCCGTCGAGCCACATGATGTTGGTGGCGTACCCGATGACGTAGGAGGACAGCGCATAGGCGCAGGCGACGAGCACAAGGGAGATATGCGCCTGCACGGGGGCGACCGCCGCCGCCCGGCGCGCCTCGGCAAAGGAGCCGGCTTCGGGTGCAAGGAGCCTTCCGCGCAAAAAGACGAGGCAGGCAAGCGCGCAGGTGGGAATCTTCAACAGATACAGCACGCTGAAAAGCAGAGGGACGCTCTCGGGCGTGAAAAAGAAGGCGATGAGGTTGAAGGGGCTCGAGAGGTAATAGGTGAATAGGCTAAACGTCCCCCCGCCAAGCCCGGCGGCGTCGCTGTAGAATAGATTCGCGTCTCCATGCAGCACTTCGATGAGCCAACCGAAATAGTTGGCGTACTGAACGGGCATGTCGTAGAGCATGACCGACAAATCGCCGAAGGGGCAGATTCCGTAAGTTGCGAAGACGGCGAGCAGCACCGCGAAGGGGAAGGCGAAGGCTGCGAGGTAGCACAGCGCCGCGTTGGCAAGCGGGTGGGGTTTGCGTGGATCGTTTGATGCGCAGGGCAACGTTTTTCCTAACTACGTATACAGTTCTCGGTGCAACGTTGGGTTCTATAGTACTAAAGTAGGCTTAAAGGGCATCGCCACGCCGGTGCAAGTGCCTGAAAACTGCACGGATTTACTACCGTTTTCCCTGATAAACAGACCGAACAACAAAAAAGTTCCATAGCTCGTGAAAATTTTCCTTGACGGGTTGCGTTCTCCATTGTATTTTAGCAAATTGCAACTTTTTCGCAGTTTCGCGGATGCACCTGAAGGAGGAAAAGCCTCGTGGCCAAAGACAAAACGACTGGTCAGACCGAACTTTATCGCAATCGACGCTCGTTTGCGAAAATCCCGGACGTCATGGACGTGCCCAACCTCATCGCCATTCAAACCGAGAGTTTCAAATGGTTCATGAACGAGGGCCTCGATCAAGCGTTCCAGGACATCGCCCCGATCGAGAACAGCGCCAAGGACATGTGCGTCGAGTTCGGCGATCATGAGTTCGGCGAACCCAAGTACACCGTCGAGGAGTGCAAGGTTAAGGACGTCAGCTATCAGGCGCCCTTGTTCGTCGATATCCGCTTCATCAACCGTGAAACGGGCGAGATCAAGGAACAGCACGTGTTCATGGGCGACTTCCCGCTCATGACCAACCGCGGCACCTTCATCATCAACGGCACCGAGCGCGTCGTCGTCTCGCAGCTCGTCCGCTCGCCCGGCGTGTACTTCAGCTCCGAGCGCGACAAGGCGTCGGACAAGACGCTGTACAACGCCAAGGTCATCCCCTCGCGCGGCGCCTGGCTCGAGTTCGAGACCGACAAGCGCGACATCCTGTCCGTGCGCATCGACCGCAAGCGCAAGCAGCCGGCGACGCTGCTCGTGCGCGCGCTCGGCCTGGCGGAAACCCGCGAGGAGATCATCGAGCTGCTCGGCAGCGACGAGATGGTGCTGCGCACCCTCGACCGCGACCCCGCCACCACCAAGGAGGAGTCGCTCATCGAGCTGTACAAGCGCTTCCGTCCCGGCGAGCCGCCGACCATCGACAGCGCCCGCACGCTGCTCGAAGGCCTGTTCTTCAACCCGCAGCGCTATGACCTCGCCAAGGTCGGCCGCTACAAGATCAACAAGAAGCTCGGCTTCTCGCAGGAGGATGCCACCTCTTCGACGCTGACCGACGAGGACATCACCAAGACCATGCAGTACATCATCGCGCTGCATGCCAACGCCGAGGGCGTGAAGGTCGACGACATCGACCACTTCGGCAACCGCCGCATCCGCACGGTCGGCGAGCTGATCCAGAACCAGTTCCGCATCGGCCTGTCGCGCATGGAGCGCGTCGTGCGCGAGCGCATGAGCATGCAGGAGCCCGACGAGATCACCCCGCAGTCGCTCGTGAACATCCGCCCCATCGTGGCGGCCATCAAGGAGTTCTTCGGCTCCTCGCAGCTGTCCCAGTTCATGGACCAGGCGAACCTCGCCGCAGGCATCACGCACAAGCGCCGTCTGTCCGCACTCGGCCCGGGCGGTCTGTCCCGCGAGCGCGCAGGCTTCGAGGTCCGCGACGTCCACAACTCCCACTACGGCCGCATGTGCCCGATCGAGACGCCTGAAGGCCCGAACATCGGCCTGATCGGCTCGCTGGCAACGTTTGGCCGCATCAACCCCTACGGCTTCATCGAGACGCCGTACCGCCGCGTCGTCGACGGCAAGGTCACCGACGAGATCGACTACCTGACGGCCGACGAGGAGGAGAACCACACGAT
>CAVCPR010000118.1:0-6050 GCA_963604235.1 Anaerovoracaceae bacterium | reverse complement strand
CGATAGTCAAAACTTGCTTCCCGTGCAAGTTTTGACTATCGCATGGACGAAACTTGCATGACGCGCAAGTTTCGTCCATGCCGGGGCATTCCGCGCATGTGGCGCCATGCTACGAAGTTGCGGGGTTGCTTGCTTATCCGACCCCGCCCGATATCCAGGCTGCGATCCCGCCTATTCCCCGACGTGGTGCTCGGGCACCACGCAGAACAGCTCCACTGGTTCGGTGTCGCTGGCGTTGCTGAAGCCATGGCTGTGACCCATCGGGCAGTAGTGGCATTGCCCGGCGCTCACGTATTCGACCGTGTCGTCGTATTCGGCGCGCAGCTTGCCGGAAAGCACGTAGATGATCTCGCTGTTGCGCTCGTGCGCGTGGTAGCCCGTGGTGCAGCCCGGCTCCAGTCGGCACGTGCAGATGCGCGCCGCGCCATCGCTCGTCATCTTCGCGTCAAGATGCCCTTCGCCGCCTTTGAAGTTGGGGATTGCCTGAAAAGCCTCGCTCGGGAAATCGATAACCATTGTCTCTCCTCGTCTCGATGAAGGTCGTCCGGCCTGCTCTGGACGACTTCCGAAATTGTACGCCTTCGCACCTTTGCGGAAGGCACTGTTGGGCCGGAATCGACATGGGAGTTTGACCTGCCTTCGCAAAGCCCGGAATCGCATGCCCGCACCTGCGCGCATGCGCCGGTATTTTTCGAACTGCTTCAGGCGCATGTCGATTCTGGTTTAACAGAGCCTAGGGATTTGAGGGTTTCTCACTCCGCTAGAATCTTCAGTGCCGCTAGTGCCCGCTCGGGCGTGAGCGTGGCCACGGTGGCGTGCTTTAGAAGCTGTTCATCGCTGGTGACCAGGTACGTTGCCTTCACGCGCTCGGCGGCTGCGAGCACCAGGTTGTCCTCGAAATCATCGTGAACGCCCCGCAGCTTTTCCGCGTACCAGATGTCCGCCTGCCCGATGCTCGCTGCGAACGCATTTTCGCGCATGTGGCCGACTGCGCTCCAAGCGGCCTCGCTTGCCAAGGCGGCCGCGCTCTGCGTCAGTTCGCCCCGTGCATTGCGGATAAACCGCTTTGTTTCGCGCTCTATCAGGTAGAACACGTCTTTCGCAATCGGGGCGGGGTAGAGCAGCTTGACGTCGTGGACGAACGCGTAGCGAATGAGCTCGCGCGTCTGCTGGCCGCTCGGACGGTTTGGGATGTAGTAGTCCAGCCAGCAATTCGTATCGAGCATGAGGGAGAGGTCATCCATGATCTATTCCCCCTGCTCAAGGCGTTCATCGTAGTATTGGTCGCGAAGTTCCTTGTAGCTTGCGTGTCGGAAGCCGTAGGTCTCGTGCGGGTTCAGCCCGAGCGCTTCGTAGGCGCGCTCGATGATGCGCGTCCCTTTTTCGTATGCGCTCAAGCGGCTTTGGGTGCTCTCGGTTTCCTTACCTGCTTCGTCTTCCTCAAGCAACGTATGTACTGCGCCGGGCTCGTGTGCATGGCGGGCGGCGAACTCCCAGAGCGCGCGCACGGCTTGCGAGGAGGTGTAGCCGGCTCGTTCGAGCGCGCGATCGCCCTGCTCCTTCAAATCGATCGGAATTCGCGTGTTTAACTGCACCATAGTGCTTCCCATAGCGGTCTCCTTTCGCGTTGCTAGCAGTATAGCACGCCAGCAGAACGGTGAACCAAGTCGGCTTTTCGGCTTCATGCCGATACCTCAACGCAATAGCTCAATTTGGAGTCGGCTGGGCTCACGTTGCCGGGGCCATCTTGTGGGTTTTTCGGCATTGGTGCGTATTTCCCCGTGAAGCAGACTCCAAGCCAAACTAACCTAGCCCCGCGCAATCCTCGGTAATGATGCTACGCGCTCGGACGTCCCCGCCCCCCGCCAACGCCCGTTCCCGCTGGTGTCAAAAGTATGTAAGGTACGCGTAAAGCCGCACCTTCGGTGGTACAATCGCGCCCGCGTGTTTTCGCCCGGTGGCCCCATTCGCCTCCCTGCAAAACGAACGCGCATGCGCATGCTGGCCGTAATCCGAATCTTCGCGTCGCCGCCCGTCCGCCGGGCAGCAGCGCCCTGCAGGCTCGCCCGCGCACCGAGATGGACGCGCAGTGGGCGCATGCAGAAGAAAGGCACGCGACGATGGCAACCAGCCAAACCGATCGGCAGATCGAGACGTACCGCACCCGTATCAAGCTCCTGGAGCAGGCGCTGCTCGAAAGCGCCGGCGCATTCTTCAACATCAACATCACGAAGAACGTCATCCCGGGCACGGTCACGCAGAAGGTCGGCGACGTCGAGTATAACGTCAACGAATTCCTGGGCCTTCCGCAAGACGTCTCCTACGACCGCTTCATCGACTGCTGGTCGGACATGACGACCGACGAGCACAAGGCCGAATACCTGGCCTTTTTCGATCGCGCGGCGCTCGAGCGCAGCTTCGCGGAGGGTAACGACCACCTCTCGCACCGCTGCTGGGTTAAAAGCGTGCAGGGCACGCCCACGCTGGCCGAGCAGCACATCACCATGTATCGCGACGAGGCCTCAGGCGACCTGCTGGCGCTGTCCTACGTGATCGATCGCACGCAATCCACTGAGATGGAAAACGCCTTGCGCGTGGCGGAAAACGCAAACCGCGCGAAAACCACGTTCCTGTCCAACATGAGCCACGACATCCGCACGCCCTTGAACGCCATCATCGGCTTCACGTCGCTTGCCGCCGCGCACACCGACGATCCGCAGCTTCTGGAGGACTACCTCAAGAAGATCATGACCTCGTCGAACCACCTGCTGTCGCTCATCAACGACGTGCTGGACATGAGCCGCATCGAGTCGGGCCGCGTCTCCATCGAGGAAAAGCCCAACAACCTGCCCACCATCATGCACGACCTGCGCAACATCCTGCAGGCCGACGTGCATTCCAAGCGCCTGAAGTTCCTTATCGACACCGTCGACGTGGTGGACGAGAACGTCGTCTGCGACAAGCTGCGCCTGAACCAGATCCTCATCAACTGCATGAGCAACGCCGTGAAGTTCACCCAACCCGGCGGCACCGTCGGCATCAAGATCGTGCAGCGCCCGACCCCCGAGCGCCCCGGCTGGGCGTCGTTCGACTTCATTATCTCGGACACGGGCATCGGCATGTCTCGCGACTTCATCGACCATATCTTCGAGCCATTCGCCCGCGAGCGCACAAGCACCGTCAGCGGCATCCCCGGCACGGGGCTGGGCATGGCCATCACGAAGAACATCGTCGACATGATGGGCGGCAAAATCGTGGTGGAAAGCGAGCCGGACGTGGGCACGGAAATCACCGTGTCGCTGGACTTCAAGACGTGCGGCGAAACCCCGAACCGCAACCTCGCCATCGAAAAGCTCTGCGGCTTCCGCGCGCTGGTGGCCGACGATAGTATGGACGCCTGCGTCAGCGTGTGCCGCATGCTCGAGGCGATCGGCATGAACCCGGAATGGACGATGTCGGGAACCGAGGCCGTCTACAAGGCGAAGTACGCGCACGAGGGCGGGCGCCCGTACCGCGCGTTCGTCATCGACTGGCTGATGCCCGACATGAACGGCGTCGAGGCCGTGCGCCGCATCCGCACGGAAATCGGCAACGACACGCCCATCATCATTCTGACCGCCTACGACTGGACCGAGATCGAGGCCGAGGCCCGCGCCGCGGGTGTGACCGCGTTCTTGGCGAAGCCCCTGTTCATGAGCGATCTGTATGAGACGCTGAGCTCGGCCGTCGGGGAAGTGGTCCCCCCGTCGGGCGACGCGATGCTCAACCTGTCGCCGTTCGCCGCGGCAAACGACAGCAAGACCGTGCTCGTGGTGGAGGATAACGACCTGAACCGCGAGATTGTGGCAGCTATCCTGAAGGGCCGCGGCATCGCCGTCGAGGAGGCGGAAAACGGCGCCGCCGGCGTGGAGATGGTGCGCACCTCGGAACCCGGCTACTACGACCTGGTGCTGATGGACATCCAGATGCCCGTCATGAACGGCCTCGACGCCGCGCAGGCCATCCGCGCGCTCGGGCGCCCCGACACCGACAAGCTCCCCATCATCGCCGTGAGCGCGAATGCCTTCGAGGAAGATCGCGCGCGATCTCTGGCCGCGGGCATGGACGGCCACATCTCCAAGCCCTTCGAAAAGGAAATGCTCGACGACCTCTTCGAGAAGTACCTGTCGTAGAGCGGTCGCTTCGGGAGGGCCGCAGTCCTTGCTGCGGTCCGGCGAGCATTTCGCCCAGTGCTTTCCTTCGGCCTGGACACGGCCATCGCGCTTGGGATCCTGGAACGCCGCAAGCGGATCGGCAAGCACGGCACCATGCTCGACCTGGAGTAAGGACTCCAGCAGCTGCGGCGAATGCGGATGTGCCCGCATCCGCCCGAATCGAGGGATCTTCTTGGCGCTAAGCGTCCTGGTAGGGGGCTAATCCTCGTCAACTACCTCGAGAAGGTCCCCTGGCGTGCAATCTAAGACACGGCAAATGCTTTCAAGCGTCGAAAAGCGAATGCCCTTGATTTTCCCCGTCTTAATGCGCGACAGCATCACCGGGGTAATGCCGATTTTTTCCGCCAGTTCTTGCGAGCTCATTTTCCGTTTTGCCAGCATGACATCGAGTCGAACGATTACAGGCACGATACCTCAGCCGCCCATCTCATAAAAACGCTTCCGATTCTTCTTGCAGCTCGCATCCGTATTCGAAAACGTACGAGATGACGAGAACGACTAGTGCGGCAATGAATATCCCCGCATTGATCTCGGGGATCCACCAGGGCCTGTCGAAGGCGATGGTAAATGGGGTCGAAAATCCAAGTGAAGAAAAGCCGACGTTTGCAAATGCGAAAAAGTGAGTGCCGACAAAAGAATCGATGATGCCGTAGCAGAACAGAAGGGCTGAAAGGATCCGAATGCTGTGGACTTGCCTCAAGGAAAAAGGCGGCTGCTTTTTAGCCAGCGATTCGAGGGAACGCATTGTACCCAGAAGAATGCTCATGACGAGAATTCCCTCTAGCAAGGTTGCCCCGCATAAGGCGAAAGAAAGCGATCCGGTGTCCTGGTCGACGTTGCCCGATGAGAGCCGAATCATGCTGATGAGCCCAAATGCGACAAGCAGGAGGAGAACTGCCCATACGAAAGCGACGACAAGAAGGGCGATTCTCAGTACGTTGAGGGCGAGACGCCGATTCGGGTTACCCAGAAAGTAGAGACCGTTTCGATTGTCGAAAAGACCGGTTTCGCGGTTCATGGCGCCCTCCAATTCTTCCTGTTCGAATCAATCGTCTGCTATGCATCCTCGTTCAATCGATGTTTCAAACGCAATGCAGCCATTAACTCTACCATACAAATTGCTTCTATATCCAGACTACAACTCCTAGTGTATCAAGATATACTGAGAGTATAAGACAGAACACTAAAGATATAAGGAGGAATGCGATATGTAATTCGATGGACCCAAGAATTAGTCAGCACAGTTGGAAAGGAAAGGAAGCTTTCGTATCGGAGTTTGGACATCGTAGCTCTGCGGCACTTAGGAAGGAGCACCAAATGAAATCGATCGACATGAAGCGGCGCGTCATCATTGTCGCGGCGGCAACGGTTCTTGCATTGTTCTTTGCGGCGCAGGCTGGCGCGCTCGATACGCTTTCCTATGGCGTAAATCAGAATGGGCAGACATACGGTTCCGCATTCAATCCGGCAACCAAGCAGCCAAACACGGTGGAACCCGACTTGCGCGCCGTGCAGGCTTCGAACGGGAATCGAGGTTACGTGTACACCGAGGAGCTTAACGGCGTTCTCGATGGACTTCGCTCGATGAGTGATGAAGAGTACCGCTCTCTTCATGAGGCCCAAGCGCAAGAGCTGATGAAAGCAAGCGAGGAGGTTCTGGGCTTCGAAGCTCTTTCGAAGCAAGGGGCGCTCGAGTATTTGAGCGACTCGAAGATTGCGGAAAAGATGGCGGAAGCGGAAGCGAACGCTTGCGACGACTTGGCCGTTTCGCTTGCTGCAAAGATCTCGGCGGATCCTTCTATGCTGTACTCACTTGCAAATTTAGAGGAGCAAGGC
>CAVCPR010000117.1:5318-6057 GCA_963604235.1 Anaerovoracaceae bacterium | reverse complement strand
AGGCCATCGACGGCAACTGGTACTACCTCGACCCGTACACCGGCGCGGTGGACTACGGCTGGTCGTACATCCCCACCTCCAATAAGTGGGTGTACTTCGACACCACCACGGGCGTCATGCTCTACGGCTGGCACTACATCGACGGCGTGTGGACCTACCTCGACCAGTACACCGGCGAGGTCCACTTCAAGTCCGACGTGCTGCATTACGCATGGGACCAGATCAAGAACATGTACAGCGCCACCAATTACCTGATCACCATCGACAGCCCGAGCTGCCGCGTGTGCGTGTTCCAGGGTTCGGCCGGCAACTGGGTGCCCCTCTACGACTGGGCGTGCTCGCCGGGCAAGGCCTCGACGCCGACCGTCACCGGTGAGTACACCATCGGCTCGCGCGGATACTCCTTCGGGTCGGGCTTCACGTGCTACTACTGGACGCAGTTCTACGGCGACTACTTGTTCCACACCATCGTGTATTACCAGAACACCTGGACGCCGATGGAGGGCGTGATGGGCGTGGCCGCCTCGCACGGCTGCGTGCGCCTCGAGGACAACAACGCCTACTGGATCTACACCACCATCCCCTCCGGGACGAAGGTGTACAGCTACTAGGTTTGAGGATCGCGGCGCCGTGGTTGCATGGCGCCGCAAGCCTGCAGCCGGGGCGCCGGGGGGCGCTGCGGCGAAATTAGTTGGACAAGTTAGTGGGAGTTCTCCTTTGAGCGGGACTCCCACTCAAA
>CAVCPR010000117.1:0-5308 GCA_963604235.1 Anaerovoracaceae bacterium | reverse complement strand
GGACGAAGGTGTACAGCTACTAGGTTTGAGGATTGCGGCGCCGTGGTTGCATGGCGCCGCAAGTCTGAGGCCGGGGCGCCGGGGGGCGCTGCGGCGCTGCGGCGAAATTAGTTGGACAAGTTAGCGGGAGTTCTCCTTTGGGTGGAACTCCCACTCAAGGGCCGGGCAGCTCAGTTGAGCTGCCCGGCCCTTTTTGCTGGATTTTCTGGGGGATGGCGGCGGCGCTTCGCTCGCCGTGACCCCGTGTTATCGCGGGCCCCGCGATCGCGCTCGCCGCTTTGCCTTTAAATAGTATCGAGAGCTTGCGCGATGTCGGCGATGAGGTCGTCCGTCGCCTCGAGGCCGCAGCTCAGGCGCACCATATCGGGGCTGATGCCGCAGGCTTCCAGTTCGGCATCGTTCATCTGGCGATGCGTGGCGTTCGCCGGATGCAGGCAGCAGGTGCGCGCGTCGGCCACGTGGGTGGCGATCTGCGCGAGCTTCAGATTCTTCATGAACTGCTCGGCCGCCGCGCGCCCACCGGTGAAGCCGAAGCTCACGACGCCGCAGGTGCCGTTCGGCATGTATTTCTGCGCCAAGTCGTAATACTTGTCGCCCGCAAGCCCCGGGAAGCTGACGAAGCGGATCTTCGGGTGGCTGTTCAGGAATTCCGCCACGGCCAGGCCGTTCGCGCAGTGCTGGGGCATGCGCACGTGCAGGCTTTCCAGCGAGCTGTTCAGGAAGAACGCCGCCTGCGGGTTTTGCATGGGGCCCAAATCGCGCATGAGCTGGGCGGTCGCCTTCGTGATGAACGCGCCTTCCTTGCCGAACTTCTCGGCGTACGTCACGCCGTGGTAGCTCTCGTCGGGCGTGGTGAGGCCGGGGAACTTGTCGGCGTGCGCCATCCAGTCGAACTTGCCGGCGTCCACGATCACGCCGCCCAAGTAGGCCGCGTGCCCGTCCATGTATTTCGTCGTGGAGTGCGTCACGATGTCGGCGCCCCACTCGATGGGACGGCAGTTCACCGGCGTGGGGAAGGTGTTGTCGACCATCAGCGGCACGCCGTGCGCGTGCGCGGCTTCGGCGAAGCGCTCGATGTCGAGCACCGCGAGTGCCGGGTTGGCGATGGTTTCGCCGAACACGAGCTTGGTGTTGGGCTGAAAAGCCGCTTCAAGTTCCTCGTCGGTGCAATCGGGCGCGACGAACGTGCAGGTCAGGCCCATGCGACCCATGGTGTGCGCCAGCAGGTTGTACGTGCCGCCGTAAATGGCCGAGCTCGCCACCACGTGATCGCCCGCGCCGGCCACGTTGAAGATGGCCAGGAAGCTCGCCGCCATGCCCGAGCTGGTGAGCATGGCCGCCGTGCCGCCCTCCATTTCGGCGATCTTCGCGGCCACCAGGTCGCACGTAGGGTTTTGCAGGCGGCTGTAGAAGTAGCCCGATTCCTCCAAATCGAAAAGCTTGCCCATATGCTCGGAGGTGTCGTATTTCCAGGTGGTCGATTGGTAAATCGGCACCTGCCTGGGCTCGGCGTCTCCGGGGCGGTAGCCGCCCTGCACGCAGGTGGTTCCAAGTTCGGTCATGGGGTCTCCTTTCGATGGCGCGGCGGACGCAAAGCGCGCCGTCGCGAAGCAATACCCAAGAGTATAAACCTCCCGGCCCGAAGGGAAGGGGTCGCCGGGTTCGGCTCGGCCCCTGCGGTCTTGACCTCGGCGCCGGTGGACGATTCGGCCGATGGCTCCGTTTTCACGGTCCTTTGCGTTGCGGGCCTTGTGTTTCGAGATGCGCGGCTCGGTGGGCGCGGCGGCTCGGGCGACTGGGAAGCGCCCTTACGCAGTCGTCCCGAAAGACTCGGGGAGGCGTTCGCCAATTCCGTCCCCGTCGTTTTATTGAAAAATGCTAGATACACCTATCAAAAATGCTAGATACACCTATCATTTTTGCTAGATACGTAAAGCTTGGTTTGGGTGATGGAGATGTATTCACGAGATCTTTCAAAGAAGCTGGAGCGGAGGCTTTCCGCTCCGCGGGCTTTTATCCAGGTAATTATGGGCCCGCGGCAAACTGGCAAGACCACGGCGATCAAGCAGGCTGTTAAGGCCGTTGGGCTGCCTTATCGAGTGGCCAGTGCCGATTCGTCTGCCGAGCTGGCGGGGGAGTGGGTTGAGCTTGAGTGGCGCCAAGCCCGCGCGCTCGCCGCAAGACAGGGCGCCGCAATCCTCGTGCTTGATGAAATTCAGAAGGTCGCTGGTTGGTCGGAGACGGTCAAGGCGCTTTGGGATGAAGATTCGTGGAACGATGTCCCGCTGCTTGTCGTTTTGTCGGGGTCGTCGAGCCTGCTGCTGGGCAGTGGACTTTCCGAGTCGCTCGCCGGCCGGTTCGAACTTCTGAGGTCAACCCATTGGAGTCTTGCGGAGATGTCCGAGGCTTTTGGTTACAGCCTCGATGACTACCTGGTGCTTGGCGGCTACCCCGGCGCCGCGATTCTCAAGGGCGACGCGAATCGTTGGCGCGAGTATATGCGCGACTCCATCGTTGAGGCGACCATATCGCGCGATGTACTGCAGATGGAGGACGTGCGCAAGCCCGCGCTCATGAGGGCGTTGTTTGAATTGGGCGCCCAGTACTCCGCGCAGGAAATCTCGTATCGAAAGCTATTGGGCCAGCTCGATGACAAGGGTAATACCGACGTCATCCGGCATTATCTCGACTTGCTTTCCAAAGCGGGGATGATGAGTGGTCTTCAGAAATACGACTCGAAGCAGATTCGTTCGAGGGCGAGTTCCCCCAGACTGATGGTGCACGACCCGTCCCTGATGGCTTCCATGTGGAGGGGCCCGGGCGACTTGTTGGCCGACCCCTCGTTGCGCGGACACCTTGTCGAGACGGCGGTTGGCGCGCGTCTCATTGCCCGCTCCGCGCTTGAGGGATTCGAGCTTTACTGGTGGCGCGAGGGCGACCTTGAGGTGGATTTCGTCGCAAAGAGGAGCGATGGCGCCCTTGCTGCCATCGAGGTCAAGAGCGGCCGGGTGTCCAAGAGCGGTATGGGGAAGTTTATCGAGCTCAATCCAGATGCCAGGCCGATGGTCGTCGGCGACAGGAACATCTCGATAGAGGCGTTCCTCCGGGATGAGGTCGAACTGTTTTAAGGGGCGGCAAGTGCGGTTGGAGGGCGGACGGGCTTGCCGTGGCCCGTCGCCCCTTCGTGGCGCTAAAATCCAACTTCCGCACTAGGAAATGTTAACGATTTGTTACGAGCGCATGCTTTGGGTTGACCTTGCCGGCGAAAGGACGATGATAGGGCGCGTTGGGCACGAAGGGTGCCCGGCGAAGGCCGTGAAAGCGGTCGGAAGAGAAGCATCGCCTTGATGCTCAAACGGTAAGGAAATGATGATGACCTGCGCAAACCTAGATTCTCGAATTATCAGCTCCATTATCTAGGGTCCGGGTTGCTTTTGATGCTGCCCGAACCCTAATCGGGCAGCTGATGGTTTTGAGAGCCGGAGGCTGTTTGGAAAGACGGCCTTCGGCTTTTTTGCGCCCTGCGTCGGCTCGGGCGACCCCGCCACCGCGAGACGCGCCTCGCGCGACCAGGTTCCGCCCCGGCAAGGCCGACTGGCCATCGTTTCCCGAACATCTCCCAATCAAAAACCGGTCATCACCGACGACGTGCGGCGTGAAGGAGCGCTGCGCGGAGAAGAAAGGCAAGGCGAAAGAAGTGTCGAGCACACAGCCACAGCAACGTAAACCCCTGATGGGCGACAAGGGCGGCGAACCTGCCGCGACCTTCGCGTCCGCGAGCATGCCCGGGGCGCTCACCCCGGCGACGGCCGGCGCCGCAGCCGGCGCCGCGTCCGCACCGGCGGCAACCGCGCCGATCAAGCGCGACTCCACGGCCGAGGTCATGGTCGCCTCCATGATCGGCACGGCCATCGAGTTCTACGACAACTACTGCTACTCCATCGCCGCGGCCAGCTACTTCGGCGCCATCTTCTTCACCGACGTCGCGAAATCCGACCCGGTGCTGGCCACGCTGCTCGCGTTCGTCACGTTCTCGGTCAGCTTTTTGGCCCGCCCGTTCGGCAGCCTTCTGTTCGGGCACTTCGGCGATCGCCTCGGCCGCAAGAAAACCCTGGTCGCGGCCCTGCTGTTGATGGGCACGGCCACGTTTTGCGTCGGTTTGCTCCCCGGTTATGACGTGCTTGGCCCTCTGTCCGTGCTGCTGCTGTGCCTGTGCCGCGCCTGCCAGGGCCTTGGCCTTGCGGGCGAATGGTCGGGTGCGGCGCTCGTGGCGACGGAAAACGCGCCGGAGGGCAAGCGCGCGCTGTTCGGCAGCTTCCCGAACCTGGGCGCCCCGATCGGCTTTTTCTGCGCGTACGGCGTGAATTTGCTGCTTGACGTGGTGCTTCCCGATGGCGCGATGGCGGCGTGGGGCTGGCGCATCCCGTTTCTGCTGTCGTGCTTGCTGGTCGTTGTCGGTTTGGTGGTGCGCACGCGCATGAGCGAGACGCCGGTGTACCAGAAGGCCGCTGCCGAAAACCGCACGACGAAGACCCCGCTGCGCGACCTGTGCCATCATTGGCGCCGCGTGGTGCTCGGCACGGCGACCATGTCCATCACCTACACGCTGTTCTACGTGCTGGGAACCTGGTCGCTTTCCTACGGCACCACGACGCTGGGCTTCACGCAGCAGCAGTACCTGGGCATGCAGCTGGTGTCAGTGGTGTTCTTCGCCGGGTTCGTGCTGGTTGGATGCCTTGCGGCCGATGCGCGCGGGCGCAAGCCGGTGCTGCTTATCGGCAATGCCTGCACGCTCCTGTTCGCCCTGGTGGCGCCTTCGCTGCTTGCCGCGAACAGCGTGCTTTCCGTCATGGTGTTCCTCTGCGTCGGCTTCTGCTGCATGGGAACCATCTTCGGGCCGTGCGGCAGCTATCTGCCCGAGCTGTTCCCCGCGAAGGTGCGCTATTCCGGCGCCGGCCTGAGCTACAACCTGGCCGCCATCACCGGCGGCGCCTTCGCCCCGACCATCGCTTCTGCGCTCGTCATGAACTTCGGTATCCAGGCGCTCGGCTGGTACATGGGCGGCATGGCGGCTATCGCCCTGGTGGCGCTGCTGTTCTTCCGCGAAAGCAAGAACGTGGACTTCGAACAGTAAGCGCGAGGGCGTAGCGTTGCCTGCGCTCGCTCTCTCTAGGTATGTCGAATCAATGGCGAATGATGCCCGTCTGCCCTCGCAGCGCGTCCGGAGCGGTTATATTAAGACGATTACTCATTGTAGGTAAACCAGCCGAAAGGCCGGGACGCAAAGCTTGAGGGCCTGAAAATTGGC
>CAVCPR010000116.1:0-6062 GCA_963604235.1 Anaerovoracaceae bacterium | reverse complement strand
CGTTTTGGCCGCACTTGCGTACGGCCCTACAGACAGATTCCGCAGTTATTTCGAAAGGGTATCCCGGGACGGGCATCTTGCGACGTGTCGTATCCCGGGGCGGCTGAGCATGAACTCAGCCCTGCAGGAATGGTCGACCCTATGTAAAAGAGCCGAAGTCGTGACGCTGGTTTTGAATATCGTCTACCGAGCGAAATCCAGCATGCTCGTCATCTTTCCGCAGCTCAGGATATGTACGCCCTTCGTGGCGCGGCTGATGGTGGTGTACAGGCGGTTTTCCGCCACCGTATCGCCGGTGGGGAACAGGCGCTCGCTCGCGTCGGGGATGATCACGTGGTCGAATTCCAGCCCCTTTGCCAGCGGCAACGTCAGCGCAAGGATGCCCGATTGCGGCAGATGCCCCGCCTCGTCGAGCACGGCGGGCATGTCCTCTCCCAAAAGCTTGCGCGCGCGGGAAATCTCATGCTTCCAGGGGAAGACGACTGCGGTAAGCCCCTCGTTATCGGCCGCGCCGCGCAGCAACTCGCGCAGCTCGCGCTCATAGGTTTCCTCGTCGGCGCATTCCAGAATGGTCGGCGGTTCGTCGGCGCGCTGCACGGCCGAGATCTGCATGCGCTCATCCGCACCTAGAAGGCCCGCGAACAACGACGTGATTTCCGGCGTCGAGCGGTAGCTGGTCATGAGGGAGGCCTCGGAGACCTTGCCCTTCATATGGCCGAACACCGCGCGGATGTCGTCCCAGCTTGCCGTGTTCGGGCGAATCGCCTGATGCGGGTCGCCGAGCAGCATGAAGTGCGCGCGGCGGAAGAAACGCGCGAGCACCGCGAGCTGATCGGCGGAGTAGTCTTGCACCTCGTCGATCATTACGTATTTCGCGTCGGGGTTGCCCAGGCCCGTCACCGCCATGTTCAGGTACAGCCATGCGCTCGCCGGCAGGTTCTCCACGCCGAGCAGGCGCATGCCGATGCGGTCGATGCGCAGCCATTCGTCGCGCTCGATGGCGATGGCCGCGTCCGCGAATCGCTCGCGCAGATACGTGAGCGCGCACGATTTCGCCTCTTCCTCGGTTTGCGGGTCGTACGGCCCGTTGAACAGCGCCACCTGCTCGTCGAGCGACAGGCACAAAAGCTCGTCTTGGACCGCTTCGGTGCCGGCCATCTGCGCCAGACGCGACTCGAGGCGCTTGAACAGCTCTTCGCGTACAAGCGTCACCAAATGCGGGCCCGGTGCCACATTGGGATACTTCTGCATCAGCTGCATGATGGCCGAACCGGCCACGAGGCGCACGTCGTGCAGGCGGATGTCGCGCACGTCGCCCGGCTCGAAGGTGAGGTTTTCCACTGCCTTGTCGATGCGCCACAGAAGCTCAAGCGGGCATGCTTCCTGCTTCGGGTTGCGTCCGCGCGGCAGCAGGCGCGCGCAGAACGAGCGATACGTGATGGTCTCGGGATTGCGCTCGCCGAGGTCGGGCAGCACGTTTTCGATATAGCGCGCGAACACGGGGTTCGGGCTTATGAGGAACACCTCTTCGGGCTTGAGCGTGCCGCGCTGCTGGTAGAACAGGTACGCGATGCGCTGCATGAGCACGCTCGTTTTGCCGCTGCCTGCGATGCCGGCGACGAGCAGCGTCTCGACGTCCTCGTGGCGGATGACGACGTTCTGCTCCTTTTGGATGGTGGCGGTGATGGCCTTCATGTGCTCGGAGCGCTCGCGCGACAGCGAGTGCAAAAGCAGCGAGTCCTCGATGGCCACGTCGGAGTCGAAGTAGGCGTGCAGCACGTCGCGCTCAAGGTCGAACTGACGGCGCTGCTTAAGGTCGACGTTGACGGTGCGCCCGTTTGCGACGTACGACGTCATGCCGTTGACCTGGTTGTAGTAGACCTCGGCGACGGGGCTGCGCCAGTCGACGACCATGCGGCGGTAGCTGTCGTCGGAAATGCCGGCAAGGCCGATGTAGATGTCCTTCGCCGGCGCGCCTGCACGCATCTCGATCTTGATTTTCGCGAAATACGGCTGCTCCATGAGCTTCGCCGCGGCGGCGAGGCGCTCGCTGTCGGCATCCTGCTCGAGGTTGTAGTCGCGGATGAGGTTGTTCAGAACGGCGTAGTCGACGTAGGTCTCCTGGGCCTCGCCGTCGGAGGCGAAGTTGTGCTTCACCTCGCCCTGCATCTCCTCCTTCGTCTTGGCGGCGTCGATGCGGCGGCGTTCGAGCTTGTCCGCAAGCGCGGCTGCGATGTCCTCGAGCTTGCCGTAGGTGGCGCTGAGGTGTTCCTGCTCAAAGTCGAACTCGGGGTCGGGGGTTTCCTGTTCGGCGGACGCGCTCACGTTCTCGGACATCGCTGCTCCTTTTCATCCGGAAAAATCGGCATTCCATTCTACCGAAGACGAAGAGAGGCCGCCATCATGCGGCGGCCTCTCCACAATCATCTGAAATCGGCATCTGAAGCTGCTTAGTCGCGCGTCTGCGCTACTTCTTCAGGCTGCTCACGTTCATGCAGCGCATGGCGTTTAAGATGGCCAGAATCGCCACGCCGACGTCGGCGAACACGGCGAGCCACATGTTCGCGATGCCGACGGCTGCGAGCACCAGCACGATGAGCTTCACGCCGAGGGCGAACACGATGTTCTGCCATACGATGCGCATCGTGCGCCGCGCCAGGCGGATGGCGCGCGAGATGTTCGAGGGCTTGTCGTCCATGAGCACGACGTCCGCCGCCTCGATAGCTGCATCCGACCCCATCGCGCCCATCGCGATGCCCACGTCGGCGCGCGTGAGCACGGGGGCGTCGTTGATGCCGTCTCCCACGAAGGCGAGGTTGGACCCCTCGTGCTTGGCGTCCAGCAGGCGCTCGACCTCGTTCACCTTGCCCTCGGGAAGCAGCTGCGCGCTAAACTCGTCGATGCCGAGCTTGCCCGCCACCGCCTTCGCCACCTCCGTGCGGTCGCCGGTGAGCATCACCGTCTTCTTGACGCCGGCGGCGTGCAGCGACGAAATGGCGGCCTGCGCATCGGGCTTCACCACGTCGGCGATGACGATGTGCCCTGCGTATTCGCCATCGATGGAAACATGCAGGATGGTGCCCGCAAGCTCGCAGTCGTGGTAGATCGCGCCGTGGCCGCGCATCAGCTTGTCGTTGCCCACGAGCACCACGTGCTCGTCGATGGTGGCGACCATGCCGTGGCCCGATTCCTCCTGCACGGCCGCGATGCGCTTCTGGTCGATTTCCCCGCTGTAGGCGCTCTTCACGGAAACGGCGATGGGGTGGTCGGAATACGCCTCGGCGTGCGCCGCGAGGCCGAGCAGCTTGTCCTTGTCAATGCCCTGCTCGGGATGGATGGCGACCACGTTGAACGTGCCGTCGGTGAGCGTGCCGGTCTTGTCGAAGACGACGGTGTCGACCTTCGCGAGCGCTTCCAGGTAGTTCGAGCCCTTCACGAGCACGCCGAGCTTGCTTGCGCCGCCGATGCCGCCGAAGAACGACAGCGGCACGCTGATCACGAGCGCGCACGGGCAGCTGACCACCAGGAACGTGAGGCCGCGCAGGATCCAGTCGCTCCACGCGCCTAGGCCGACAAGCGGCGGGACGACGGCGAGCACGAGCGCCAGAATAGTGACGGTGGGCGTGTAGTAGCGGGCGAAGCGCGTGATGAAGTTCTCGGTGCGCGCCTTTTTCTCGCTTGCGTTCTCCACGAGTTCGAGGATGCGGCTGACGGTCGATTCGCCGAAGGGCTTGGTGGTCTTGACGCGCAACAGCCCGGTCATGTTGACGCAGCCGCTGATGATGTCGCTGCCGCACTCCACGTGACGCGGGATCGACTCGCCGGTGAGCGCCGCCGTGTCGAGCTGGCTTGCGCCCTGTACGACCACGCCGTCAATCGGCACGCGTTCGCCCGGTTTCACGACGATGATGCTGCCCGGCGCCACCTCGCTCGGGTCGACTTCCTCAAGCTGCCCGTCCACCTCGATATTGGCGTAATCGGGCGCGATGTCCATCATGGTGGCGATTGATTTGCGGCTTTTGCCCACGGCATAGCTTTGGAACAGCTCTCCCACCTGGTAGAAAAGCATAACCGCAGTGCCCTCGGCCATACTCGGCTCGGCCTCGGGGAAGGCCACCATGGCGAATGCGCCGATGGTGGCGACGGCCATCAGGAAGTTCTCGTCGAACACCTCGCCCGAAAGGATGTTGCGCCCGGCGCGCGCGAGGACATCGTGGCCGGCAATGAGGTAGGGCACCAGGTACAGCGCGAACAGAAGGTACGTCGCGCCGGCGGTGCCGAGCTGCGCTTTAAGCGGGAGCAGATGGTCGGCCGCGAAGATCGCCGCGAACAGGACGAGCGCAACGATGATGCGGTTTCGCCATTTCCGCTGCTTCTTGTTCATGGGAATGTTTCCTTACTGATAGGGAAAACTCAACTGCGCCGAAGATTTGCGAACTTTAACGCACGATGTCGCAATCGGGCTCGTACTTGTGGGCAATTTTTTGCGCCTCGTCGACAATCTCCTCGAAGCGCGCGTCGTCGGCGTCGATCATGAGCTTCTGCGTCATGAACGTCACCTTCGCGTCGGCGACGCCGTCGATCTTCTTGATGCCGTCCTCGATCTTCTGCCCGCAGTTGGCGCAATCGAGTTCGTCGAGCTTGAACGTCTTCTTCATGGGTGTTCCTTTCGTTTGTGGAATCGGTATCGAACGCGGCGCTTCGCCGTTATTCGCAGATGTGGGTCATGCCCTGCGCGAGCATGGTGTAGACGTGGTCGTCGGACAGCGAGTAGATGACCGACTTCCCATCGCGCTGGAATTTCACCAGGTGGGCCTGCTTGAGCACGCGCAGCTGGTGGCTCACGGCGCTTTGGGTGGCCCCGACGACCTCGGCGATTTGGTTGACGGAGAGGTCGGATGCCATGAGCGAGTACAAGATTTTGATACGCGTGGTGTCGGCGAATACCTTGAACAGGTCCGCCAAATCGTAGAGCAGTTCCTCGTCGGGGAGCTGCTCGAACTGGACGCTCGTGGATGCGCGGTTGCAGCCGCAGGGACAATCCGCGGAGTTTTCGCATGCGTCCTGCACGACGGCTTCGGCTGCTTCGACGATGGGGTGCGCTGCCGTATCCATGCGTGCTCCTTTCTTGATGATTAAACATATGAGCAACTGTTCATAAGTATAGAAAGCGAATCTGCGCTGTCAACACCTTTCGTCGTGTTTTTGGGCTACCATGCGAAAAGATATGCACGTGAATCCCGAATGGAAGGAATAGCCATGGCATTCGTTGAAGTAAGCCCCAAAGAATTGGAAGTCAACCCGTTTTCGAAAATCGGCAAGCAGTGGATGCTCGTCACGGCCGGCACGCCCGATTTCTTCAACACGATGACCGCAAGCTGGGGCGGCGTCGGCGTGTTCTGGGGGATGGACGTGGCCACCTGCTACATCCGCCCGCAGCGCCGCACGAAGTTCTTCATGGACAACAACGACACCTTCACGCTGAGCTTCATCACCGAGGAGCATCGCGACGCCCTCAAGCTGCTCGGTAGCGTTTCGGGCAACGACGATCCCGACAAGGTGGAGAAGACCGACGTCACGCCGTTTTCGGTTGACGAGGCGGTCGCGTTCGAGGAGTCGGACCTCGTGCTCGTGTGCCGCAAGCTCTACGTGCAGGACATGGTGCCGCAGAGCATCGTGGTGAAGTCCAACGACGCGAAGTGGTATCCCGACAAGGACTACCACACCATGTATATCGGCGAGATCCAGAAGTGCCTGGTGCGCGAATAGTGCAGGTTTCGCGAATGTTACTGCTGCGGTAACATTTGATACCGATTCGCGGCGGCGCGCGTGATAGGCTTTGACGCTGCAATTCGATTTCGTTTCGCCAAGCAATGAAGCAGGGGGTTTCATGAAAAGACGAGTCATTTCCATCGATGAAGAGCTGTGCAACGGCTGCGGACTGTGCGTGTCCGCCTGCCATGAAGGAGCCATCGGGCTGGTTGGGGGCAAGGCGCACCTCATGCGCGACGACTACTGCGACGGCCTGGGCGATTGCCTGCCCGCCTGCCCCACCGGCGCCA
>CAVCPR010000115.1:0-6094 GCA_963604235.1 Anaerovoracaceae bacterium | reverse complement strand
CACAGGGAAGCCGTTGACGCGCGTTCGGCGGCTTCCCCATGGGCGGCTTCCCCATCGGCGGTTTCCCCATCGCGAAAACGGGTTGGCCGATGATTCGCTTCTTGCAATCGATGCCGCAACGAGCGCTGTACGTGCTCATAGCGTTGGTCCTGCTCATCCCGGGAGGAATCGGGATCGCGATTGCGGGCATCGGTTACCACGTTCCCGATGTTTGGGCTCATGTGTACCGCGTTTCGGGCATACTCCACGGAGACGTCGTCGCGCATCCCGTGGATGCGACCTCCGAATACCACTGCATAGCGTCGGAAAACGTGGGCGGGCGCGTTTCGCTTGACCTTATCGAGTTGTCCCTCGAAAACCCCGCTCGCGACAACAGCGTTATCGATGCGGATTCCGTTGTCGTCACGAGCGATGGAAGCGTCGAAGCTCCCTACAACAACACGGCCGTCTACAATCCGGCAGCCTACCTTCCGCAGCTTATCGCCTTTGCCGCCGGGGATGCCTTGAATGCCTCGGCAGCGGCGAAGTACTACCTTGCGGAAATTGCGATGCTGATTGCGTATGCCCTGATAGGAGCGGCAGCGGTTGTTGCGCTGCCCAAGCACCGATGGGTCGTTCTGGCCGTCCTGCTGTTCCCCGGCACGTGGTACACGTTCTCGTTCGGTATTTCCGCCGACTCGTTCTCCCTCGTGCTGTCGATTTTGTTCGCCTGTTTGGTGTACCGATGCACCACGACGGAACCAACCCTTCGAGCATGCTGGGGCATCGGCGTCACGGGCCTTTTGATGGCTTGCACGAAATTCTCGAACGCGCCGCTGTTCGCGCTGGCGCTGCCGTTGCTTCTGCGGAAAGGCGAGCTGCGAAAAACCTATCCGGTGGCGCTCTGCTTTCTCGCCGCGGTGGTCGTCGATGTCGCCTGGATGAAGCTGGGCACCTCGGGATTCGCCACCAGTGCCGCCGTCGTTTCGTTCGACCAGGTGGCAGAACGCACGAGCGAGGGGCTGGCGCTGATTCCGATTATTTTCCAGCACATGCTGTACAGCGCGATGCACTTCGAAGGGACGTACCGTTTCGGTGCGCAGGGCGTTGCCGCGTTTTGGCTGGGCTTCATCGTTTGCCTTGTTGCGGCTGCGGCATACACCCGATCGGCGCGGGGATCAAAAGGCACCCCGCGCTATTTCTGGCTGTACGCCTGCCTCGTCGCCTTCGCCTTCGCGGTCGTGACGTACGCCGCGCTGTGGCTGCAATACACCCCCGACGGCCTACCCGGCGTGGATGGCGTGCAGTATCGATACTTCCTTCCCGTGCTGTCGGTTTTCGGGCTTCTGCTTGTTGATTGCGTTTCCGCCTTTCGGGCGAAGCGGAAGACGACGGAGCAGCCATGCGAATCGGTTGCGTGAGTCAGCTATGTGAGCCCGAGCCGCGAGCCGACCGCCCAAGCCGGTTGCATAACTAGTTGCGCGAATCGGTGCTTTTGCCAACCATATACGCAACGCACGCCACACTCGCACAAACCGCTATGAGTGCAACCCGTGATAACGGAGCGGGAACCGCTTACAGGCGGGGTTTAATGCTACAATGGCATCCACGCCTCAGTAGCTCAGGGGATAGAGCACCGCTCTCCTAAAGCGGGTGTCGTACGTTCGAATCGTATCTGGGGCACCATGAAAAACACCGGGTCAGGCACACGATTTGCCTGACCCGGTTTTCGTTTGATGCCCAGAGAGGGTCTTCTTTCGGGGGCGAAAAGGGCGACAGTTGCTCGATTCAAAATCAGCGGACGCCTTCGGCGCCTTTATACCGTGCGAGTTTTCGCTCGCACCTGCGGATACGTAACGGGCATTTCGCGCCACATCGTGCGCATGTCAATCCTGGCCCAACAGAGCAAAAAAGGAAGGGACCACTGGGGTCCCTTCCTTTTGCTTCGGGATGCTTTCCTGCTGGCCGTTAGGCTCCGATGAGGGCCTGCAGGCTGGTCAGGAAGCTGGACATGTTGCGGTAGCACATGAACAGCGTGATCAGAATGAACACGATGCCGCAGACGTTGGAGAACACGTGGTTGCGGAACTTGCCGAGGTTCTTGCCGTTGGCGACGTACATCACGAAGAACGCCATGATGGGCAGCAGGATGGCATTCGCCGCCTGCGCCACGAGGATGAGCTGAGTCGGGGACTTGCCCAGGAAAATCGCCATCAGACAGCCGCACACGAGCACGATCATCCAGATGACCTTGAACTGCAGGTCCTTGAGCGACTTGCCCCAGCCGAGCACGCCGTTGACGGCGTAGGCGGCGGAGAGCGGGGCGGTGATGGCGCTGGAGAAGCCGGCGGCGAGCAGGCCGACGCCGATCATGACCGTGGCCCAGTTGCCCAGAAGCGGGCTCAGCGCAAGCGCCATGTCCTTGCCGTTGGAAACCGTGATGCCGGCGGCATGCATGTTCGCAGCGGCGCAGATGAGGATGGCCATGGAGATGAGGCCGCCCAGGCCGATGGACAGCACGCAGTCGAAGCGCGCGTCGGAAACCTGCTCGGGATCCTTGAAGCGCTCGGAAGCGCCGGAGGCATGCAGGAACAGGTTGTACGGCACGATGGTGGTGCCGATCAGGCCGACCGCGGTCAGAATGCCCTTCGAGGCGTCCTGGCCCTCGGGCAGCGCGGGCGTGAACAGGCCGGAAACCGCCGCGCCCCAGTCGACCGGGGACGCGATGGCCGTGATCAGGAACACGACGCCCATGAACACGACGATGCCGGTGAGGATCTTCTCGACCAGCTTGTAGGAGCCGATCCACATGCATACGAACGCCAAGACGCCGAGCACGGCGACGATCGGGACCATGGGCAGTTCCGCAACGGCCTGGATACCCAGGATACCGCCGGTGATGTTGCCGGTTTCATAGGCGGTGTTGCCGATGAAAATGGCGATGATGACGATAACAATCGCGATCCATTTCAAAACGGGGTTCGAAATGCGATCGCGGATATTCTCGCCCAGGCCTTCCTGCGTGACGATGCCGATACGGGCAGCCATCTCCTGGAAGATAATGGTTGCGACGGTGGCGAACAGCAGCGCCCACAGCATGGTGTAGCCGTAGCTTGCGCCCGAAACGGTACAGGTGGTGACCGTGCCGGGGCCGACGAAACCGGCTGCAACGAGCGCGCCGGGGCCGACGTTCTTCAGCTTCTCGGTAATTGAGCTGGCCATCGTTCCCTCCCTTCTTTGCCGGGTATTCCTACCTAGCCTCGTGGTTTACTCGGCTCACTTTAGCAGACGAAAGCGGCGGCGCGCCAGATGGATACGCGGTTGTAACACGGCGGGCGGCGAACAAAACGGCACACGGAGGCTTCTTGACGGCAAACGGGCGGCTGAACAGGCGCAACGACGGCTAATGCCGCGCCGACGGGCGAAACGGCGGCGCGCGCTACGACATCTTCCAGAAATCCTGCATGAGCTCCTGACGGCTGGCCGAACCCGTCTTCTTCAGAATGTTGTGCACGTGCACCTTCACCGTTGAGAGCGCCAGCGACATCTCGGAGGCGATGTTCTGGTTGTCCTTTCCCAGAAGCACCAGATAGAGCACCTCGCGCTCGCGCGGGGAGAGCTTGTGACGCTGAGCGAACACGTTGAGGTTCTCGACGATCTGCTGCTCCTGCTGCTTGGTGCCGCCCTGCGCGGGAGGGCGCTCGAAGCGCAGGGACAGCGTGCGCCACGCCACGCGCACCGACACGATGCCCAGCGCGATCATCAGCAGATTCTCCGCGTAATTGCGCTCGGTGGTGAATTCGAATACGCCAATATGGATGGTCGAAGCCCCCAGCACCAAAAAGCAGTAGGCGTCCTCGGCGAGGATGGCGAGCGAAAGCACCCAGGCCAGCACGTAGATGCCGCGATGGCGGTGCAGGCGCGCGCGTTCCGCCTGGTTTTTCGTGGTGAGCGCCCGATAGCCGAGAAACCCGAGGATCCAGTACATATATAGCTGGTGCATGCTCCAGAAGCAGAAGCGCTGCATCTGGCTCGGGGGAATGGCGAAAAGCGCGATCAGGCTCGCGACCACATACACCGCAAGCGGGGCGAACAGGAAACCGCGGCGCTCCTCGTCGAGGTAATCGCACACGAACCACCACATGGCGGTGATGAAACCGCCGCCGGTCACGAGCGAGGAAAGCGAACGCACCACCATGTAGGCCATCGAGAGATCCATGCCCGTCACGTGGGCGATGAACTCGTCCTGGAACACGAAGGCGATGTCGAAGAAGTAGAACGTGAACGACGCGCACAACAGCAGCATGGCGCGCCTGTGCGACACGAGATACGAAGACAGGCACACGGCCGCTACCGCGATGGACAGCAGCAGCATGAACAGCGTGTAATGAAACAAGACCAGCTCCACCAGGGCCCCTTTGCCTCGACGGTACCGTTTCCCGGCGCCCCATGCCCCCCAGACGCACCCGTCCATGATAGCGAACGCGCCGCGCCCTGTCAGTAGCAACCGTTCAAGCGGTTTATGCAAGCGGGGAGCGCAAGGCCCCTTGCGAGGAATCGCAAGCTCCAACCGGCGGGATTCCTCGGGAAAACAGAGCCGCCCACCTGGGGTTTATGAAGGGTTTATGGACACAACCGAGATGCTAAACCCAACATCCATCCAAAACAGGTGGCCCCTAAACCCTGGTTAGGTCTTCCCAGCGAGCGGCGGCGCCCCGCATACTGCAGGCAAGCGCAAGGGCGAGGCGAAAGCGCCCCTGCGAATACCGATCCGAAGCGCATGCAAAAGCGAAAGGATGCGCCCAGGAACTGCAAGGGGGAAGGCGGCTAAGCCAAGTACGCAGCCCAACCCGCAAATGGCGAAGATAGTCCTATAAGCAAGAGACGAAAGAAGGTTTGCCATGGCAGGCGTGAACGTCAAGAGCGAGATCAAGCCGCTGAAGAAGGTGCTTCTGCACCGACCGGGCAGGGAGCTGCTCAACCTCACCCCCAACACCTTGGAGGAGCTGCTGTTCGACGACATCCCGTTCCTCAGGGTCGCCCAGGCCGAGCACGACGCGTTCGCAGACGCGCTGCGCGCCAACGGCGTCGAGGTCGTCTACCTCGAGGACCTCGCGGCCGAGGTGATCGCCTCCGACGAGGCGCTGCGCGAGAAGTTCCTCATGCAGTGGATCGACGAGGCGGGCATCAAGACCGAGCGCTACCGCCGCATCATCTCCGAGTACATGCAGGAGAGCTGCCCGGGCGCGAGGGACCTCGTGCTCAAGACCATGGAGGGCATCAACCTCGCCGAGCTGCACGCCGACAAGTCGAACTCGCTCGTGGACCTGGTGTCCGACTCCTCGAAGATGGTCGTGGCCCCGATGCCGAACCTCTACTTCACGCGCGACCCGTTCGCCATGATCGGCAACGGCGTGTCCCTGAACCGCATGTACTCGGTCACGCGCAACCGCGAGACCATCTACGGCGAGTACATCTTCGAGCACCACCCCGACTTCGCGGGCACCCCGCAGTACTACAGCCGCTACAACACCTTCCACGTCGAGGGCGGCGACATCCTCAACATCAGCGAGCACGTGCTCGCCATCGGCATCTCGCAGCGCACCGAGGCCGACGCCATCGACGCGCTCGCGCACAACGTGTTCGCCGACGAGACGAGCCCGGTCGACACGATCCTTGCCTTCAACATCCCCAACAACCGCGCCATGATGCACCTCGACACGGTGTTCACCCAGATCGACGTGGACAAGTTCACCATCCACCCCGGCATCATGGGGCCGCTGTCGGTCTTCGAGATCACGCCGGCCGCCGGCGGCATCAAGGTCCGCGAGATCAAGGCGCCCCTCGAGGAGATCCTCGAGAGGTACGTCGGGCGCCCGGTGACGCTGATCCCCTGCGGCGGCGGCGACCGCATCGCCGCGGAGCGCGAGCAGTGGAACGACGGCTCGAACACGCTGTGCATCGCGCCCGGCCGCGTCGTGGTCTACGAGCGCAACGAGGTGACCAACGAGCTTCTGCGCCGCAACAACATCGACGTCATCGAGATCCCCTCGGCCGAGCTCTCCCGCGGCCGCGGCGGCCCGCGCTGCATGAGCATGCCCATCTGGCGCGAGGA
>CAVCPR010000114.1:0-6301 GCA_963604235.1 Anaerovoracaceae bacterium | reverse complement strand
CCCGCGGCCATCGCGCCTGCCGGCATCCCGGCGGCCGCGCTCGCCGCCGCACGCACCGGCGCCCGAGCGCCCGCGCCTTGCGCCATCCCGGGTGCCGCGCCCACCGTCGCAACGCACGGTCGAGACGGAGAACACCACTTCCACCTGGGCAAACGTCTCGCGTCTCAACGTCTTGCCGCCTTCCCGGCCGAGCACCCCCGTGCGCATGCGCCTGCGCGTAGAGCGCATATAGTCGTCTTTACCAGTCAAGACATTGAGAAAGGAAGAGCAGAAACCCACCCTCACCAGGCGGTACGGCCGTCTCAACGTCCGTCTTGAACCGTCCCTCAGCATGTCAAGCCGCCCCCTTCCGTCAAGACGCCGCCTGTGGTCGCCCTCTCGAGGAGCGCCTCAAGGGCGCCGTTGTCGATGCAGACGCAGTACACCCGGCTTCCGCCGCGCACCCGCCGCTGGCAGGTGAAGCCCCGTGCCGTCGGCGGTATCTCCAGCAGCCCCTCGTCGGCCATGCGGCGAAGCGTCTTGGTGCGGTCGTAGTTGGCCTCGGCCAGCGCGCGCTCGAGCACGCTCGAGAACACGCACCACACGGTGCCGGCCCGGTCTGCGCGCGTCTCGCACATCCCGTAGCGCTCCAGGCGGTCCATCTCGCAGGCGTCGTCGAAGTGGATGCGGTTGCGCACCAGCCACTCGCTCACGAACTGGATGGCCTTCAGGTCGGTGTCGGCCGCCTCGCGCCCGGTGGAGTTGCCCAGCGCCCAACGCGCAAGCGCCATGCCGCCGTCAACGCAGTCGCCCCAGGCCTTGCCGGGGTTGAACACGTAGAACTCGGCCAGCGCGTCGGCGAACGCCAGCAGCGACGCGTTGTCGGCCTGCGGGTGCCCGCCGGCCACGGCGCAGACGGCGTCGCGCATGTCGGCGAAGCCCTCCTCGTAGAAGCTGCGCGGGTTGCGCCTGAGCGCCGCCACGAACGCGCGCCCGGCGGTGCCGTGCTGCCGCTTCACCAGACGGTGCATCCTCTGGGCCGCCGCGGTGTCGCCGAAGGGCTCGGCGTTCAGCTCCAGCGTTCGGTTCGCCGCGCCCTGCTGGGTGCTATCGCCCACGATGGGTATCTCGCCGGTCGCTATCGTCAGCGACCGCCACGAGCCCGTGCGCATCATGGAGCGGTCGCTGTTCAGCGCCCCGCGCTCGTGCCCGATGGAGAGCGAGTACAGCAGGTCCTCCACGATCATGCGCTTGCCGGCCTGCCCGCCGGGCGAGCCCTTGCTCTGCAGCTCGTCGATGATGATCGGTATGTCGTGCAGCAGCGTGGCCGCGCGCACGATGGACTTCGGCGTGTCCGCGAACGTGCGGAAGTAGCCCTCCGCGCCCTCGGTCGGGTCGCCCCACACGGAGCCGGCCGCCTTCAGCGTCGGCGTCTTGCCGGAGCGCGAGCGCCCCCACAGGTACACGATGAAGGTCTGCACGTCCACGAGCGCCACCAAGGGCGAGGCGAACGAGGCAGCCAGCACGCAGCGGAACGCCATAGAGGCGTTGCGCGCATCCTCCACGCCGGCAACCCATCCCTCCAGCGTGCCCATGGGCTCCATGAAGGGCCTCGCCTTCACCAGGCCGTCGGCGGTCGGGTCGAAGCGCATGGCCCCGTCGGCCGCGTAGGGCATGAACGACCCCAGCGGCCCGTCGGCCCATCCCAGGTGCGTCACGCTCCTTCGGCGCGGCCTGCGGTCGCCCAGCTGCCGCTCGCAGTCGGTGAGGTAGCGCACCAGATCCTTGGCGTTGTCGGTGGACACGTTGGCGCCCATGGGGCCCAATGCGCCCACCACCTTCGCCTGGTTCATCAGGACGTCGCGGTCGATGGCGCGCTCGATCGCGGCGCCGCCGGCGCGCATGCGCACCAGGGCGCGGACGTCTCCCGTGTCCACGTCCACCAAATCGCACGCCACCCAGGGCGGCGTCGACGTCACGTAGTGCAGGCGGTTGCCGTTCGGGTCGCACGTCCACAGCTTGCCGGCCTCGTCCACCGTCCAGCCGGCAACGCACGGCGGCGCGTCCACGTCTCCTGTGGCGTCCCCGGAAGGCGTGGCGGCATCGGCCGAGCTCGGAACGGCCTTTACGCTGCCGCCCGGCTCTGCGGTCGAACATGTGTTCGTGTTGGTAACGGCATCGGCATCGCCGCCGACCCTGCCGGCACCGCCATGCCGCTTGGCCTTCGGCCTGTAGAACTCGGTCGCCTGGGCGAGCGCCCGCTCGATGGTCTGCGCGCCGTAGGTGGTCCCGCCGCGCCGCGAGTCCCACTTTCCGCGCATCAGCCCGGACGCGCGGAATATGCGGTCCATGCGCGCAGCGTCCCCGGCGCACCAGAACGCCAAGTGGTTGCACAGCGCCATGTCGGCTGCCGAGTGGTCGCCCCTCTGAGCGGTCATGTCGCCGTCCAAAAGCGCCGCTATCTCGGCCCCGTTACGGCAGGCGCGCATCCGTCTCACCAGCTCATCGTCATCTAGTCTCATTTCAACGTCACTAAGGTTACCTACTACACCCCAGGCGCGTTCGGACTTCGGCAATGCCACGTCAGGCGCGGAAAGCGCGTCCTCGAGCGTCGGCTGCGCCTTCTCGCACTCCGGCTCCAGCCACATGCGGTAGGCCTTCTCGACCACCTCGGGCCTCGATGCCACCGACTTGGCCTCGCCGAAGGGCGTGCCCGTCACGGTGAAGAAGCGCCCTTGGTCGTACATCTCGACGTCGCCCCTGCGGCAGCGGCCCTCTGCGGGCTTGCTCCCGCGGAAGTACAGGTGCAGCCCATCGCCGGAGGGCGACACCTCGGTGTACGTGTCCGCCTCCTCCACAACCCAGCGGTACCGCTCGTCGAGGACCCCGTCGTGCAGCACATGGTCGAGGTCCAGCCCGGTGTACGCCCGGTCGGGCCCGAACACCAGCCCGATGCCCACCGTCCCGTGCGTCCCCACGGCGGCGACGGCGCGCTCGAACGAGCACCATGTCGATGCATCGGTAGAGGAAGCCTCCCTCCCCGTGGCCGCGCACACGGGGACCTTCGTCCAGCGGTCCTTCCCGGGGATGAGCTTGCGCCTCCAGCAGACCCAGCGGTCCTGAGCCTTCAGCTCCGCCGGCACGCGGTCCCAGCGGCTCATAGCGCACCACCCGCCCAACGGCGGCGCAAAGCGCGGCAAGGTAACGCATTGCCGCGCCCTGCAGCGCCATGCGCTATAGTTTGTGCCACGGACTCTGTGAGGGAGTTCCAACCGAACGGCGCGGCTCCACCCGCGCCGTTCCCGTTTCCGCGGCAGAGAAAGCGCCCGTGCCGCTGCCCTCGGCGCATCCCACCCCTACGCATGGGAGGCCGCCATCGCGCAGTTTGCGGCCCTGCTCGCGCGGTTCGCCGCGGCCGCGTTCTTGAACACGGCGTCGCGGCTTATCAGCCAGCCGTTGCTCACCTTGTCCGCCGGGATCGACCCCTCGCGTATGCTGCGCCTCACGGAGTCGGCGTTGCGGCCCGTCAGCGCCGCGAACTGGTCCGGCGTCAGAAGCACCGGTATCTCCTCGAACGTCTGCATCGTCATTGCTTTTCCCTTTCCCTCGATTGCTCGAAAACGTCTCCCCGCGGCAGGTCCCTGCCGGATCCCATCTGGCGATATGGCACATCCCGCGAAGTGAGGGCAGAATAGCACACAATGCGCTGCACTATGGAGCACTTTGGGATGAACGGCGCATGCTATAGGATTGCAACGTCATATAGTGATATACTATGTCCCGTAAAGTCACATGAAGCACCGTCAGGTGCGGCGCGGTCCGCACACAAGGCGCACACATTCGAAGGGGGCCACCATGGCAAGCACGCTGCAGGAGCTCAGGAAGGCGGCCGGCTTCAAGTCGGCCAAGGAGTTCGGGGCCCAGATGGGCATCCCGCTGGCAACCTACGCCCGCTACGAGTCCACGCCCGAGCGCATCCCGCTGCAGTCCGCGTGGGCGCTGGCCGACAGGCTCGGCTGCTCCATCGACCTCATCGTCGGCCGCGCCGGGCTCGACTCGGAGTCCGGCGGCAGGGTCCAGGCCGCCTACGACGGCCTGTCGCCCCGTCTGAAGGAGTCGCTCGACGACTACCTCGCCTTCCTCATCGCCAAGAACGCCGACGAGGAGCGCCGCCGCCAGGACGCGGAGGACCGCCGCTACGACGTCATCAGCGCCCGCCTCGAGCAGGTGTTCCTCGCCGGCGTCGACGACGGGGCGTCCGACCTCAGCGTGTTCTCGTCCCCGGAGGCCGTCCGAAGCGCGTTCCGGGAGTACGTGGAGTCCCGCGCCGGCAAGCGCCGGGAGCCCGAGGTCGAGGGCAGCGTGGAGAAGATCATGCAGGCCTACGACCGCGCCCACGGCAGCTTCGACTTCGACGGGGCCGGCATCGCCTGGCGCGAGTCGGGCACGGCGTCGCCGGACATCGAGTACTGCATGGTGCCGCTCGGCGACGTGCGGGAAGGGGGTGACCAAGAAGAACCAGAGTAAGAAGTTCGCGCCTGCGCAGGTCTGGCCACCCGCGCAGGCGCACGTCCATTCATGCAGTTAGGATTGAGAAAGGACAGGTGTAAGTATATGACACCGTCAACCGTCGCACACGCCGGCCCGGAAAAGGGCTGCGGAGAGCGCTCGCTGCAGCGCCTCCGCCGCAGGGCCGGCTTCCGCTCCGCCAAGGACTTCGCCGCAAAGGTCGGCATCCCGGCGTCGACCTACTCGCGCTACGAGCGCGCCGTCGAGGGGCCCGGCTGCGGGATCCCCATCGCATCCGCCTGGGCCATGGCCGACGAGCTCGGCTGCTCCATCGACCAGGTGGTCGGCCGCACCGGCATCGACGAGCCCGAGAGGATCGCCCTCGACGAGGCTGAAAAAGGAAGCCTCGACGAGCGGGTGGCCGCCATGGGCGCCCTCGACCGCAAGATCATCGGCGCCTTCGTCGGCTTCCTCGAGTTCCGCGCGGCCGTCAACGCCGCCCACGAATGGCGGTGATGCGCCATGGCAACCGCAGAGGGCCCAGATTCCATCATCCAGCCCACAGAGCACGACCTGCGCGGCATCGCGCTGGCGTGCTCGCAGATCAACGGCTCGATGCAGATCCTCAGCGAGATCGCCGAGGACACGGGCGACGAGCGCTGCTGGGCGCTCATGGGCAGCCTCGACAGCGCCCTCGCCGCAATCGAGCCGCTGAGGGAACAGGCGTAAGGGGGAAGCCATGACGAAGATCAAGGGCGAAGGCTCCATCATCCAGTTAGAGAAGGACAAGCCCAAGGGCAAGTGCCGCAAATGGCAGCTGCGCGTGTCCTGCGGCAGGAACCCGCGCACAGGCAAGTACGACCAGAAAACCCGCATCGTCAGGGGAACATTCACCGAGGCCCAGCAACAGCTCCGGGCGTTCATAAAGGAAGTGGAGGGCGGCACCGTGCAGCGCCGCACGTCCTACACTCTGGCCGAATACTGCGAACGCTACCTAGAAACGCGCAGGGCCAAAAAAGAAGTCGCCGAAACAACTATCGAAAGGCAGGGATGCCAGTTCAAGGCCGCCTGCCACCACATCGGCAAAGTGAAGCTCGAGGAAATCACACCGAGAATGCTCAACGACATGTACATGGCCATGATGCAAGGCGACACGCTCTCCGGCCGAAAGTCCGGAGGCAGCTACGTCAACCAGATCCACGACAACATAACGCTCGTGTTCCAGCGTGCGGTCAAGGAGGGCGTCCTCGTTGCAAACCCGTGCGACAAAGCCGACCCGCCCAAAATGGACACCAAGCCGAAGAAGGCCATGCACCCGGACAAGGTACGCGAGCTCGTGGCCGAGCTCGACCCCACCAACCCACGCCACTGCGCCTATCTTCTGGCCATCACCTTAGGGCTCCGTCGCGGTGAGATCTGCGGCCTATCATGGAACGATATCGACTTCGAGCGCAACATCGTCGACATCAGCCACAGCTACGATAGCCTCGGCAATCTCAAGGGCACCAAGACCAAGGCCGGCACGCGCCTGCTGCCCCTCTCCCCCATCACCCGCGACGCGCTGATAAAGATGAAGGAGGCACAGGCAGCGCAGTTTGAAAAAACAAACCGCTTCCGAAAGCCCAGCGAGGGTTACCTTGAGCAAACCGAGGACGGCCCCGTCATCGCCGGACACTACGGCGAACGGGTGTTTCCGGCCACCATGAGCCGTTGGTGGACCCTAGATCGCGAGTTGTTCAACCTCGAAGATTTCACGCTCCACGAGCTTAGGCACACCTACCTCACCATGCTCGCCATGGGCGGTGTGCATCCG
>CAVCPR010000113.1:0-6301 GCA_963604235.1 Anaerovoracaceae bacterium | reverse complement strand
CGCCTCTTGCTCTTGCGCGGCTCCGAGCACGAAAACCCGGCTGAGGCCAGCGCCGCCGCCACATCCTCGGCCATGCGCCTTCCCTGCTCGTTGTCGCTAACGACCAGGCGCACATCTGCGTTGCCGCCGCGCATCAACGCTCGCCCGCTTCGTCTTCGTTCATGCGCGACCAACACCATGCCGTGGCCTGCGCGTCGGCCAAGCTGTTGTGCGCCGCAAAATCCGGGCAGTCGTAATATGCGGCGCACCTCGACAAACTCTGCCATTTGTAGCCCCCGAAATACTCCGACCATTCGCCGCAGATGCGCGCGAAATCGAGCATCACGTCTACCTCCCGTTGCGGGCAAACGAACCCGGCGGCCCGCAGAAACCCCAGGTCGAACTCGGCGTTGTAGCAAACGATGGTGTCGGCGGCGTCCAAGATGCGCTGCAGCTCGGGGCGTATATCGTCGATGCTGGGCTTCCCCAAAACGTCCGCCGGCGAAATCCCGTTCACTCGCTGCGCCCTCGGCCAGGACGCGCATTCCGGCGGCGGGCAGACCTCGAAGTAGGCGACCTCGCGGCCGTCCTGGTCGCAAATCCCGATGGTCAGCAGATGGTCTTCGCCGGGCCGCACGCCCGTCGTCTCCGTGTCGAGCACGATGACGCCCGGCAGCATCTTCGCGGTCGGCACCGGCTCTTTTTCCGCAGCTTCGATCTCGGCAAGTCGCGCGGCGACGACTTCCTCACAGCGTCGCCTTCGGCCTACGCGGGGGGCGTCCGGATTCAGATCGTCGGGAGGTTTGTTCGCCATGTCGTTGCCTGCCTCTTGTTCGTGATGAACACTGCTTTCCTGTTAGCCTAATTATACCAGCATTTGCGCAGGTCAACGGCTGTTTTCGCGCATGTAACGCAACAAAGATGAATGGAGGCGCCGACAACTGTCGCCACAACAGTACTCGATGTGTCGAGGCTTTGCACGATTCCAGATCAGGGAGCGCTAGCCAGAGGGTTTGGCCCGGTGTTGCTTATAAGCCACGGCGCCTTTTTCGGCGACGGCAGTTCTTCCAATTTGGCAGCAAGAATACTGTCGCCACAACAGTAAAAGAAGGTGACAACTCCCCCTGGATTTGTCCAGGGGGAGTTGTCAAAACCGCCAGGCAATGGCACGGCGCCAAGCCCAGAGACGACGCCGGGCCGCTAAATGAAGTCGACCTCGATGCCGGCGGCGCGTATGGCCGCCAGGACGGCCTCGAAAGCGTCGGCGTCGGCGCACGAGACGGACAGCCCCGACCTTGACGCACGGGCCGTCGCCGGCGGCGTCTCCCGCTCTTCTGCGGCCTTTGCGGCCTTCTCGGCGGCCTTCTCGGGTGCCGCGCGCCTCGTTGCCCGCGCCTCGCGCCACTCGCGCTGGAGATCCTTGGTGGAGAGCCCGTTCTCGACCATTTCGCCCATCAGCACGTCGCCGCGAGCGGCGTCCACCTTCGCGATCTTGCGGACGAGGTTCAGGTTCTCCTCGGACAGGGCTTCGCTCTCGGCGAGAGTCGGCGCATCGGCCCTGCCCCCGGCCCACTCGGTGTAGAAGTCGCCCGCGCTCTTGCGGTGCCAGAGGGTGGATTCGGCGACGCCCTCACGCTCCGCCTCGGCCCTCAGCCAGGCGGAGAAAGACCTGTGCTCGGGCTTGTACAGCTTCTCTCGGCGAACCCGCGAGATCAGCTCGTAGACGCGAACCCACGCCTTTCCGTCGCGTCCCAGCAGCTCGTGAAGCTCTTCCTGGATTTCCTCAAGGTCGCTCTTCTTGTGCGAATTTCCAGATGCAACTTGGGCATTTCCCCCAGCAACCGCCTCTTCCTTCGGCTTGCCATCAGCGGTTTTGAGGTCGGGGACCTCGTCGCCGGTCGCGGGAGCGGGCGGCTCCCACCCGCAGACCTCCTCGTAAAACTTCACCACGGCGGGATCCGCCTGCAAATCGCAGCGCTCGTCGTCGTTGCGGATCGGCCCGGTGAGGTATACCCCGGCCGCGCTCTTGGCGCGGCTGAGCCCGACGTAGAGCATGCCCGGCGCGAACGCGTTCGGCGCGATCTGCACCGCTTCGAGCGTGCAGCCCTGGCTCTTGTGGTAGGTGATCGCGTAGGAGAGCTTCAGGGGGAGCTGCTCGTAGGTGCCCAGCTCGACCTCCTGCAGGTGCGGCTTGCCGTCGCGCCCCTTCACGACGTCGTAGGCGATGTTCTCCCATTTTTTCCTGGTCACCAGCACCTCGGCGCCGTCGTCGAGCTTCACGGCGACGGCCGGCGCGCCGTTGCAGCCCCTCGCGTCGAGGTCGGAGACCGTGCCGGTCGAGCCGTTGATGTAGCCCGCGTCGCGGTCGTTCGCGACGCACATGACGCGGGCGCCGACCTTCAGCCTGAGCTCCCTGTCGGCCGGCATGTCATTGACCTTGAAGTCGCGCTCGACCTCGCCGAGGAACACGCGCTCCCGGCCTTCCAGGGCGTCGAGGCGGGCGGCGTTCGCGGCCGTGACGGCCTTTTTCGTCGAGACGATGGAGACGGCCTCGGAGGGCGCCTGGCCGCGCCCCGCGAGCCTGTTGAAGTAGGGAATGCAGGACTCGTCGCCGACGCGGGCCCGGTTGAGCATGGCGACGAAGACCGGGTCGGACTGGCGCATCGCCTCGTCGAGCAGGCATACGCGGAAGCCCAGGGACTCCCACCCCTCGGCCTCGAATGCGTAGAAGCCGCTCGCGGCCGTCTCCGGGCCGTAGTGGCCGACCAACGCCGGCTTGTCCTTCTTTTCTGAGACCACGGGCGGCAGCTGCGAGAAGTCGCCGACCACCACGAGCTGCAGGCGCTCTCTCTCCGGGTCGTTCGCCCTCGCCTCGTTCTCGAGCCCCACGACGCGGGCGATGGCGTCCATGGTGTCGCGGCGGACCATGCCGATCTCGTCGATGACGATGACGTCGGCCTCGTGCACGACCTTCGAGGGAGCCACCTTCTCGAGCGCGTCGGCGACCTTGGGGGCTATGTCGAACCTGAAGACCGAGTGGACCGTCGCGCCGCCGATGTTCTTGGCGGCGACGCCCGTCGGCGCGCATAGGACCACCTGCTTGCCGTCGGCGCGCAGCGCCTCCGTGGCCGCCTCGACGACGACGGACTTTCCCGTGCCGCCCTCGCCCGTGACGAAGACGTTCGCGCCGGACTTGATGGCCCGAACGGCTGCGGCCTGACCCTTGTTCAGTTTAATGTTTCCGCTGGTCATGGCGCTTTTCCTTTCTCTCTTCACTCCAGTATGCGCAAGTGGCGAAACCGCTAAATGACAGGTCGGAAACGATCCAGGCGCGCCGGTCGGGCTTTCGCCGCGGCGCCGGGGTTCCCGGCTCTGCGGCGATTGTGCCGGCGGGAAAAATCGAAAACAAGTATTGCCAGGTCAGGGCGGCGGCGCCACCGCGCGGGCACGCCCGCACGCATGAAAATCGCGCACGCGCCATCAAGACGCGGGCGCGCGAGGCGGCTCGAAAATCGGCTTGTTCGAAAATTTTTTTCGGCCGAGGCCGCATTTCACGGCTCGGCCACAAAACGGGCTGCTCGGCGCGCTTTGCGGCGCGCTTTGCGACGCCGGGTGGCGGCCCGGCGTCGGCTTCGGGCTTGGCGCGGCGCTAGCGCCTGCGCGCGCCGCGGGTGCGGCCCTGGGAGGGCGTCGGGGAGCTGCGCCTCGACGACGGCGAGGAGCCGGTCGGGGAGAGGGAGCCCCCGCGCTTCATGCCGCGCTCGGCGTAGCGCCTGTTTGTCTGCCACTCGCGCATCTTCGCGGGATTGCGCTTTAGCTCTTCGTGCTCCGCCTTGGTGAGGCGATACCCCTTTTCGACCTTCTCCTGCAGCGAGACCTTCTTGCCGGCCTTCTCGGCCTTGGCCATCTCGGCGTCGTGACGGTCGAGGCGGCCGCGCTGCGCATGGTCGATGGCGCGCGCCGTCGCCGACTGCTCGCGCATCAGCGGCACGATGTTCGCGGCGGGGCCGACGCGCAGAAGGGCCTCGAGCTGCCGGATGTGCTCCTCATGCGCCGCGACCGGAAGGCCCCTCCCCTCCGCCTTCTCGCGATTGCGCCGAACCTCCGCCAACGACTTCTCCGCGTCCTGCATGTTCGTGATGTGGAAGTTCGTGATCGCGGCGAAGGCGTTCGAGAGGTCCGACAGGGTCTGGCCGCGCAGCACCTGGACGTCGCGGACGTCGACGAGCATGTCTAGCAATGCGGCCGCGTCCTTGTCCTCTTCGAGGATGCGGCGGTAGTGGGACACGCGGATCTGGGCGCGCATTCCGGCCGCGGTGTAGCGTCGGCCCAGGCGCTCGCCGCTGACCCTCTTCTTGTTCTGCTCGAGGGGCACGCCCGGTTGCGGGTAGTAGAAGATGTAGTCCTCGCCCGGGCGCACCCTCTTCGCCTTGCGCGGCATGGCGACGATGCCCATCTGCGCCAGGCGGTCGACTACCTGCTCGGGCGAGTCGGCGAGGTTGCAGGCGACTTCGATCGCATCCTTGATCTCCTGCTTCCAGGACGGGCGCCCATCCTTGGCGCGCTTGCGCTCTGTCATCGTCGCACGCACCTCGGGGGCGGCGGGTCGGCCCTCGGCTTTCTCGTCGGCGAGCCGTGACCGGCGATCGTCGTCGAAACCGCGCAAGCCGCGTTCCCACGCCAGCTCCTGAAGGCGCGTGGTCATCGCCTTCCATTGCTTGTTGTCGATATCCAAGGCGCGCCCGTTTTCGAGATTGACGTTGTTGACGACGACGTGCGCATGGGGGATGTGGCGCTCGTTGTCGTCGTGGTAGACGATGGCGACCTCGGCCTGGCAGATGCGCGGCGCATCGTCGCCGAAGAACTCCTCGGCCCACGCCGTCGCCAGCTCGCGCAGCTGCTCGAGCGTCACGCCGTCGCGCTCGTCCGGCGAAATCACGACGTGGGCGAAGCTGCGCTTGCGCCCGGCTCGGTCGTACAGCCGCCGCGAGTCGTCCATGGCCTGCCCCCACGTCTGCTCGTCGCGCTGGCAGACGTTTAGGGTGTCGACCGCCAGCGCGCGCTTGCCGTCTCGGCCCTCGAGGTATTGCTCGACGCGAGAGGGGCCGGCGATGCTGGTGCAGCCCCATATCGTTTTAAGCATCGGCATGCTTGCCCCTCCTCCGGTCGTGGCCCGTGTGCTCGGCGATGACGGCGGCGGCGCCCGCTATTCGGCAAAGGGCGGCGCGGCAGGCAGAGGCGGCGCGCTCGGCCTCGGAGCAGTAGCGCCCGTAAGCGTCCCAGGCTTCCAGCGCGGCGAGCGCCCTCGAGGCCTGGTTGAGGTTGTTTCTTTGGCGGTGGACCTCGCGCACAAGCGCGTTCGCCGTCTCGAAGTCCGCGTAGATGTAAACGCCTGGAAGCTCTCGCCCATCGTCGAGCAGCGGCGCGAGGACGTCGGCGCGGATGAGGAACCGGATGAACTCGGATCGCCCGATGCCGAGGGCCTGCGCGCGCTCGTCCGCGAGCGCGAGCTCGTCGGCGCCGGCGCGGAAGGTCAGGTGATGGAACTCCGTCGGCTTCGCCCCCGCCGCCGGCGCGCGGCCGTAGCCGGCGCGGCGGACGAGACCTTCGACGCGATCGGCGGCGACCTCGAGGTTCACGCGCGCGTCGCGGAGGCTGCGCTCGGCGATTCCGCAGTACGAGTTCCAGTCAATGGTCGCCGCCTTCTTTTGCGACACGAGCCGCGCGAGCGAGTTGAGCGCCCGCGCCGCCTTGTTGATTTGCACGCCCTGGCGAGTCAGCTCGCGCGCGAGGACCTTGACGGAAACGGCGTCGAGGTATCTGTAGTCCGGCACCGGCTCGTCCTCGTCGAGCCAGAGCGCGAAGATGTCGGCTCTGAGTAGGAAGCGCAAAAACGAGGCGCGCCCGCCGAAGTCCCTCGCGCCGCGCCCGTCGACGATCGCGAGCTCCTCGTCGTTGAGCCTTACCGTTATTCGTTTCGATTTCGCCATTGTCATCCCCTCTTGTTTTTTTGTTCTTTCGGGCCCGGGTCGCCCCGGTCGGTGAATCCGTCGCGCGCCGAATGGGCGGCGGCGGAGCCATCGGCGCGAGTCGCGCCTATGGCCGGAATGCGCCGAAGGCGCGTTCCGTTCCCGAGCGCGGCGGGTCGCCGCCGCGCAAAACCGGGTCCGGGGTTCTACCCCGGCAAGCGCCCCCGCATCGCGGGGCGGGATGAAAGTGGGAAACCCGCCCGCAGGCGGGTGTCACACGTCATCCGACACTTGCTGATTTACGGTCTATCAGGGGTGTTTGGGACGTGCAAGGCAAGTGGGGAGTACAGCGG
>CAVCPR010000112.1:0-6547 GCA_963604235.1 Anaerovoracaceae bacterium | reverse complement strand
CGAGCAGGAGGAAATCCCGTATGCGTTTGCGCGCTCGATTCAGCATGACCTGGTCAAGGGCGGGCTTATCAAGACAGTTCGCGGCGCGCGTGGGGGCCTGGCGCTCGATTGCGACCCGGCAAGCATTTCCCTGCTTGAGGTTTTAGAGGTTGTGCAGGGCCCGGTGAGCGTATCGCTTTGCACGGTGGACAAGGAATACTGCAAACGCTGCGGCGGCTGCTCCTACCATAAGCTGTGGATCGGCGCTGACAGCATTCTGAACAGCTATTTCGACTCCATCACGCTCAAGGAGCTCATCGACGGCGGCGGCAAGCTGCCCCAAATTTCCCAGGCCATTTCGATGGCTCCGGAAAAGGCGCGCATGTCCTGCCCGGTCGATACGCTCTCCGATGACGATGCCGCCGGCGCCCCCGTCGCCGGTGAAGACGCGCCCGCGGCGGGCGCCCTGCACGCCTAGCATGCGCGCATACGACGCATCCGACCTGGCCGCAAAGGCCGTCTGGCCAAGCGATGCCCCCATCTCGATGGAGGGGTTCGTCGAAGAGGTCGAGCGCGAGGGCGCCGCGCGCTACCGCGACCTGCCCTGGCGCAACCTCACCGACGCGTACGCGGTGCTGGTATCGGAAGTGATGCTGCAGCAAACCCAGGTCAAGCGCGTGCTCGTGCACTGGGAGCGCTTTCTGGACGCCTTCCCGACGCTCGATGATTTGGCGCGCGCCGACGTCGGCGAGGTGGTGGGGCTGTGGCAGGGGCTCGGCTACAACCGCCGGGCGCTCGCGCTCAAGCGCTGCGCCGAGGAGTGCGTCCGCGCCCATGGCGGAAAGCTGCCCGAGGCGGCCGACGAGCTCATCGCCCTGCCCGGCATCGGGCAAGCCACGGCTGCCGGCGTGGTAGCCTTCGCCTACGACCGCCCGAGCGTCTATCTTGAAACGAACGTGCGCACGGTGCTGCTGCACCGGGTGTTTCCCGAAGCCGAATCCGTCGACGACAAGGTTCTCGCGCCGCTTGCGGCCGCGACCTGCATCGATCGGGAAAGCCCGCGTGCGTGGTACTACGCCCTGCTCGATTTCGGCGCCTATCTGAAAACGCAGGTGGAAAACCCTTCCCGGCGCAGCGCCCAATACACGCGCCAGTCCGCCTTCGAAGGTTCACGCAGGCAGAAGCGCGCCGAGCTGGTGCGCATCGTGCTGGCGAATCCCGGCATCACGCTCGTGCAGGCCACGGCGCGCCTGTCCGCCCTCGAGGTGGCTTCCGAGCGTAAGCCCGTCGATGTCGAGCTCGCCTCTTCCATCGCTGCCGACTTAGCGCAAGAGGGCTTCTTCCGCATCGAGGGCGACCGGCTCATCCCATAAACACGCACAAGGTCAACCGCGGTTGACGCGTGAAGAGGCGTTGTGCATATCCGGCGCTAAGGGCGCGGCAAGGCGGGCGCGTGGTAGAATCACCGAACTCCGTGGGGGAGTAGTCGGCACCCAAGATAGGGTGCGGCAAGGTCAACATACTGCTTGCGAACAAGCTGGCCTTGCATGAAATGACAAGACTCGCGGTGTGGCGTCAGTGCCGCACCGTATCTATGTGCGAAACCGGCGTCCGACGTCGGTTTTTTTGCGCCCGCAAGGCGCCGGAGAGGGGAATCATGGGAATCATCGAGCTGCTGCTGATCGGCATCGGCCTGTCGATGGACGCGTTCGCCGTGGCCATCTGCAAGGGACTTGGCATGAGCCGGCTGAACATGCGCCAAGCCGCCGTCATCGCTTTGTTCTTCGGCGGCTTCCAGGCGCTCATGCCGTTTATCGGCTGGGCCGCGGGCAGCCAGCTCGCCGACCTCATCACCCCGATCGATCACTGGATCGCCTTCGTGCTGCTGGCCTTCGTGGGCGGCAAGATGCTTTGGGATGCGTTCCACGAGGAAGATGACGAGCAGGCCGAGGCGACTGAAGCGGCGCTCGACGTAAAGGAGCTTTTGATGCTCGCCATCGCCACGAGCATCGATGCGCTTGCCGTCGGCATCACGTTCGCGTTTCTGCAGGTCGACATCGCGCCTTCCGTCGCCATCATCGGCTGCACGACGTTTGTCATCAGCTTCGCCGGCGTGGCGGTCGGTCACTTCTTCGGCGCTCGCTTCGAGAAGCCCTCGACCATCGCCGGCGGCGTGGTGCTCATCCTCATCGGCCTGAAAATCCTGCTCGAGCACCTCGGCATCATCGCCTTCTAGCTGTCGGCAAAGAAAAACGGGTGCAAAAAGGCCCCGGTTCGCGACACCTGAACATGCCGCGCGCCGGGGCTTTCCCGTGCCGTGCTTACTCGACGGGGTAGCTGCCGAGCACCTTCACCTCGCGCAGCTTCAGGCGCAGGCAGTTGAGCGCCGTCTGCACCGCCAAGTCGCTCGCGGCCCCCTCGATGTCGACGAAGAACATGTAGTCGCCGAGCGCCTGCTTGGTCGGGCGGCTCTGGATTTTCACCAGGTTGATGCCCGCATAGGCGAACTCCGACAGGATCATCAGCAGCGCGCCGGGGCGGTCTGCCTGCAAAAACAGCGCCAGCGACGTCTTGTAGCGCTCGCCTTCGAGCACCGGCACATGGGCCTGACGCCCGATCAGGGCAAACGACGTCTGGTTGCCGAAGTGGTCCTCGATGCCCGTCTCGGCGACGCGTGCGCCGTAGAGCTCGGCGGCAAACGCGTTTCCGATGCCGGCGATGCTCTTGTCGGCAGCGGCGCGGCGTGCCGAATCGGCGGTCGAGGAAACCGTCACCGTCGGGATGCCGTGCAGGTGCTCGTTGAGGTAGCGGCGGCACTGCGCCAGTCCCTGCGGATGGCTCGCGATGGTCTTCACGTCGGCAAGCGTAGCCTCGGGGTGCATGATCAGGCAGTGGTGGATGTCGAGCACGTGCTCTCCGAGGATGGTCGCAGAGGAGCGGAAGGCGAAGTTGTCGAGCGTCGCGGTCACCGGCCCCTCGAGCGCGTTTTCCACGGCCACCACGCCGTATTCGCATTTGCCGCGGTCGACGCAGTCGAACACCTCGGAAAGCGACGGGCATTCCACGAGCGTGGGGTTTTCGATCCCCAGGCGCGCGGCAAACGCGCGGGCGGCTTCGTCGTGATAGGTTCCGGCGGGGCCGAGATAGGCGAACGAGTTATTCGATTGGTCGGACATGCGTTGCTCTCCTTGCGTTCATCGTTAAATTTGTTCCGGTTGCCATGATAACGGTTTCTAAACAAGAATAGCGTGCTATCATGCCGAGCGGGAGTGGAGACGACTGGTGATGGGGGTCTGCGACCTCATCATCAATCGGCGCGGAAAGGTCCGCGCGCATCTTCGCTGAACAAGACGAGACGCCATGATCGCATGGCAAGCCAGGCCGTTTCAGGGGCGGTCTTTGGTTACGTGCGTGTTGTACGGTCGAACTGCGCCCTTTTTCGTGCGCTTCTTCCCTCCGCAAACAATTGGATAGCCCTTTTCATAAGGGCAGACGAGAAACACCCAAAGGAGGTGTGCGTATGGAAGGAGAGGCCGCAACATCCGCGTTCACGAACGCGCTTGAGGCCAGGGGGGTCACCCGCCGCGACTTCATGCTGCTGTGCGGCAGCGTGGCCGCCGCCGCCGGCTTGTCCCAGTTGACGGTGCCGAAGGTTGCCGACGCCCTCGAAAAATCCGTCATCGGCGCAACGAAGGGTAACCTCTACCCGGTCATTTGGATCGAAGGCGCTTCCTGCACCGGTTGCACGGAATCCTTCGCCCAGGCCCAGACGCCGAACGCCGCTGAGGTCGTCCTCGACATGATCTCGCTGAACTACTCCGAGACCCTGTCCGCCGCAGCCGGCTATTCCATGGAAGAGGCCAAGGAGCAGACCATCGAGGCCGGCGATTACATCCTCATCTACGAGGGCGCCGTGCAGGAGAAGTGGGGCGGCAACGCCCTGCGCGTGGCCGGCAAGCCCGGTACCGAGCACCTGATCGAGGCCGCGAAGAACGCCAACGCCGTCGTCGCGCTCGGCTCGTGCGCCGTCAATGGCGGCTGGATGGGCGCCAAGCCCAATTCCACCGACGCCACCGGCGTGCAGGCCTACCTGACCAAGGCCGGCATCAGCGTGCCCGTCGTCAACATTCCCGGCTGCCCGGCCAACCCCGAGTGGCTCACGAGCGTGCTCGTCGACGTCGTTCTCATGAAGCTCAAGCCCTCCGAGCTCGACCTCACGAGCGAGGGCAAGCCCGCCGGCATCTTCAGCCAGACCATCCACGACAACTGCGAGCGTCGCGGTCATTTCGAGAACGGCGAGTTCGTCTACCAGTTCGGCTCCGAAGAGGAGAAGAAGGGCTACTGCCTCTATCCCTTGGGTTGCCGCGGCCCTCAGACGAAGTCCAACTGCGGCATCGTCATGTGGAACGACCGTCGCAGCTGGTGCGTGCAGGCCGGCGCCCCGTGCATCGGCTGCTGCGAGGCCAACCCCAACGACCCGGGCGACAACTGGGTCGAGGTGAACACCCCGTTCGTCAAGCGTCATCGCACGCTGCACATCGGCGACTGGGACGTCCAGCCGACCACCATCGCGGTCGGCGTCACGGGCCTGCTCGCCGCAGCCCTCGTGGTGCACGGCTTCGGCATGAAGCTGACCGGACGCATGGACGGCGGCGCGGACTTCGAGGAGAAGCGCGCCTGGGATGCCAAGCACCCCGAGAAGTCCGTCGGCGCCTATGACCTCTCCGACGCCGAGCGCCGCGCGCTCTACGCCGAGGATGCCGGTCATCCCGAAAACGACACGACCCAGGAAGGGAGGTAAGCCATGACGCGTTCCGTTATCGATCCCGTAACCCGCATCGAAGGCCATCTGCGCGTTGAGATGGAAGTGGAGAACGGCAAGGTTTCCGACGCCTGGGTTTCCGGCGGCTGCTTCCGCGGCATCGAGCTCGTCGCGGAGAACCGCACGCCCGAGGACGCTGCCATGATCGTGCAGCGCATCTGCGGCGTGTGCCCGACCTCTCACGCGCATGCGTCCACCATCGCGGCTGAGAAGGCCTACGGCATCACCATCTCCAACAACGCCCGCATCATCCGCAACCTCATCGAGGGCGCGCAGTTCCTGCACAGCCACATTCTTTGGTTCTACAACCTCGCTGCGCTCGACTACGTCAACCCGATTAATGCGCTCAAGGCCGACGCCGCCGACGCTGCCGATCTCGCCCGTGCCGCCGGCACGTCAATGAACAGCGATTTCGCGGCCCTGAAGGAGCATCTGTCCACGTTCGCCGAGAACGGGCAGCTGTCCATCTTCAGCGGCAACTGGTTCGACGCCGAGGACGGCACCGGCTACAAGCTGCCCGCCGAACTCGACCTCATCTGCACCGCGCATTACCTCGAGGCGCTCGGCATGCAGGCCAAGGCATCGCAGATTTCCGCCCTGCTCGGCGGCAAGATGCCTCACGTCATGACCATCCGCCCGGGTGGCACGGCCTTCGTGCCCACCGATCAGAAGCTCGACGACCTGAAGCTGCTCGTCGACGAGCTCTACACCTGGGTCGAGGCCACCATGCTCCCCGACACGCTCGCGCTCGCGCCCTACTACGCCGATGCGCTGACGTTCGGCAAGGGCTGCGGCCGCTACATCGCCTGGGGCGTCTTCGAGCGCGAGGACTTCAAGATGGCCAACCGCTATCTGCCCTGCGGCGTGCTCGACGAGAACCTCAACCTCTCCGAGCCCGACGAGAAGAAGATCGCCGAATACGTCGGCCACTCCTGGTACAAGGGTTCCGACGTCTACCAGGCGCCGAACTTCACCACCGAACCCGAGTTTACCGAGTACGACGTCAACGACCGTTACTCCTGGGTGAAGTGCCCCACCTACGACGGCAAGGCCATGGAGGCCACCAGCCTCTCGCGCGTGCTCGCCGCATACAAGCGCAACGTGCCCTTCATCAAGGAGAACGTCGACGCGTTCTTGAAGGAGCTCGGCCAGGACGGCAACATCGCCATCGCGCAGTCCACGCTCGGCCGTACGGCTATCCGCCAGATCGAGACGCTCTACATCGCCGGTCTCATGAAGGACTGGGTTGACGAGCTGATCGCGGCCGTGAAGTCCGGCGACTCCGAGTACTTCCGCGCCCCGGAGACCTCCGAAGGCGAAGGCACCGGTATGTGGGAGGCCCCGCGCGGCGCCCTCTACCACAGCGAGTCGGTCAAGGGCGGCAAGATCCAGGGTTACCAGATCATCATCCCGTCCACGTGGAACCTCGCCCCGAAGAACCAGAACGGCGAGCACGGCCCGCTCGAGCAGGCGCTCATCGGCGTGCCGGTCGGCGACATCGAGAAGCCGATCAACGCGCTGCGCACGGTCCACTCCTTCGACCCCTGCACGGCATGCTCGGTGCACATCTCCGAGCCGGCCACCGGCAAGCATTTCGAAACCATGACGAGCCCTTGGGGGGTGAAGTAGCATGGCGCACTTGGCACACTACCGTGAAGCTCATCCGATGCCGTTCGTCATCACGCACTGGATCAACCTCGTTGCGATGATCCTGCTGATCTTCACGGGCTTCTACATCCACTACCC
>CAVCPR010000111.1:0-6549 GCA_963604235.1 Anaerovoracaceae bacterium | reverse complement strand
ACGCTTTGGAACCCGGGCATCTTCTGCGACTCTTTGGCCAACATGCCGAAAGACACGTGTGTTTCGTAACATTTGAGTCGACAGAAAAGTCAGCAGAAGTCGACACTTTCGTCAAAAGAGCATGCTGACCAAATCTAGCAGGACTAACTTAGCAGTTGCTTCGTCTTCTACCTAAGGAGGTCCGGACGGGAAATGATCAGCATGACAAAGCAGAATGATATACGCCAACTGTGGCGCCAGGGCGACAACGTCGCCGAGATCGCAAGAAAAACGGGCGTGTCGCGAGACACGGTCTACAAGTACCGCGACAAGGAGGACTTCAGCCCCAGCCCGCCCGTCAAAGGGGTCCGCCCGTCGAAGCTCGACCCGTACAAGCCGCTGATCGACCAGTGGCTTGACGACGACCTCAAGTCGAGCCGCAAGCAGCGCCATACCGCCACGCGCGTGCACGCACGCCTCGTCGAGGAGTGCGGCGCCGACGTCAGCCTCAGCACCGTCGGCCGCTATGTCAGGGCCGCGAAGGCCGAGCGCAGGCGCGACCTCGACCAATACCTCGACCTCGTGTGGGCGCCCGGGGAGGCGCAGGCCGACTTCGGGGAGGCCGACTTCTACATCCTGGGCGTCCGCACCAGGCTCAGCTACTTCGTGCTCACCTTCCCCTTCTCGAACGTGGGGCTTGCGCAGGTCTTCCCCGGCGAGAACGCGGAGTGCGTCTGCCAGGCGCTCCGCAACATATTCGAGTTCCTCGGCGGCGTGCCCACGAAGATAGTGTTCGACAACGCCGCCGGCGTGGGCCGGAGGGTCGGCGACGCGGTCCGCGTGACCGACCTGTTCGCCGCATGCAGCGCGCACTACGGCTTCCGCTACCGATTCTGCAACCCCTACTCCGGCAACGAGAAGGGGGCGGTCGAGAACAAGGTCGGCGCCGTCAGGCGCAACCTGTTCGTGCCGATTCCGCAGATTCGCGACGTCGGCGCCTACAACAAGAGGCTCCTCGCCAAGTGCCTGGGCATGTCCCAAAAGCCGCATTGGATAAAAGGAGAGCCGGAGGCCCGGCTGTTCGAGGAGGACAAGTTCGCCTTCATCGGGCTTCCGTCCAAGCCGTTCGAGTGCGTCACGTACGTCACGCGCAAGGCGGACAAGAAGGGAAAGGTGTCCGTCGGCGAGAAGGGCCGCCACCTCTACTCGTCCGACCCGTCGTTGGCCCGGCGGGAGCTCGTCGTCGGCCTGCATGCCACGACCGTCGAGATCTACGACGGCGCCGGCACGCTCGTCTGCACCCACGGCAGGGCGTACGGCTCCGCGCCCACGGACAGCTCGGACCCGACATCGCAACTGGGGCTCCTCGCCTGGAACATCGGGGCGTGGGAGAACAGCCGGGTGCGCGCCGCGCTGCCCGACGACCTGCGAACCCACATGGACTCCCTTGGGAAAGACGAGCTCAAGGCCGAGGTCAGGGTGATGAGGGACCAGGCGAAGACGTCGGGATGGGCGGCGACGCTGCAGGCGATGAGCATGGCCTATGCCGCGACCGGGAGGATCGACGAGGCGTCGGTGGCCGTCAGCGCAGCCAGGGCCGAGTCGGGCACCGTCACCTACGACGAGCCGGTCGACCTCGGCGCGTACGACGAGTTCATGGGGGTTGCGTCATGAGCCGGGGCGCATCGCAAGACAGGAAGGACCTCGAGGAGGCGCTCAGGGCCGACGCCCGGCAGATGCTCTTCTCCAACTCGGTGGTCGACGAGTTCGTCGCGTCGGCCACGCTGGCCGAGCTGCGCACCGTGGGAGGGCTGCTGGAAAGGCAGATGGAGGTGCGGGCGAGCAACCAGCTGGCCAGGCGGATGCGCAGGGCGAAGTTCCCGGCGATCAAGTCAATGGACGGCTACGACTTCTCGCAGGTCGGGTTCCCCGAGGGGTACGGCGCGGACGACCTCAAAGGCCTCGGGTTCATCGACGCCTGCCAGGACTTCGTGTTCCACGGAAGGACCGGGCGCGGCAAGACGCACCTCGCCATCGCGGTCGGCATCGCCGCCGCCAACGCCGGCAAGACCGTGCGCTTCTACACGGTCGCCCAGCTCGTGATGCACCTCGCCGAGGCCAACGAGAAGGGCAAGCTTAAAAAGGAGCTCGAGGACATACTGGCGACCGACCTGCTCATACTCGACGAGCTGGGCTACGTGCCGCTCGACATCGAGGGCGCCAGGCTGCTGTACCAGGTGATGTCGGCCCCGGAGGGCAAGCAGAGCATGCTCATCACGACCAACATCGAGTTCAGCAAGTGGGGCACCGTGTTCGGCGACGACAAGATGGCCTCCGCGGTCGTCGACAGGCTCGTCTACACGGGAAGGCTCGTAGAGTTCAACGGGCCCAGCTACAGAATGGAGAACGCGCTGATGCTCGGGAAGGGGAAGAACAAACCGCAGGACAAGTAAGCCTCAGCATGCTCGTCGAGAGTGTCGAAAATCGACAAATTTTCTGTCGATTTTTGCTTGACCAAACACAGCGCATGTGGCGGCGTGCTATGAGGCTGCGGGATTTGACTGGCGACAGGCGCTTGGCGAAGGGCTGCTTGCGCGCGTCGCCCCGCCTGATTCCCTGGCGGCGGAGCTGCTGTTCGCGGCTTGGCTTGCACGCGGCTGCGCAGAGGCTGCCGCCGGCGGCGATGGGCTGCGCGCCCGGCATGCGGAGATGCTGGAAAGGCGATTCTGCGAACAGCATCTCTCGTGCTGGGCGGCAGATGCTTCCGAGTTGCTGGCGGCAGTGGGGGAGGACCTTTTCTCCCAAGCCGCCGTGCTGGCCGCCCGTACGGCAGAGGCGCTTGCGGAAGGGCCGACCTGGTAGGATTTGGGGTTCCGGGTGCATGCGATGCTGACGCATCGGGTCTTCCGTGCCGGGTCTGGCGCGTCGGGCTTTGGCGCATCGGGTCTGGCGCAGCGAGCTTGGCGCGTCGGGCCTTGGCGCAGCTGATCCGCCCGCCATGCCATCCTTGCCGTCTTTACGTCAAGGCGGCCTTCATCGCCGCCAGCGCCCGCTCGGGCGTGAGCGCGAAAGTTCGTTTCGCGCGGTGTAGCTCCCATAGAAAAAAGCTATGGACAACACAAGAAAGCTTGTATTTTACGATTGATGACCGCTTCGGTAGGATGCTTGCATCGCAAACGAACAGTGCATGCAAACCTGAAGGAGATTCCCCATGAGCACCATCCATGCCCCGCAGCGTTACGACATCGTCGGCAGCTTCCTGCGCCCCGCCTACCTGCGTCAGGCTCGCGCCGCCTTCGAGCGAGGCGAGCTTTCCGCCGAGGATCTGAAGACCGCCGAGGACAAGGCGATTCTCGACCTGATCGCCAAGGAGAAGGCTGCCGGGCTGCACGTTATCACCGACGGCGAGTTCCGTCGCCTGACCTGGCATCTCGACTTCATGTGGAATATCGAGGGCGTTGCGCGCGTCAAGTCCGAAACCGGCAACACCACGTTCGAGGGCGAGGCCGCGGCCATCGACGAGGTTGCCATCGAGGGCAAGCTCGCTGTCAGCAACCACCCCTTCATCGACCATTTCCTGTTCGTCAAGGCGCAGGAGGACGAGAGCACCGTGGCGAAGCTGACCATTCCGGCTCCTGGTCAGTTTTACGCTCTGTTCACCGGCGCCGAGCAGCTGGCGAACACGCTTCAGCACTACGACACCGTCGAGGCGTTCGCCGACGATGTGGTCGCTGCATACTCCCAGTTCGTAGCTGACTTCTATGCCGCCGGTGGGCGCAACCTGCAGCTCGACGACTGCACGTGGGGCGGTTTCGTCAACCCTGAGATGGCGCGTCAGCTCACCGGCCTGGCGACCGACGAGGAGCTCGACACCTACATGAACCTGCTCGTGTCCATCAATAATCGCGTCATCGCCTCCGCGCCCGGTGACGATCTGGTCATCAACACGCACGTGTGCCGCGGCAACTACCACTCCACCTACTTTTCCTCCGGCGCGTACGACACGGTGGCGAACCCCCTGTTCAGCACCCAGAACGTGGATGCGTTCTACCTGGAATTCGACGATGAGCGCTCCGGCGGATTCGAGCCTCTGGCGCAGGTGGCGCCGGGCAAGAAAGTGGTGCTGGGTCTCATCACCACGAAGCGCCCCGAGCTGGAGGACAAGGCGGCCGTCATCGCGCGCATCCGCGAGGCGGAGAAGTATGTGCCGCTTGAGAACTTGTACCTGTCTCCGCAGTGCGGCTTCGCTAGCTGCGAGGTTGGCAACAAGCTGACCGAGGACGAGCAGTGGGCCAAGGTCGCCCTCGTGCGCGAAATCGCCGAAGAGGTCTGGGGCAAGTAGCCTGTCGCGTTGGGCGGCGTTCGGGTTCAAGGCGAGCGAAGACGAGGCGCAAGCCAACGCGAGAGTCTTCGAGCGGGCGCGTGAACCCCGGGCGGCCGCGGAAACAGCAGGCGGCCGCGGGGGCAGCAGGTCGCTCAACCAGCGGCGATCGCGTTGGCAGGGGCAGCAGGTCGCTCAACCAGCGGCGATCGCGTTGGCAGCAATAGGCCAAGTTTGATGTAGCGGAATCGGATAGGGTTTTTGATTCGATCCGGTAACGCCGGCGTGCGGATGACATGTTTATTACGTTCAACACCGATACGCACGCAGCGCATGAATCGTGGTGACCATTCCGCGTAAATCAAAACGACACCCTCGCGTAAGCGATCTGCACGCCCGCGTCAATGGCCGACGGGCGCCCCTGCGCCTACCGAGATGACGGAAATGCTTGCGGATAGCGTCGTTTGCCCTCGTTGACGCGCCAATGCCCATCAAGGCTTAAAGCCTTGCTCTTTTCCTTGCGGGCGGAAGCGCGGACATGGCCGGATGGTCGTGTCGCGCGTATTGCTTACGCAGCAGCGGCGCCACGATTTACGTCGCTGCCGCATCATGATTTACGCTGTGCGTGCACATCAGTGTCGAACGTACTCTGGGCACGTGAAACCTCGCTTTCTGTGCTCCTACTAGCACATTGTGCGGGTTCACTCTCGAAGGTCAAATTCGTGTCCAGCTTTGGTGGGCCATATCAGCAGGCGTCACTTCCGTGAAGCGTGCAACGGCCAATAAACGGCTAGAAATCGAACCGTTTTAAAGCCAAGATAGTCGGCCATGCTGGCGGCAACAAGCCTCCTGCAGCAGCGGGAGTAGTCGCGCATCACTCGCGAGCCGTTTACCGATGCAGCAAAAAATCAATGATATTCACGATTTCAATGCCATCGATATCGGCGGGATACTTCCCGTCGGCGACTACGACGATCTTTCGGTACTCATCTCCGATGCGCCGCAGCGGCGCAAGCTCGCGTCGCATGGTTTCATCATCGCGCATATCTTCGGTGACCTGCACATATATCTTACGTCGAGGCTTTGTGGCTACGAAGTCGACCTCTCCGCTGCGCAAGTGCCCTACCAGCACGTCGTAATCATCGAATATAAGCTGGTTGTACACCAGGTTCTCAAGCACGCGACCGCTGTCGGTTCCCCGGTAACGGTCTAGGTAACTGCGTATGCCTGTATCGGCGATGTAGTATTTGCCGCCTGTTTTCAGCAGCTCGCGCCCTTTAATGTCGTAGCGCTGCGCGTGTTGGAACAGGTAAGCCTCTACCAGCGTCGATATATAGAACTCGGTGGTCGCTCTATTCGTCGATTGTCCCTCAGCTTTCAACGTTCCGGCTATCTTGTTCGCGGACGTCTCGTTGCCTATATTGTCGGCAAGGAATGAGCAAATGCGCTCGAGCACCTCTCGGCTGCTCACTGCTCGCAATCCCTTTCGTTGGGCTCGCGCCATGATGTCGCGTACGATGATTGTTTGATAGACGCTGCGGAGATATTCGCGATGTTTTGTCTCGTCGGGTTCTTGTAGAGCTAGATAGGGAAAGCCTCCGAGCAGGCGGTATTGTTCGAACAGGCTGGAGAGGGTGGCGAACGACCCATCCGCGAACAAGGCCATGTCCGATCCCGTTTTGCCGGCGGGCTGCCACGTCGCTCCACGGAATTCGAGGTATTCGGCGAAAGTGAGCGGCAGCATAGGTATTTCGACGTAGCGGCCGGAAACAAGCGTCGCCAGTTCGCTTGATAGCAAAAACGCGTTCGACCCGGTGGCGTAGATATCGCAGTCAACGTCTACGCGTAGCGCGTTGATGGCTTTTTCCCATCCTTCGACATTTTGCAGCTCGTCGAAGAACAGGTAGGTGCGGGATTGTCCCGCGATTCGGCTTATGACAAGATCGTACAGTTCGCGGTAGTCGGTGATGCTCGCAAATTCCATCGATTCCATTTTGAATGTGAGCAGGCGGTTTTCGGGAATGCCCTGCTGTGCAAGGTGCTCTCGCATCATGTCGAGCAAGGTTGATTTTCCGCAGCGTCGGATGCCGGTGACCACTTTTACGAGATCGGTATCCTGAAATGCTGTTAGCTTGTCCAGGTATTTCTGCCGGATAATCATGCGGTTCGCCCCCTTTGTCGTCGCTTGACTTCACGATAGTCAAAACTTGCTTCCCGTGCAAGTTTTGACTATCGCATGGACGAAACTT
>CAVCPR010000110.1:0-6666 GCA_963604235.1 Anaerovoracaceae bacterium | reverse complement strand
TGGCGGCAGTGGCGACCCTCGTGGCCATCGCGCTCGCGTTCCTGCGCAACGGAACCTTGGGCGCTTAGAGAAAATAGGGTGATGCGCTTCGCGCTTTTGGACTGCGCGAACTTGCGTTCGCACCTCGTATCTTAAACATGCCACCTTTTGGGGGCGGCGGGCGCCGCTTCCCGACTCGTGGCCGCGCCCTTCCCCCATCGACCCGAATGTGGGATAAGGGGGTGCGAGTTCGGGTGGAGGGCGCGTTGCTCGGTCCTGGGATGCGGTCCCGTTTCGTAGCGTAGCGCCTCCGGCCCGCGGCGAAGATGCGAATTTGGCTGGATGGTCGCAGGATCGCATATCCAACGAGGCTGCATGCCGCGGGCGCCGGGAGGACCTCTCCGCCCCCGCGCATGAGGAGGAAGCCTTGCATTACATCGGAATCGACATCGCGAAGAACAGCCACGTGGCCGCGGTCCTCGGCGAGGACGGCGCGCCGCTCGGGGGCCCCTGGGCCTTCGCCAACGACCGCGACGGGTTCTCGGGCCTCCTGGGCCTGCTCGACGGGGCCGGGGCCGCGCCGGGCGACAGCGTCGTCGCCATGGAGGCGACCGGCCACTACTGGATGCCCGCCTACGTGTTCCTCGTGGACCACGGCTACGACGTCGCCGTGGCGAACCCCGCGCTCGTGAGCGCCTTCCGCGGGTCCGACACGCTGCGCAAGACCAAGACCGACGCCGTCGACGCCTTCCTCATCGCCAGGTTCGCGCGCGAGAAGCGCCTCGAGGCGACCCCCGAGTCCTTCGAGGCGGCCGACGGGCTCAGGCAGCTCACGCGCTACCGCCGCCACCTGGTCAAGGAGCGCACCATGCTCAAGAACAAGTGCACGGCGGTCGTCGACCGCGTGTTCCCGGAGTTCGGGTCGCTGTTCTCCGACATGTACGGCGGCGCCGCGATGGCGCTGCTCAAGGCCGACCCGACGCCCGACGGCATCGCCGCGACGGACATCCGCACCCTGACCAAGCGCATAAGGGAGGGCAGCAGGGGGCGCCTCGGGCGCGAGCGCGCCGAGGCCGTGAGGGCCGCGGCGCGGGGCTCGGTCGGCGTGCGGTTCGCCTCGTCGGCGCTGGCCTTCGAGATCGGCCACATCGCGGCGCTCATCGAGCACCTCGACGCGCAGATAGGCGAGCTGGAGGCCGAGATCGCCAGGATCCTCGACGAGACCCCGGGGAGGTGGCTCGCGACGATCCCGGGCGTCGGGGACACCCTCGCCGCGATGCTCGCGGGCGAGATCGGGGACGCCGGGCGCTTCGAGACCCCCAAGAAGCTCGTCGCCTTCGCCGGCATCGACGCCAGCAGGCGCGACTCGGGGCAGTTCGAGAGCAGCCGCGACCACATGTCCAAGGCGGGGTCGCCGCACCTGCGCTTCGCGCTCATGCAGGCGGCGGACAAGGCGAGGATGCACGACCCGTACTTCGGCGACTACTACGACTCGCTGATCGCCCGGGGCAAGCACCACCTGGTCGCCGTGTCCGGCGTCGCGAGGAAGCTCGCCGGCGTCGTCCTTGTCCTCATGAAGGAGCAGAGGGCCTACGAGCCGAGGCCGTCGATCCAGTCCTCGGGCCGGCGCGCGGAGGGCTGAGTTCCGCGCCGAAAACCGGATAGTCGCGGCAAAGCCCCCTCGCCGGGGGCTCGGGCGGCCGCGCCCGAAAACGCGCCGATCGGGCGCCTCGGGCCGCTTTTCGACGCTGAAAACCTTGTTCGAAAACCTCGATCTCCCCCTTGACATTCATATAGCTGGCTACGAAAATGCCCGATGAAAGCATTACTTCAGATGCAAAAATACGTAGGGCCGAACGCAAGTTCGGCCCTTATTAGAGAGCGCCGTAGGCGCGACAGTGCCTTCCGGGCGAGCAAGCGAATCAAGCAACCGTCCGAGACGGTCGATTCCAGATAAACGAGCAGGGCGGGCAACCGTCCGGGATGGTCGATTCCAGATAAACGAGCAGGGCGGGCAACCGTCCGAGACGGCCGCCCGCTCCCGTCCCCTACTGGATCGCGCGAATCTCCTCAGCGAGCCAGTTGGCCCATTCCTCGACGCCTTCGCCCTTGGTCGCCGCGATGGGGAAAATGGGCGCGGTGGGGTTGAGCTGCTGCACCGACGCATTGAACGCGTCGCGGTCGAAGTTGAACACGGGCATGGTGTCCACCTTGTTCAGAATGACTACGCGCGACGCCTGGAACACGCCGGGGTACTTCAACGGCTTGTCGTCGCCCTCGGGCACCGACAGGATCATCACCTTGGCGTTCTCGCCCAAATCGAAATCGGTCGGGCACACGAGGTTGCCGACGTTCTCCACGATGATGAGGTCGAGGCGCTCCAAATCCAGCACGTCGACGGCGCGGCTGATCATGTTGGCCTCGAGGTGGCATGCACCGCCCGTGTTGATCTGCACGGCGGCGATGCCCTGCGCCTTGATCTTCTCGGCGTCCACGTTGCTCGCGATGTCGCCCTCGATCACGGCGATGTTGAACTCGTCGCGCAGCGCCTCGATGGTGGCCAGGATGGTCGAGGTCTTGCCCGAGCCGGGGCTTGCCAGCAGGTCGACCACGTACACATGGTTGTCAGCGAAACGTTTGCGCAGCTGCGCCGCCAGCTGGTCGTTCTTGTCCAGAATCGGTTGCTTGATGTCGATATGCATCAGGAATCCTCCTCGTCAGGCAGGTCGACCTCGATGGAGTCGATCTGCAGTTCGCGTCCGGCCAGAAGCTCCGTCGAGAAGCCCCCGCACGCCGGGCAAGCCATATGGAATCGGTCGTGCTCGTATTCGTTGCCGCAGTCCAGGCAGCGGCTTTTCGGCTTCACCATGTTGATGACCAGCTCCGCGCCCTCGCTCATGGTGCCTTCGGTCAGCACCTCGAACGCGAAGCGCAGCGAGTCCTCGATGGCCTCGGTCATCTCGCCGATGGACAGCGTCACCTTCAGCACCTTGAGCGCGCCGGCCTGCCGCGCCGATTGATCGACGGCCTCCATCACGCCCGTCATGATACCCAGTTCGTGCATGAACCACCTTTCGCCTGCGCGCGGCGGCAATGCGCCGCATATAACGGACCCATCCATAGTAAACCGAAAACGGCCCGCGGAACACAGGTCCGCAGGCCGTCCGTTTCGGTTAATCGCCAGCCGGCGCAACGCGCGGCGGCTTCCTTCACGCCAAGAGGGGCGCCCGCGCCACTACTTGCGCTTGGCGACCTTCAGCTTCTTCGGCTTGTTGGCCGCAGCCTCGGCGGCTTCCTCCTTGGCGATTTCCTGGTTCTGCTTCTGAATGCGCTTGCGCAGCACGATGCGCGCAATGAGCAGGGACAGCTCGTAGAGCACGACGAGTGCGGCGAACATGAGCAGCATGGTCACCGGGGAGGCGTCGGGCGTGATGATGGCGCACAGCACCAGCAGGCCGACGTAGATCTCGCGCCACTTCCCGCGCAGGGTCTTGTACGGGATGATGTCGAAGATGACCAGATAGAACACCACCAGCGGCAGTTCGAAGGCAAGGCCGAAGCCCAGCTCGAACTTGATGATGATGTCGACGTAGGTGGACATGCGCGGCGTGACGGTGCCCAGGCCCATGGCCTGGTCGGTGAGCCACTGGAACGCCGGGTTCAGGATGATGGCGTAGCAGAACACCGTGCCGATGACGAACAGCACCACGGCGATGGCGAACGTCGGGACGAACCACCTGCGCTCGGAAGGCTTGAGCGCCGGCAGGAAGAACGCCAGCAGCTGCCACAGGATAACCGGCGAGCAGGCGACGATGGCCGCCCAAATGGATATCTTGAAGCGCGTGGCGAACGCCTCGAACGGGTCGAGCGCCACGAACGACGTGAGGCCCTGGGCGTCCTTCGGCAGGAATTCGGCGATGGGCAGCATGAGGAACTGGCCCATGGTGGGCGTGGCCATGTAGAACACGCACACGGCGATGATCAGGCATACGACGATGCGCACCAAGCGCATGCGCAGCTCGCCCAGGTGATCGAAAAGGGGCATGCGCGCCGGTCCGATAGGCATCGGTTATTCCCCCTTCGTCTCGTCGGTTGCGGAAGCCGCGGCGGGCGCGGCGGTGGAAGCTGCTGGCGCAGCGGCGGTCGCGGGCGCGGCCTCGGCCGGCTTGGCAGCCGCAGGCTGGGCGGCCTCGTTCTTCGCCGCGTCGGCGGCGGCAAGCGCCTCCTGCTTGGCCTTTTCCGCACGCTCGGCGTCGGCCGCCTGCTTCGCCGCGCGCTCGCGGTCGTAGCGGGCCTTGCGCTCGGTGAAGCTTTCCTGCTTCGCCTGGGTGCGCGGCTGCTGGGACGCCGCAGCCGAAGGCGTCGAATGCGTCGCCTTCGACGCCGCCTTGTCCACCTTGTCGGCGGCAGCCTTGCCGGCCTTCGCCGCCTTGTCCATGGCGTCCAAGGGGTTCTTGAACGGTTCGTCGGAATCGGGGTCGTACACCTCGTTCTTGATAACCTTGTTCATTTCCTCTTGAGCGCTTTGGAATTTCCTGATCGCCTTGCCGAGAGTTTTCGCCATAGCCGGCAGTTTGTCGGGGCCGAACAGCAGAAAACCAAACAGCAAGATGAGGAAAAGCTCGAATCCTCCGATGCCGAACAACGCATTCCCCTTCGTACGCGTACCTATATATACGTTCGTTGCGCCAGGGCGCAACAGCCACTCATGGTAGCACAATCGCCGCCGACCCCTTTGCGCTCCCCTTCTCTACAGAAAAAGATTCCGTGGGGATTATCCGAGCGCAAGGGACATCGGCGGCGTGGATTTCGGCTCCCTTATGCCGAAAGAACCGACAGCGCGATGGTCGGGATGCCCAGCGCCAGCACCAAGATGACGCACACCACCACGGTGAAGATCTTCTTGGTGCGCTGCGCGGCCTCGCGGCGCGCCTTCTCCCTGCGCTCGCGCTCCTGAGCGGCCTTGATGCGCTCAGACTTCTGCTTGGCAGTAAGCTTCTGATTCGTTCCCATGCTATGACCTCAATTTCGAGCGGATCTCGATGACGCGGGCGATGTTGCGCGCCACTTCCACGCCCACATGCCAGCGGTTCTTCTCGTAGAGCACCTTGCCGCCGACCATCGTCATGAGGATGTCGGTGCCGTTGCAGGCGCTGACCACGTCGGAGGTGGGGTCCGACGTGGGGGCTTGGTGCGAGCCGGACATGTCGACCGCAATGACGTCGGCCAGCTTGCCGACCTCCAGGCTGCCCACCTTGTCGTCCATCTTCAGCGCCTGCGCGCCGCCGATGGTGGCCATCTCGAGCATCGTCTTCGAGTCGATGAAGCCGGTGCGGCTGACCGCGCGCTGCAGCAGCATGCCGATGCGCATCTCGATGAGCATGTCGGTGGAGTCGGTTGCGGCGGGGCTGTCGGTGCCCAGGCCGACGCGCAGGCCGGCGCGGCGGAACTCCTCGAGCGGCGCCACGCCCATGCCGAGCTGCGCGTTGATGCGCGGGCAGCTGGCGATGGAGACGTCGTATTCCTTCATCTTGCGGATATCGCGGTCCTCGGCGTAGACGCCGTGAACCACCATGACGTTGTCGCTTTCGAAGGCGCCCCAGTTCAGCGCGTAGTTGATGGGCGTCGTGCCCGTGGGCAGCCACGGCGGGACCTCCACGAAGCCGCGCTTGTTGTCCATGGTGTGGACGGAGAACGGCGAGGAGCCATAGCGCACGAAGTCGCATTCCTCGCGGTCGCCGGCCAGGCGCAGGGCCACCGGCACGTTCTCGCGCACGGCGAAGTCGGAGATGCGGCGGAACACCTCGGGGTGGCACGCGTACACGGCCGCCGGGGACACGCCGATGGTGATGCGGGAGGCGTCGACCTCTTCGCGCCAATGGGTGATGTCGTTCTCGGCCGTGCGCATGGCGAAGTCCACGCGGCGGCGATCCATGGCGCTGACCTCGCGATAGATGACGCCGCGCATGCCGATCTTCTGCGCCGCGGTGCAGCTGGCGCCCGTCGAGGTGACGTCGGCCACCGTGGTGATGCCGCTCGAAAGCGCCTCGAGGCCGCCGAGGATGGCGGAATCGTACCAATCGGCGACGTCGAGGCGCGACGCGAGTTCGCGCATGGACATGATCCAGGTGGCGTAGGGCACATCGTGCACGATGCCGCGCATGACGGCGTTTTCCAGATGAGTATGCAGGTCGATGAAGCCGGGGAGGATGGCGCTCGCGCCGAAGTCCTTCGCTTCCTCGTCCGGATAGCGCAGCTTGAGCATGCCGGCGTCGCCGATGTCGCGGATAACGCCGTCGCGGATGAGCACCGCGCCGTTTTGTATGGGTTCCGCCGTTATGGGGAGCACGTATTGTGCGCACAAAAGCATAGGCAGCCTCGCTTGGTCACTCGCTTGGGAATTGCGGCTCTTACTCGTAACCCCGTATGATAGCACCCTCGGCGCGCGCCCTTCGCCTGCCGGGGCGGGTTCATGAAAGCAACGTGCGGAAGCGCCGGGTGGGCGGGCGATTGGCGAGGTGCGGAAGCGGGGCCGGCGCGGGTCGGGCGGCGCGGGTCGGGGCCGGCGCGGCGGGCGAATCCCTTTGCCGTCGGCCTTCGCCGGGCAACCCCTTCCCCAGCCGCCTACTTGGCCAGCGGCAACGTGGCCGTGAACGTGGTGCCCGCCTCCTGCGTGCTCGCGACCGA
>CAVCPR010000109.1:0-6777 GCA_963604235.1 Anaerovoracaceae bacterium | reverse complement strand
CGAGCAGGCCATCGACGGCAACTGGTACTACCTCGACCCGTACACCGGCGCGGTCACTTATGGCTGGCACTCGTTGTCCGACGGGCGACAGGTGTACTACGACACCACGCTGGGCACCATGAAGTACGGCTCGCAGAACATCGACGGCTACTGGTACTGGTTCGACCAGAGCACCGGCGCGCTCGACCGCCAGGCGGCCGTGAATACGCTCATGTCCACCGCGCATTCTCTGCTCGGCGTGCCGTACGTGTGGCTTGGTGTCTACCCGCAGGACGGTGGCATGGATTGCGCGTCGTTCACCTGGTACGTGTACAAGCAGTTGGGCATCGACATCGGATTCGAAACATACGACCAGATGAACAGCGGTTTTCGCGTGAACTCGCTGGACGAGGCGCAGCCGGGCGACCTGATCCTCATGTACTACGGCGCGTGGCCGAACTACAACCCGTCGTTGCCTGAGCGCGTGGTGCTCTACGCCGGCAACGGCATGATCTACGAGGAGCCCAACTTCAACATGTCGTGCCAATACGTGCCCCTCTCGGACAAGAACGCCACGCAAATCGAAATCCGCCGCATCCTGCGCTAATAGCTTGCGAAAAAGGCAAACTCATCAGGGCCGGGCAGCTCAGTCGAGCCGCCCGGCCTCCTTTTTGCGGCTGGTCGCGCAAAAAAGATTGCCAAGTGCGTAGGTGTTCGGGGTTCGGCGCGATAGCGGGTTGCGGGCAGTGGCGTTTTCCCAGGTCGGAAAATGGCGGGGCGCTGTGTACTTGGGGGATCGCGGCAAACCTACGCACATCGCGATGGTTTTGCGATTTTGCGGGCCGCGAAAAACTGAGGGCTCGCGTTTTGGCGAGCCCTCGGGATGCATTTTGCGGTTGGTTATGAATTGATCACGCTTGGCGCGGATGTCCGGCGTGAATACTCGGCGCGGGTGCCAAACCGGATGCGACGGCGCCGATGACCCTCGCGGGCGCTCGGTACTTGTCTGCCGGCGGACGCTACCTGCCTTCGCGGCGGTTGCGCTTGACCAGGTAGTTCTTCGTGGCGAAGAACGTGTTTGCGACGCCGGTGTTCTTTAGGTTGTAGATGCCCTGCTTCACGAGGCCCGCCATGTGCGGCAGCGGGTCAATCTTGGGGCAGGGGATGCCGCGCAGGCCTGCGAACAGGCGTTTCATGCCCGGCGACACCTCGTTGTCGGTAAACACCAGGTCTGCGTCCATGCGCTCGAACATGTGCTTGGCCGCCGCACGCACGTCGTCGTGCGTCAGGTCGACTTCCTCGATGACGCCGGAGAGGTACGTGAAGCCGCGGCTGTTGTGCGCGCGCAGGATGCACTCGTCGGTGATGCCGAGGCGCTCGAGCACGTCCATCATGTCGTTCCAGCGCTCGAAGGGCAGAAGCGGGCTGCGCTGCGCGAACTGGATGGACTTCTCCGGCGTCTCCTCGCGATAGCAGTAGTAGGCGGTGTCGAAGTACCCGATGCGGTCGGTCTGGCACAGCGTCTCCAGCAGAAACGGGTTGTCCGCCCAGCCCGCGCCCGGAATTTCCTTGAAGCGGATGCCGTGATCGTCCAGGAACGACTTGCGGTAGATGGCCGACCAGATGGACGGATGGTGGCACAAAAGGTGCGCCGCTTCGGTGATGGCGAAAGGCTGCGAGGCCGGGTGGATGCGGTCCTTGTAGCTGCAGTTGAGCTTGCGCTGTTGGCGGGTGTCGGGCATCCAGATGCGCCAGTAGGGCGTCTTGATGATGTCGAGCGGCTCCCCGGCCTCGGCGAAGGGCGCGGCGAAGGCAAGCATGTCGGCGAACATGCCCTCCTCGATCCAGTCGTCGGGCTCGACGATGGCGATCCAGGTGCCCCGCGCCTCGGCCAGACCGCGGTTGCACGTGGCGCCGTAACCCTGGTTCTGCTTGTCGATGACGCGAATGCGGCCGTCGCGCGCGGCGTATTCGTTCATGATCTCGAGCGAATTGTCGGTGCTGCCGTCGTTGAGGCAGATGATATCGAGGTCGCGGTGGGTCTGCCCGATGACGCTGTCGAGGCATTGCCGCAGGTACGGCTCGGCGTTGAATATGGGCAGGATAACCGATACCAAAGAGTCGTTCATGATGGTCCTTCGCTTGATTGCGACGTCGCCCCCAGATGGGCCTAAAAGCTTGCAAAATCATACCGTATAATAGGGAACTTGCTTGCAAAGACCATAAGGAAGGTTTCTTGTATGTGGGGTTCGTTCTGCCTTGCGATCGTCGCGACGCTCGCGTTGCTCTTGGCGCCGGGCTTTTTGGTGCTGCGGGGGATGGGGTTCTCGCGTCTCGAGGGCGCCGTGTGCGCGGCTCTTCCGACGATGTTTCTCTGCGCGGTGCTTTCCACCGTGTTCTACAAGGCCGGCCTGTTCTGCACGTGGTGGCTGCTTGCCGCGGCGAGCATCGTCGTCGCGCTTGCGGTGTACGTCTTGGGAAGGCGTTTCGTTTGCGGTGCTGGTGCCGGGGCGGCGGGCGCCGGGGCTAACGGCGGCGGGGCGGCGCGCGGCCGTGGCGCTGGCGAAAGCCCTGATCGCGGCCCTCATGGTGCCCCCTTCGCGAAGCTGGCTCGCTTCGTGGCGAGCCCCTGGTGCCCGCTCCTCTACATCGCCGCCGCCGCCCTCGTGTACTGCTATGTGTTCGTGCTCAACGTCGACGACGCGTCGTCGTGCGTGCAGTACTACGACAACATGCACCACCTCGGTTCCATCCAAAGCTCCCTGATCACGGGAAACTGGTCGTCGTTCGACACCACGTCCTATCCCGACCAGGTGGCCGGCGGCGCGGCCCCCACCTCGTCGAGGTTCGGCTTCTATCCCTCCGCGTGGCATTGCGTCGCCTCCTTTGCGGCAAGCCTGACCTCCTGCGAGGTCGAGGTTGCGGAAAACGCCACCCTCGCCGTCTTCTGCGTCGTGGTGTTCCCGGCCGGCATGTACCTGCTGCTGAACAGGCTGTTCGCCGACAAGCCGCTGGCCGTCGCCGCCGGCGCCGTGTGCGTGGTGGCCTTCGCGTTCTATCCGTGGCGCTTCATGACGTTCGGGCCGCTGCTTCCCAACCTCGTCTCGCTGTCGCTTATGCCCGCCGCGGCGTTCGCCTTCCTGGGGATCTTCGAGCAGGGCGTCTCGCGCAGGCGCCGGGGCGCGTGCGCGGCGCTGTTCGTCGTGGGGCTTGTGGCGCTCGTGTTCACGCAGCCCAACGTCATCTTCGTGCTCGGCACGTTCCTCGCCCCGTACCTGGTGCTTCTGGCGAGCCGCATCCCGCTGCGTTTCAATGCCTCCCACAACGTCGCGTGGCGCGTCATCGCGGGGGTTGCGGCCGCGGCGTGCATCGCGGTCGTGTGGGTGGCTTGCAACAAGGCGCCGTTCATGCAGAGCGTCGTCAACTACGTGTGGGATCCGTATGTGCCGACGCTCTCGGCCGTTGCGGACGTGGTGCACATGAGGTTCTTGTATCACCCGTCTCAGCTGGCCTTAAGCCTGCTTGTCGCCGCGGGCATCATCGCGGTCGTCGTCGATCGCCGTCGGGCGTGGCTTGCGGCCTCGTTCGTCATCGCCGCCTGCCTGTATGTGGTCGCGGCGTCGATGGAGGGTCCCATCCGCCATCTTCTGACCGGATTCTGGTACACCGACCCGACCCGCATCATCGCGATGGTGGTCATCTTCGCGATGCCGCTGGCCGCGTGCGGTTTCTCCGCCTTGATCGAGGCGGCCGTCGCGATTGCGGAGCGCTTGGCTCGCCGCCGCGGCGCCGCGCTCGGTACGCGGTGGTGCGCGTGCGTGGCGGGCGGGCTTGCGCTCGTCCTGTGCGCATGGAACTTCTGGCCGAATTACTGCATCACCGGGGAAAAGGATTCCCAAAACGCGTTCGACGTCGCCGGTTTTTACATGCGTGACGCGTTCCGCGATTCCGGCAACTCGTGGTACGACCACGCTGAGCGCGCCTTTGTCGACGAGGCGATGTCCGTCGTCGGCACCGACAAGGTGGTGGCGAACATCCCGGGTGACGGCAGCGCGTCGTCGTACGGCATCAGCGGGTGCAGCGTGCTGTATCGCTACTACGACGAGGCGGGGTCCGAAAGCGAGCTTGAGGCGAGCCGGGAGATTCGTCTACACCTCAACGAGGTGGCGTCCTCGCCGGAGGTTGCCGAAGCGGCGCGGGAGCTGAACGTGGGCTATGTGCTTAAGCTGCATTTCAGCGGCGTCGACGGCATGGCGCATTCGAGCCCGGAAATGTGGCAGGGGATAAGCGCCATCGACGACGACACGCCGGGCTTCGAGGTCGTGCTTGCCGAAGGGGACCTGCGTCTGTACAGGATTACGGCCGTCGAATAGGGAGGGCAAATCGCCGAATCCGGTCGTGAGTCTGGGGTCTGCTGCGGTAGATTCCCGAGGGCTTGCGGCAAGGTCGCCTCTGCTCAGGACATTGCTGGCAGGTTCCTTGAGTTTCTGTATCGCCGTGCGCGGTAATTGGGTTCTGCTGGCAGGTTCCCCGACTTTCCGAGCCTCCGTGCAGCCGCCAGCTGCAGAAACTCGGGCAACTCGCCGTGAAATCGCCGAAACGCGTGCACGGCGCTACAGAAACTCGGGGAGCCCGCCACGGAAGCCCTGAATCGCTGCACGGAGGCTCGGAAACTCCGGAAAGCCGCCAGGGACCGAACGACTTCTGCACGGCGCTACAGGGATCCCGGAAGCTTGCCGCGGAAGCCGGGAATCTCCGCTGCACGGAGGCTCGAAAACTCCGAAAACCCGCCACCGCCTGACAGGGGGATCCGCAGTCGTATACGCGCTGCGGCGGACACGTATAATGGGGTGCATAAGATTTCGAACCGAAAGCGAGGCCCGAACCCGATATGGCAGCTAGCAAGCCCGCGGCGCAAGCCTGCGCCGACGCGCCGACTGACGCGCCGACCGATGCGGCGATCTCCCCGCCGACCGACGCGGCGGCCGACCCGCGCAACCCGCTGCCCGCTGCGGGCGCCGGCAAGACGATCGTGCTGTTCAGCGCGCTGTACACCCCGAGCATGGGCGGCGTGGAAACGTACACGGAAAACCTCGCACGCGCGCTTGCACAGCTGGGGCATCGTCCCATCGTGGCGACGATGGATACGCACGGCGTCGGCGCTCAGCGCGAAACTTGCGGGAAGGCGAATCGCGCCAACGGGACTGCGGCACGAGCGGGCGTGGGTGCTGGAAGCGACTTCGGTGCCGAAAACCCCGCGTGGGAAAACGATGCCGACGGAGTCGTTGCGCGCCCGGTCGTCGCCGACGAAGCCGGCGTCGAGGTCCTGCGCCTTCCCTGTCGAAACGCGCTCGGCGGGCGCTATCCCATTCCCCGTCGCGATGGCGCTTACCGCAACGCCCTGACCTGGCTTGCCGCGCAGGGGCCCGACTACGTGGTGGTGAACACGCGTTTCTACCCGCTCTCGTGCGAGGGGCTCGCCTTCGCCCGGCGGCTCGGGATAACGCCCGTGCTCGTCGAGCACGGCTCGGCGCACCTGTCCATGGGCGGCGCCGCGACGAGCAAGGCCGTCGAGGCCGTCGAGCACGCGATGACCGTGCGCGCGAAGCGTTATCGGCCGGTCTGTTTCGCCGTATCGAAGAAGGCGAGCGCCTGGCTTGCGCATTTCGGGCTCACGTCGGCGGGCGAGCTGCCCAACGCCATCGACGCGGACGCCTACGCGAACGCCGCGAGCGATCGCGATTTCCGCACCGAGTTCGGCATCGACGAAGGCACGCTGCTGATCGCCTCCGCGGGCAGGCTTATTCCGGAAAAAGGCGTGGAAGAGCTTGTGCAGGCGGTGCGAATGGTTGCGCAGCGCCGTGGCGAACGGTCGGGTTGTGATGCGCAGGCGACCCGCGCGGCGGATACGCGCGCCGGGCAAGCGGGCTGCGAACGGGCTGGCTGCGATGTTCAGGTGGTCATGGCGGGAACCGGTCCGCTTGAACAGCGTCTGCGCGAGGGCGCGAGCGGCAACGTTCATCTCGTCGGGCGGCTTTCGCGCCCCGATCTCGCCGCGCTCTTCTCCCAGGCCGATGCGCTATGCCTGCCCTCGCGTTCGGAAGGATTCGCCACCACGCTCCTGGAAGCGGCGGCGTGCGGCCTGCCCGCCATCGTCACCGACGTCGGAGGCACCGATGAGCTCGTCCCCGACGAGCGATACGGCACCATCCTGGCCGATCGGCGGCCCGAGACCATCGCGGCAGCGTTGGAAAAGGCGGCGGCAGATCGGGAAAAGCTCGCCGCGCAGGGCCGCGCCGTGGCCGTGCGCGTGCGCGAACTCTGCTCCTGGCGGCACACGGCTAAGTTGACGATCGCAGCCTGCGAGCAGGCGCAAAGCAAGCGGTAACTGTGTTGGAAGGCGGGCGGCTTCTATCCTATTGCCGCATGCAGCCCCAGCAAGGCCGCTAAATACGCCACGTTCCAGATCGTGAAGGTGCGCAGGTATTCTCTTTGCAGCCCCGCCCGGCCGACCGTCACCATTTTGAGCGTGATCAGGCTTGCCATCGACGCGATGGGCGTGCCGAGGCCGCCGATGTCCGCGCCGATCACGAGCGCGCCCCATTGGTCGGTGAAGCCTGACAGCAAAACCGCAGCCGGGACGTTGCTGATCACCTGGCTGGCGCCGACGGCGGCGAGTATGGTACTTTTCCCGACCGCGACCGAAAGCGCATCGTGCAGTAGCGGGATGCGACCCATGTTCCCCACGAACACGAACAGCGCGACGAACGTCGCCAAAAGGCCCCAGTCGACGCGTCG
>CAVCPR010000108.1:0-6964 GCA_963604235.1 Anaerovoracaceae bacterium | reverse complement strand
TCTCCCGCGGCCGCGGCGGCCCGCGCTGCATGAGCATGCCCATCTGGCGCGAGGATTAAACCTCGGCTTCATGAGGAAGCGCCCCGCCGCCTGCGAAGGCGCATGCGGCGGGGGAGTAACCATGGTTTTTCCCGGCGTTCTTTCGCACGGCGCCGGTTAAAACGGCAGGCCGAAACTTGGCGCGGCCTGCACTTGCTACCATATATGCAATGCACGAACCTATCGAAAGGAACCCATCATGCCTACGAGCCTCTCCGGACGTCATTTCCTGCGCCTCCTCGACTTCACCACCGAGGAGATCGAGTACCTGCTCAAGCTCTCCAAGAACTTCAAGGACATGAAGCGTGCCGGCGTTCCGCATCGCTACCTTGAGGGCAAGAACATCGTGCTGCTGTTCCAGAAGACCTCCACGCGCACCCGCTGCGCCTTCGAGGTCGGCGCCATGGATCTCGGCATGGGCGTCACCTACCTCGACCCGAACAGCTCCCAGATGGGCAAGAAGGAGTCCATCGAGGACACCGCCCGCGTGCTCGGCCGCTTCTATGACGGCATCGAGTTCCGCGGCTTCGCCCAGACCGATGTCGAGGAGCTTGCCGCCAACGCCGGCGTGCCGGTGTGGAACGGCCTTACCACCGAGTGGCATCCCACCCAGATGCTCGCCGACATCCTGACGGTGCAGGAGAACTTCAACTACGACATCAAGGGCCGCACCCTCGTGTTCATGGGCGACGCCAAGAACAACGTCGCGCGCTCCCTCATGGTCGTGTGCGCCAAGCTTGGCATGAACTTCGTCGCCTGCGGCCCCGCCGACTGCATGCCGGCCGACGACGTGCTCGAGGCCTGCAAGCCCATCGCCGCCGAGAACGGCTGCACCATCACGTTGACCGACGATCCGAAGGCCGGCTGCACGGGCGCCGACGTCATCTACACCGACGTGTGGGTGTCCATGGGCGAGCCCGACGAGGTGTGGGAGCAGCGCATCAAGGAGCTCGAGCCCTATCGCGTCACCTCCGAGCTGATGGCGCTTGCCAAGCCCGAGGCCATCTTCCTGCACTGCCTGCCCAGCTTCCATGACACCAACACCACCATCGGTGCGCAGAAGGCCGAGCAGTTCGGCATCACCGAGATGGAAGTGACCGACGAGGTGTTCGAGTCCAAGCAGTCCAAGGTCTTCGACGAGGCCGAGAACCGCATGCATACCATCAAGGCCGTCATGTACGCCACGCTTTCCTAAAGCAGCCCTTTCTTCCTTTTCCTTCCTTAACAACGTTTCGCGAGCCGAACCCTCCGGGGTTTGGCTCGCCATTCCCAAAAACAGGAGGCAACCATGCCTTACAGCAAAGGTAACGGGCCGAGCGTCGTCATCGCTCTCGGCGGCAACGCCCTCGGCAACACCCCGGCCGAGCAGCTCGAGCTGGTGAAGAACACCGCCAAGAACATCGTCGACATGGTCGGCGAGGGCGTCAACGTCGTGGTCTCCCACGGCAACGGCCCGCAGGTCGGCATGATCAACAACGCGTTCGCCTACGCCGCCGCCAACGACGGCAAGACCCCCGAGATGCCCTTCCCCGAGGCCGGCGCCATGAGCCAGGGCTACATCGGCTACCAGCTCTCGCAGGCGATCCTCAACGAGCTGCGCCGCCGCGGCATCATGCGCTCGACGGCCAACGTCATCACCCAGACGGTCGTCTATCCCGACGACCCCGCCTTCGAGAACCCCACCAAGCCCGTCGGCGCGTTCATGACCGAGGAGGAGGCCCGCGCCAAGGCCGCCGAGACCGGCTGGACCTTCAAGGAGGACGCCGGGCGCGGCTGGAGGCAGGTCGTGGCCAGCCCCAAGCCCCAGCGCATCGTCGAGTTCGACGCCGTGAAGGACCTCATGGACGCCGGCTACATCGTGGTGTCCACCGGGGGCGGCGGCGTGCCGGTGTTCCAGAAGGACGACGGCTACGTGGGCGTGCCGGCGGTCATCGACAAGGACCGCTCCAGCGCCAAGCTCGCGTCCGACTTCAAGGCAGACATGCTCGTCATCCTCACCGCGGTGGAGAAGGTCTGCGTCAACTACGGCAAGCCCGACCAGGAGGAGATCTCGACCATGACCGTGGCCGAGGCCCGCGAGTACATCGCGCAGGGCCAGTTCGCCCCCGGGTCGATGCTGCCGAAGGTGGAGGCGTGCATCGAGTACGTCGAGGCCTACCCGGCCGGCAAGGCGCTCATCACCTCGCTCGAGTGCGCCGCCGCGGGCCTCGAGGGCAAGACGGGCACCATCATCACGGCGTAAGGACTTGCGCGTCTTCGGCCTGCGCCGGTGGCGCCGGGCGGGGGATGGGCCCGTGCGGCCCAGCCCTTCGCCTCGTAGTCGGCGTGCCCCTCGCGGGCCGAAATAGGCGATTATCCGCGGCGTCGCGTGCGCATGCGGCGCCGCATCCAAGAAGGTAGGCCGGCTTGCGCAAGCCCGCCGGCTCGCGAAAGCTCCCCTTATGGCAGGGGAGCTTTCGGTTTCTGTGAACCCTGTCGCGCCGCCGCCGGGGCGCCGCAGGCGCGCTTTACGCGTGATAGAATGGCAAAACGTATATGTATCGAAGCTCAAGGAAGTAGTACCTATGCAGATTCGCGAAGAACTCGAGAACCTCATCGCTGCGTCCATCTCCGCCGCGCGCGAGGATGGTTCGCTCGTCATCGACCAGCAGCCCGCGCCCGCCCTCGAGCGTCCGCGCGACCTTTCCAACGGCGACTGGGCCAGCACCGTCGCCATGCGCTCGTCGAAGCTTGCGCACAAGAACCCGCGCGAGATCGCGCAGATCATCGTCGACCACATTCCGGCGAACACGATGATCGCGTCGGTGGATATCGCAGGCCCCGGCTTCATCAACATCAAGCTTTCGCCTTCCGCCTTCCAGTCGGTGGCCGCGCGCGTGCGCGCCGAGCGGGGCGACTTCGGCCGCGGTACGCTGCCCGAGGGGACGCCGCGCAAGATCAACCTGGAATACGTTTCCGCCAACCCCACCGGCCCCATGCACGTCGGCCACGGGCGCTGGGCGTCGCTCGGCGACGCGATGGCGCGCGTGATGCGCCACGCCGGCTACGAGGTTTCGGAAGAGTACTACATCAATGACCACGGCGTGCAGATGGACGTGTTCGGCAGCTCCGTGTCGGTACGCTACATGCAGTTGCTCGGCCATGACGTCGAGATGCCTGAGAAGTGCTACGGCGGCGGCTACGTGAAGGACATCGCCCAGGGCATCATCGACCGAGAGGGCAACAAGTACGAGCAGCTTTCCGAGGAGGAGCGCACCGCGGCCTTCCGCGAGCTGGCCTACCAGGAAATGCTCGGCCTCATCGAAAGCACGCTGACCGGCTTCGGCACCACCTTCGACACGTGGTTCAGCGAGCGCAGCCTCTACGTGGCCGACGAAAGCGGCACCTCCGCCGTGCAGCGCTCGCTTGCGGCCATGGAGGAAAAGGGCTTCCTGTACCAGAAGGACGGCGCCACGTGGTTCCGCTCCACCGACTTCGGCGACGACAAGGATCGCGTGCTGCTGAAGGAAAACGGCGAGTACACCTACTTCATGTCCGACGTGGCCTACCACTACGACAAGATGCAGCGCGGCTTCGACCACCTCATCGACCTGTGGGGCGCCGACCATCACGGCTACATCAAGCGCTGCGAGGCCATGCTGGCCGCATGGGGCTACCCGGGCGCGCTTGAAGTGGTGCTCGGCCAGCTGGTGAACCTGTTCCGCGACGGCGAGGCTGTGCGCATGTCGAAGCGTACCGGCGAGATGGTCACGTTCGCCGAGCTCATTGACGAGGTGGGCGTCGACGCGACGCGCTTTTTGATGCTGTCGCGCTCCTCCGACCAGCCCATCGATTTCGATATCGAGGTTGCGAAGAAGAAGGACGCGAGCAACCCGGTGTACTACGTGCAGTACGCCCATGCGCGCATCTGCTCTATCCTGCGCAAGGCCGCGGGCGAGGGCGCCGAGGACCTTTCCGCCGATGAACTGGCCGCGAAGGTCATTCCGGCCGACGTCGATCTCTCCTCGCTCACGCACGAGTCCGAGATCGCGCTCATGCGCAAGATGGACGACTTCGGCGAGCTCATCGCGCTTGCCGCGCGCGACCGCGCCCCGTTCCGCCTGACGCACTACGCCCAGGAGCTGGCCGGCCTGTTCCATCAGTTCTACACCAACTGCCACATCATCGGCGAGGAGCCGGCGGTGCAGAATGCGCGTCTGGCCTTGGCCGACGCCGCCCGCATCGTGTTGGCTCTGACGCTGAACCTCATCGGCGTCAGCGCTCCCGAGAAGATGTAGGGGAGCGCGGCATAGCCGCAAGCTTGCTTGCAACGACGGCGATCAGCTAAACGAAAGCGGGCCGGAAGGAATTACCCTTCCGGCCCGCTATTTTGTTTGCGCCCTTTTCCTATACGTTGTCTTCCAAGTCCATTTGCATGAGGTTGACGTTCTCGCGCAGGAGCTTGGCGGTGGCGCGGGAGAGTTCCCCGTCGTCATAGCGCGTCTGGATCTGCTCGAGCTCGATCTGCAGGCCGAGGCGCTCGATGTCTTCGACTTTGTCCTGCGTGCGGATGAGGCCCGTCATGGTGGGCGTCGCCGCGCGCAGGGTGCGCAGCAGCTGCTGGTATTCGAGCAGCAGCTTGGAGATATCCTCGGCGTTTGCCGCCGATTCCCCGGCAAGCTCCTCATTCAGCTTGCTGATAACGTGTTCGCAGGATTTGATTTGCAGATCACGGGCGTCCTGGGCGGTTTCGCTCAGCTCTGCGCCGGGTACCTTGTGGACGATATCGTGCATGCTTCTCCTGCCCGCCGTCCTCCAACGGGTGAGGTGCTTGCGCAGATTCGCGCGCATGGAGTGATGGTGCTTGATGAGCTCCTCCATGCGTGCGAGGCGGGTGAGGTACTGATAGCCGGCATAGTGGTCGACTTCGCCCGATTCGATGAGCTTGTTCACGAAATCCTGCTCCCAGCAAAGCGCGCGCAGACGCAGCTTCAGGTTCGGCTCATCCTCGAGGTCGTTGTTCTCCTTGATGCGCGCGATGCGGTCGTTGTACTGCGCGACGACGACCTGTGTGGCGGCGCGGTTCTCGGACGTCTGGCGTACAGAGAGCTCCTCGATGACGGTACGAAGGATTTCCAGGTTCGTCTCGACGTCGCGGCGCTTCTGCTCGCTGTTCACTTTTGCCTTGGGCGGGGCGAAGATGGGCAGGGCGAACGTGGCAAGAAGGAGGGTGACCACGATGACGCCGCAGGCCAAGAACATGATGAGCTCGCGCTGGGCGATGGCTTGCGGGATGGTGAGGATGACGGCGAGCGTGACCGTTCCCTTCGCGCCGCCGAGCGTCATGATGATGGAGGAGAACACGTCATGCCCGAACGACTTGCACGGCTCGACGATGGCGGAGGTCTTCTGCGCCTCTTTCTTGTTGCGTCGGTGAACGCTGCGGTGATGGATGCGCTCCATGAGCAGCACCCAGACGAAGCGCACGACGATCAGGATGAGGCTGATGCCCAAAACGTAGAGCAGAAGCTGCCAATTCGGGATGCTGACGTTGTTCCACGTCTCCTGCATGGCGCGCGGCAGCTGCGTGCCCAAGAGCACGAAGACGATGCCGTTGAGCGTGTAACTGATGACGCGCCACACGCTTGAAGAGACGATGTTCAGGCGCGACACCGAAGGTCCTGCCGTGCGCGGCGAGATGACGTTGACGAGGCCCGCGGCGACCACGGCCAGGATGCCGCTCGCGCCGAGCTGGTCGGCGGCCAAAAACACGATGAACGGCGTGAACACCTCGAACAGCACGTGGAACGTGGTGTTCTCAAGGCCCCAGGAGCGCACGAGACGCACGATGAGGTTGCCGATGTAGCCGAGCACGAGGCCGGCCGCGATGCCGCCGAAGAACTCAATAAGGAAGTGGCCGACGGCGCTTGCAGGGGAGAAGGCCCCGCTCATGGCCGCGGCGATGGAGAACTGGAAGGCTACGATGCCGGTGGCGTCGTTGATGAGCGACTCGCCTTTAAGCAGCGCCTTGCAGCGCGGCGAGATGTCGGCGTCCTTCGCGGCGGCGGAGACGGCGATGGGGTCGGTGGGGCCAAGTGCCGCGCCGAGCGCGAAGGCGGCCGCGAGCGAGATGGAGGGGATGATGGCGTTGACGAAGAAGCCGACGCCCACGATGATGGCGATCACGAGCCCGATCGCAAGCGCGACGATGGAGCGCCGGTTTTTCCAAAGCTCCGCTTTCGACGCCTCTTTGGCTTCTTGGAACAGCAGCGGCGCGATGAATATCACGAGGAAGAGGTCGGACTCGTCGAAGAGGATGTCGACCGACCCGCCGGCGAACATGGCGATGATGAGGCCGAGCGCAATCTGGATAAGCGGCGAGGAAACCTTCGGCACCAGCTGGTCGACCACCGAGGACACCAGCACGGCGCAGATCAAGAGCAGAACGAGTACGAATGTTTCCATGGGCCGCTCCTTGGAATAGCGAGATATACCGTTTCAAATGATTGCTATTTATTGTAGTCGAACGGCTGTTTATCTCGGGCGAACGGCAGGCGAAATGTAATGCATCTGCACAAGAGCGCGGCGGAATTTCAAGGAGCTTTCAGCTTTGCCGAACGTTGTTGGACGGGTGTGGCGTAACGTCGGGCTGTGTCGGCCGATGTGCGCGCGGTTGAACCGTTCCGACCGAGCACCTCAACCCGGCTCGCCGCGTGCGCCGAAAATTTTTCAAAATAGGGGGTTGCGCTCTTCGCGAAGACTCGTATACTATTGCTTCGCGCCTTGGTGGGTGTGGCCTAGTTGGTTAGGGCGCCAGATTGTGGCTCTGGAGGTCGAGGGTTCGAATCCCTTCACCCACCCCAGCGCGCAGCAGTTTGAAATAGTGTGTGTTTACTTGGACCGTTAGCTTAGTTGGTAGAGCAGGGGACTCTTAATCCCAAGGTCC
>CAVCPR010000107.1:0-6980 GCA_963604235.1 Anaerovoracaceae bacterium | reverse complement strand
TGAAAGTTGAAACGCTCGGATGCTGTTCAGTGCAATTTCAATGCTACGAAATACACCTGTCGAAGATCAAGCTGGCGCACATGGGCAGCGACGGCGAGGCGCAGTACCTGTCCGGCTTCCTGCGCTGCGGCTGCGACCAGACCCACAGCATCGACCCCTTCCACGTCAACCGCAAGGTCCGCTCGTGCTTCAAGAGGGAGGACAAGGCGCTCGCCGACAACATCCTGGGCGTCGCGATCGACGGCGACGCGGCCGCCGCGGCGGGCCTGGTGGAGCTGTCCGGAGAGCTCGGCATCGCCAAGAAGAGCTACGCGGAGGTGGTCTCCTTCCTGCGCGGCAACGCCGAGCTCATATACCGCCCCGGCGCCGCCAGCCTCGGCACCATGGAGGCCGAGCAGCAGCACGTCTACGGGGCGAGGATGGACTCCGTGCCGTGCGGCTGGTCGGTTGCGGGAGCGGACGCCATGGCGAGGATACGCAGCCGCATGGCGTCGCACCGCGAGCTGCCCAGGCTGACGCGCGAGCTGTCCGTCACGCCGAGGCGCAGGAGGCGCGCCGAGGCCAGGGTGATGAGGTCGCTGGCGTCGATGGTCGACACGAAGGTCCCGCTGAGCGTCGGCAAGGGGCGGGAGGCCGAGCACGTGTCGTCCGTCGCTTGCATGTCCGCCCAAGTGCGCTATGCTGCGGGCATCGATTCCGGCATGGTCGCAACCAGCTGGTAGGGTGCGACCCCCATCAAAGTAACGCCGACAAAGCCATATTTTATGTCGACTTTGTATACGAATATGTATACAATACAAGCATGAATTCAAGCGAGAGCATATCTGCGCTAACGGAACTCGCCTCCAGCCAATGGGGCATGTTCACCACCGCCCATGCCGCATCAGAGGGCCTGAGCCGGGTGCAGCTCGGCCGCATGTCAAAGGACGGCCGCATAGAGCCCATGACCCGCGGAACATATCGCTTCGCCTCGGCCGGAGACACGGAGCATGCGGAGCTGAAGGCCGCCTGGCTTTCCCTCCTGCCAAACAAGACGGCGTATGAGCGCCTCAGGGCGAGGCCCCGGGACTGCGTCGCTGCAGGCACAACGGCGGCCGTGCTCCTCGGCGACACGGAGCTGCACCCAGAGCCCTACTGCTTCGCAACCGGCCGGGGCAGGCGCACGACCCGGAACGACGTCCGCCTGCTGCCTTGGCCCGTGGAAGAGCGCGACGTAACGATAATCGGCGGCGTCCCGACCACGTCCCCGGAGAGAACCGTCGCCGACCTGGTTCGCTTGAAGGAAGACCCGAGCCTCGTAGCGAACTTCGTCGAGGGGCTGGCGTCGCGAGGACACATCTTCGACCGGCGCAGATGCGCCGAGCTCCTCGCTCCCCTCGCAGCCAGGAACGGCTACCGCAAGGGAGATGGCGAGTCGCTCGCATCGGACGTCGTAGGCAAGAACGCATCTCCTGCGATGCTGAGATTGTCGCGGCAGCAGACCGCTGAAATCAAGGCATGGACAGAAGGCACGGATGCGCCGGAATCGGGATAGGGAGACCAGCATGACGGCGAGATACAAGACCTACCGAGCCATGGAGCAGGCCGTCAAGGCCGCGGCCAAGGCCTCCGGACGCGACATCAACAAAGCGATTCAGGCCTTCTACCACGATCGCTTCCTCTGCAGGGTGTTCAGCGCGGACAGCCCGGGCTTCATCCTCAAAGGCGGGCAGAGCATGCTCGCTCGCATTCCCTATGCTCGCGAGACCAGGGACATAGACCTGATCGGCAGGACGTCCGACATCGACGAGGCGCTCGAAGAGCTTATCGATGCGGCATCTGTCGACCTCGACGACTTCGTCGAATTCCGGTTCAAAGACAAGAGGCCGACCGACACGTCGCAAGACTACCGCGAGGGCTACACGGTGACTTTCGAAACCTGGCTCGGGGGAACGTCAAGAAAAGGCACTGTATCCATCGACCTCGTCGTAGATGCTCTGCCGCCCGAAGAGTTCGACGTCGTCACACCAGTGTCGAGAATCGAAATCGAAGGAGTAAAGACCTTCAGATACCTCACGAACACGGCAGAGAACCGCATCGCCGAGAAGGTCTGCGCAACCATGCAGGATTACAACGGGCGCCCATCGTCCAGAGTGAAGGACCTCGCAGATCTAATTACGTCGATGATCAACGAGAAGGTCGACGCGGACAAGCTTTCGCGATTGATCTCGACGGAACGCAAGCTTCGAAGCATAGACCGCATAGGCCAGTTCTCCGTCCCAGGAAGCTGGAAGAGCACTCTGTCGGGCAACTACGCGAAGCTGGCCAAGGAGGCCGCCCTGCCAAGCGAATTCGCAGGCGTCGTGGACGCCGAGGCGGCGGTTGCGACGTGGCTATCCCCCGTTTTCAGCGGCGACGCCTCGGGCAAAACCTGGATTCCTGAAGAGCAACGGTGGGCATAACGGTCGAATTTTATGACGCCGACGACACCGCAGCATGTCAAAACATATACAAAAGCGTTAGTGTTTTGACATGCTGCGACCGAAGATCCCAACCATAAACAGGACACGCGATCAGCGCATCTGGATAGAAAACGCTAAGGCGCAACTTGCTGCGCACCGCATCCGGAAGCCGATACTATCGGGCAACTGTCGGATACTGCAAGCCTACTGCCCGTTACTATCCAACCAGTAACGGGCAGTAACTCTCACCAATAGCGAGGAAGTGGACAATTATGGAGTCGAAGTACGAGGAGATGGCTCGGCAGATGAGGACTGACGGCGTCAGCGAGGCGATGATTACCAGATTTATTTCGGAAGAGATGGAGGAAGACGAGTTCCGCCGCGGCAAAGGCGTCACCGAGATCGAGGCGTTAAGGGAGTGGAGGGAGATTCCCGAGCACATCCGCAAGCTTCTGCTCGCCAACGCGTTCTGCCACAGCTGCGGCACGACTGAGTTCGCGCCCGGCTACACGCTGCGCATGCGCCACGGCTGCGTGCTCGTCGAGGGCCGCTGCGCGAAATGCGGAGCCGAAGTCGCAAGGCTTTGCGACTAACATTGTGGCCGTGGATCAACTGCCCCTCGGCAACATCGCGTTCGTTGCCTCATCAGGAGCATCCTATCTCTAAACGAATCGAGGCGAGTTTTGAAGGATCGAACAAGAGACCCCTATTTCGTATCGAATGCTCAATACTCCGAGAATATCTCGAAAATCGTAGAAGGACTCAGGAAGCGTCGAAAAGCAGAAAAGGATTCCGTCATACCTTTTATGAACGGGGATTTCACAGAATGGGATCTTTATCTGGCTGTTTCCTGCGAATACTGCATGCGTCTTATTGACGGCATGATTCCGATGCTTGAATCGCGCAACTTCGTTTGCGCTGCACAGCTCCTTAGAGCGCAAATCGGAGCATGCATGAGAACCTTCGCTCTATTTGTCTGTGATGATGTAGATCTATTTCTCCAAACGTTCTTCAGCAATGGGCGCATTGACAAGCTGAAAGATCGGAAAGGGAAGAAGCTTACAGACGGAAGGCTGAAAAGCCTACTGTGCCAATTTGACCCAACCATTGCGGAAAGCTACGACATGGCCTCGGGCCTCACCCACTACTCGTTCGAAGTCGTTGCCGCAATGGCAGTTGCCGGCGATGACTTCGAAGTAGGCTTTAACTTCGGCATGGAGCCAAACGAAGAGATCAACTCCATGCTGCTCGAATGCGGACACCTGTGTATTCGCTACCTTGACCTGCACCTTCAAATGCTTAACAAAGTAGTGGAATCCGATGAATGGTACAACGACCGCAAAGAGATAAGACGATGAAACGTTTGGCCTTGAACTCATTCGAAGGGTTGACCCGAGCGGCACATGATGCTCGGGTCAACAATATACCCAGATGGAGGCAAGAAATTCAGCATCATCGAACCTGTTGTCCGCCGCTCGCCTGTCACCTGCTTTGCAAGCGCAAAGCCTTTATCGAAGAAGAATAGTCGGGAGACGCAGCCTCAGAAGACCACGTGGTCCAAAAGTCAACGGTTGCGCTAATCGGCTTGTGGTCGGGCTCCCCGACGAGAATTCGCGAGGGGAGCACGCAAGCGTCGCCTACCGCCACGACCTCTCCCGTGTTCAGAACAGGCAATACAGATGCCAAATCCCCGAGGTTATCGGGGAAAAGACGCTTAATCGTGTTTTGGTCATCGACATTGGTGAGCCGCATCGATAGGAAATTGTTGCATTGACTCAAAACGGTTTTATCGACCTCATGAGGGCGCTGAGAAATCACAACAAGCCCAACACCGTATTTGCGGCCTTCTTTGGCTATGCGTTGAAACGAGGAGCGGGCAGAAACGCCCATCACCTCAGAGGTGTCAGCGGGAATGCAAAGATGAGCTTCATCGCAGAACAGGGCAATGGGTTGTCTTTGACCCAAATCCGTCCATTGCTGCACCGTAAAGACCAGCCGAGCAAGAACAGAGGTAATCAAAGGCAGGATATCTGATGGAACCTCGGAAAAGTCGATGACTTTAACTCCCGCTTCAGCACCGCGGGGTCTCATCAGGCCATTAGCCATCGTCACTGCATAATCATAGTCGGACAAAGCCGGATTATCCGAAAACATGAAGTTCAGGCGTTTGTCCCCCACCCGAGTTCCCAGGCGTTGCACGAAGCGGGTTAGTTTGCCGTGATATGGTCCCTGCTTCTCCCTACCCCCAGTCCCCGGAACCATCTCGACGTCTTTGTTTTCTAGCTTTTTAACCAATGCTTCAATGTTGAAGGGAACTGGACTGTCGACGGTGATTTTCGGGGCTTCGTCTTCATGACCGCACCCAATCAAGTATTCTCGCTTTCCTTCCAGTACGAATCGGGTAAACAGAGCGGCTTGATTCGGCGCGTTTTGGTCGCTTCGGTCGAGCATCAACGACATCAGCTCTTCGTGGCTCAGCAACCAATATGGAAGGAACAGCTCACCATCGGGATTATTATCGCTAGGACCGGCAATTTTCATTGACTTGAACTGTTCGCCTTTCAAGGACGAGTACTCGCCATGTATGTCAAATAAGATTGCGTTGCCGGAATCGAGACTTGCAACTTGCTCTATAACCTTCGCGACAAGCCACGACTTGCCAGATCCCGTGCTTCCGACGATTGCGGCGTGCCTTTGGAAGAACTTGTCACCGTCGATAATTGCAGGGGTTTCTTCGTCGATAGCGTAGCGTCCAATATTGAGGCGCTTGAAGCCATCGTCGACTTCACTCGATATAGCCCCCATGAGAATCGAGAGGCGATCTTTTTCAATGAGAAAAGCCTCAGCACCAACTGTAGGGACGGATGCAATGCTTCGCTTGAACACATTCTTTTCGGCATTCTTTTCGGCTCCGTCCTTTTCTCGAAAGGTTCCAACAAGCAGCACCTTAACGATATCGCTAGCGGAGCTGGCGATATCGCCAGTGGAGCAGAGGTCTTCCAAATTGGCCTTGCGCACAATTTTAGAAACCATGCCAATGTAGAGCTCACCAACGCGAGTTCCCAATATGGCGACAAGTCGGTTCACCTGGATGCGAGTAAGAGCGACCGGGTCGTCAACAGAGATAACCACCGTAGCCGTATCAACCATGTCAACAACGCCAAAAGCCTCGTCTCGCCCAAATGAAAAATGCGTCAAAGAATCCCCTACCATATTTTCACCAACTCCTTGATATCCCAATAGCTACCGTCGACAACGCAATCAAACGGCCCGCTCCCACCGTCACTCATCATTACATGCGTTTTCTCGCTGCCCGTATGGTCCAGTTCCAGCGCGACGAAGCGCCCAAGCCTCGCCTCTTTCAACCAGCTTCTGCACGCATCCGTTAATGTCCTGGCGAGGATAACGATCGGCTTGCCCCGTTCAGCTTCCCTTTCCAGATAAGGATGTATATGTTCGTCTCCAAACCCATAGCCGACGCAGAGGTAAGATCCCGCTGCCCCAAAAGCAGCATCGGCCTGCGAGATAATTCCCCTGTATGGGTCTTGGCTTGTCTCAGCATACTTGCTCTTGCTTGGTGGAACGATTAGAGGTTCGCATCCCGCCGGGACTTCATCGCAAGATGGAATAGATAGAACGGCCCCATCGGAACATCTAAACCAATCTATCGATCCGTGCACTTTCCAAAGATCGACCACCATCTCTCTTCTCCTCGCCGTAGTCGCCCTTGTAGAGGAGGAATCGAGATTGAACTCCCTTAAGACATGACCGTAAAAGCCGTCGACACAGGTAGCCCCGATTTTATCAATAGCTATCTCAGCTAAACGATCGTAATTCGTGGTAACAATACAGGCTCTCCTGGCTGCAGTCCCCAAAATCTTGCCCAAGGCGATTTCCAGAGGAGTCGGCTGCGCCCCTATCGCATCCGCAAGATGGCGCCTGTCGGAAGCTTGAATTTCTTCCCAAATGACGAAGCGAATTCGATTCAGCAACTCGTCCGAAACAACAGAATCGTTGATAGCAGATTCTAAGTTAACACCTTCGCTCAACTTCGCCACAAGACACGCAGCCTCCTCAAACGAAGCGACAATCTCGTCCGAAACAATTGCCTTCGCAAGATCGGACATGGTCGGGAGCCCATAAGGAGCCGAAGCGCCCGACCCCAAAACGAGCAAGGGTTGATCGGCTAAGAATTTTTGGACAGTTTTTGCCAGGCTATCGCTATCGATTATCCCCAATACAAACCTCCTTCGGGTAGATGTCCGACAGAAACGAGGCGTTAGGCCCGACTACCCAACCAGATACGGCCCTATCACATCGAACATCTCGCCTACCTTGGTCGCGGGGTTTTGCGCAGACGGCTTGGCGTTGCCCAGCTCCCCATGGTGCGCCTCCAGACGTTGTGCGCGCTGCAGCGCCTCGGCCCGCTGGCCGTCCACCATCCCGAACAGCCCGCCGAGGTTCTTGCGGTATTCGACGCCCAAATCCTTCGACATCGCCTGCGCGAGGGCGCGCTGGCACTCCGCCGCCGTCATGGGC
>CAVCPR010000106.1:0-7038 GCA_963604235.1 Anaerovoracaceae bacterium | reverse complement strand
CTCGAAGCCGTCCATGACGATGTCGTAGCTGTAGCTGCCGCAGGCCAGCGGATCGGTCTCGATCTTGTCCCAGTCGGCCTCGGGGATCATCGTGAACGGATGGTGCTCGGCGGCGTACTTCTTCTCTTCCTCGTCGTAGCGGAACATCGGGAAGTCCACGACCCACAGAAGCGCGTGGCCCTCGCGGGGCACTTCGAGCTTCTCGGCCATGTGCAGGCGCAGGGCGGAAAGCACGGCGGACGCGACGTCGTACTTGTCGGCGGCGAACAGCAGCAGGTCGCCCGGCTCGACGCCGGCTGCCTGCTTGATGGCCGCGTGCACCTCATCGCCCAAGAACTTGATGATGGGGCTCTTGCCCGCCAGGTCGGCGTCGGCGTCGGTGTAGGCGATCCAAGCCATGCCCTTCGCGCCGTTGGCGGCCGCAACCTCGGCCAGCTTCTCGACATCGCCGCGCGACCAGTTGCCCGCGCCCTTGGCGTTGATGCACTTCACCACGCCGCCGGCTTCCACGGCCTTGCCGAACACGCCGAAGCCGCAGCCGCGCACGACCTCGGTGAGGTCGACGAGCTCCATGCCGAAGCGCACGTCGGGGCGGTCGCAGCCGAAGCGGTCCATGGCTTCCTTCCACGGCATGCGCTGAAGCGGGAACTCATGCTCGACGCCCGCAGCGGCGAGCACCTCGGAGAACACGCCCTCCATGAGGTCCATCACGTCGGTTTCCTCGACGAAGGACATCTCGATGTCGACCTGGGTGAATTCCGGCTGACGGTCGGCGCGCAGGTCCTCATCGCGAAAGCAGCGGGCGATTTGATAGTAGCGCTCGACGCCGCCGACCATGAGCATCTGCTTGAACTGCTGCGGGGACTGCGGCAGCGCGTAGAACTTGCCCGGGTTCGGGCGGGAAGGCACCAGGTAGTCGCGCGCTCCCTCGGGCGTGGAGTTCGCCAGGATGGGCGTTTCCACCTCGATGAAGCCGCGCTCGTTGAGCGCGGTGCGCATGGCCTGGGCGACCGTGTGGCGCAGGCGCAGGTTGTTGTACATCTCGGGACGGCGAAGGTCCATGTAGCGCCACTTCATGCGCGTGGTCTCGTCGGTCTCGATGCCGTCTTCGATGGAGAACGGCGGCGTGACGGATTCGTTGAGCACCTTGACCTTGCTGGCCAGCACCTCGATCTCGCCGGTGGGCATGTTGGGGTTCACGGCGCCCTCGCCGCGCCCGCGCACCGTGCCGGTGACCTGCAGCACGAACTCGCGGCCGAGATGCTCGGCGGCATGGAAGTCCTCGGCGCTGACGCAGTCGGGGTCGACGACCACCTGCGTGTAGCCCGCGCGATCGCGCAGGTCGCAGAAGATCAGCCCGCCGTGGTCGCGGTTATGCCATGCCCAGCCGCACAGCGTCACCTCGCGGCCCGAGTCGGAAGCGCGCAGCTCGCCGCACGTGGCGGTGTGCATGCAGAACTCGTTCAGGTAATCCGTCATTTCAGTCTTGCCTCTCATCGTTGCTAAACCCGGCGAAGCGAAATGTGCCGGGGGTCTGCTCAAACTTGGTCATTGTAGCGCACAAAAAGGGCTGGGCGCCCGACGGCGCGCCAGCCCTTGTGAAAACGACACGGATACCCTCGTCGCCTGCCCACCCGGCAAGGACGAGCTCGCCCGCTTACTCGTCAGCGCCGAAGACGTCCTCGGCGCTGAGCACCTCGCCCTCGAAGGGGGCGCCGCCGAACTTCGACAGCAGCGCCTTGGCCTTGTCGATCTCGATCAGGCGCTCGTGATGGGAATTCATGTTGCGCACCTTCACCATACCCTGCGCGAGCTCGTCGGGGCCGAGCACCGCCACCAGCATGGCACCGAGCTTGTCGGCGAGCTTGAACTGGCTCTTCAGGCTTCGATGCTGATGATCCATCTCGGCGGCGATGCCCGCGTCGCGGCACGCCTGCACGAGCCCGAAGGCCTCGGCGCGCACGGAGTCGTCCACGCAGGCGGCGAACAGATCGCAACGCTTCGACGCGGAAAATTGGCCGCCCGCCGCCTGGATGGCCAGCGCGCAGCGCTCGTATCCCAGCGCGAACCCGAAGCCGGGGGTCGGACGCCCGCCCACTTCCTCGACAAGCTTGTCGTAGCGCCCGCCGCCGCCGATGGCGTTCTGGCTTCCGGTGCCCAGGTCGGTCTGCACCTCGAAAACGGTGCGCGTGTAGTAGTCGAGCCCGCGCACCAGCTTGTGGTCCTCGGTGTAGGCGATGCCGGCGGCGTCGAGGTACGTCCTGACCGCCGCATAGTGCTCGCGGCACTCGTCGCACAGGTAGTCGGTGATCTTCGGTGCGCCGGTCATGACCTCGGCGCAGCCGGGGTTCTTGCAATCGAAGGCGCGCAGCGGGTTGATCTCGGCGCGGCGCATGCACTCGTCGCACATGACGTCGGCGTGCTCGTTCAAAAACGCCTGGACGGCCTCGCGGTACTTCGGGCGGCACTTCTCGCAGCCCATGGAGTTCAGCAGCAGCACCGTCGACTCGACCGGCACGCCGATGGCCGCGTAGAAGCGCATGAGCATGATGATGCCCTCGGCGTCGACGCTCGGGTCTTCGGCGCCCAAACACTCGATGCCCACCTGGTTGAACATGCGCTGACGGCCCTTCTGCGGACGCTCGGCGCGGAACATCGGGCCGGCATACATGAGCTTGGCCGGTGCCGCGCCCTGCGGGACCAGATCATGCTGCACGACCGCGCGCACCACGCCCGCCGTGCCCTCGGGGCGCAGGCTCAGGCGGCTTTTCGCCTTGATGGTGCCGCCGTCGATGACGCGCTTGAAATTCTCGCCGGAAATGGCCGTGAACATCTCCTTGGACACCACGTCGGTGGCCTGGCCGATGCCGCGCACGAACAGGTCGGTCTGCTCGAACAGCGGCGTCTCGATGGGCTGGTAGCCGTAACGGGCGAAGATGCCGAAAGCGGTATCGCGGAAATGCGCCCAGAACTTCGCCTCGTCGGGCAAAAGGTCGCGCGTTCCTTCCGGGGAGTTGATGGCCATGATCGGTTCCTTTGCTTGGTGATTCGTCAAACGCCCGTATTGTAGCGCAGCGCGGCCCCTACCGGCCGAAGCTGCGCAGCACGCCCATGAGCGCGTCGTCGGGGCGGTGCCGCAGGCGAAACGCCAGCATGTTGCGCGCCACGTGCGGCAAGCCCGCGTCGGCGGCGGCCACGGCGGCCGCGTCGAAGGCGTCGATGAGCTCGTCTGCGGGGCCGCTCGGCACGCCGGCGGCGGCAAGGCGCTCGTCCAGCTCGTCGTGCGGCACGATGGCGCAGCCCGCCTCCGAAAGCAGCTCGCGCATCTCGGCCATGGCCTGCAGCGCGACAGTCGGGCCGGCGGCGACGGATTTCAGGTAGCAGGCCACGGCGACGTCGGGCTCGCCCGCCTTCCACAGGACATAGGCGAGCTGGTAGTACAGAAACGCCGAGTCGGTGGGGTGCAGCGCCACGCCCAGGCCGTCCTTGAGCACGCGCCGGGCGCGGGCGGCATCGCCCGTGAGCATGTAGGCGCGCCCCACCACGCGATACGCCATGGCGACCGACGGAGCCAGCGCCAGCAGCGCCTCGCCGTAGCGCAGCGCCTCGTCGGAGCGGGCAAACGACTGCTCCAGCAACCGCACGATCTCGACATGGCACAGGAAGAAGGAATCGGGCGCCGGCACCACGCGCCGGCCTGCGTCGCCCCGCACGCGGCGCGCGAGATCGAAGTGCCCCACGAGCGCCAGGTTGTACAGCACGCGCGAGGCGTAGCCGTCGAAGTAGCGGTAGACCGTCTCCGCACCGTCGACGATGCCGTCGAGCAGCTGCGCTTCCGAAATGGCGTCCGCCAAAATCGCGATGGCCTGGTCGGGGTTCGATTTCTCAAGCGCCTGCGCACGGGAAAGCGCCTCCCGGCAGCGGTCCTTACCCAGGAAACGCTCCACGACGGCGTTCTGGTCGAGGGCGTCCGCTCCCCCTTCGGCCAGCGACGACATCAGGCGGGCGCAGGCCGTCACGGCGCGCTCGTCGCGGGCGGCCACCGCCTCGTCGGACACCTGGCGCACGATGCGGATGGCCTCCGTGGCGCTTTCCACCCCGGAAAGCCTGCCGGCGATGCCCTCGGCCATGCGGCGGTACTCGGTATCGTATTCAATGTTCAAATCAGACGCGCAGGCCGCCCCAAGCGTGTAACGCACTTCGGGAGAAAGCGGCGTTAAGCGCCCGTCGCGACCCGCAAAGCGCCACGCCTCGAAGGCGGGCTGCAGGAGGTCGGCGGCGGGCAGATGGGCGTCCGCAACGTTAAAGCGAGCGCCGGCGGCGCGCAAAAGGGGCAGCGGGTCGCCGGCAAGCGCGGCGGCGAAGTGCGCCTGGGTCTCCCAAAGTTCGCGCGTGAACGCGACGTCGAAGAAGGCGAGCGGGTCGGCGGGTGCTTGGTGCGGGTCGGCGGCGGGCGTTGCGGCAGACGATCCCGAAGCGCGTTGAGCAACGGGCGCGGCCTGCGATCGCTGCCCACAGCCATCGCACGTCCCCGCACTGAATGCAGCCTGACGCGCGAAAGCTTCGAAGGAAGCCCCCTCCTCGGCAAGGGAGCGCGCCACCACGCGCACGCGGCGGATGGTGTCATGCAGCTCGAAGGCCCTCGACGCCAACAGCAGTCCGACATGCGCGGCGTACCTGACGGCGAAAGCACGGGAATCATCCGAAGGCGGCATGAGAGACGCATCCGGCGCCGTGAGCAGCAGCACGATCTCGCCCGCCGACCAGTCGAGCCTAAAGTCGACGTCGGCGCGCATCGGCAGGTGCAGCTGCTCGATCGCGCACGCCAGGCGGCAGCGCACGTCCCAGTCGCCCCCGACAGGGCCCGTCGGCGCACCGTGCGGGACGTCGTTTGCGAGCGTTTGCGTCCCCGCCTTCTCGAACAGGGCCGCGTCCACGGCACGGCAGCGCGCCTCGTCGCACGCTTCGACCTGCTCGCCGAGCGCGTCGAAGGCGGCGAGCGCGAGCTTCAGGCGGTTCAGCGCGCCCTCAAGCCCCCACACCTCGCGGCGTCGCACCCCCGCGTCGTCGGCGGCGGCAAGGTAATACAGATGCGCATAGGACGTCGAGGGGACCAGGCGCAGGGCATCGGCGGGAAGGCCCTGATCGCGCAGCCGCCCGATGCCCGCGCGCTCGAGATTTTCCGCAAACAGCGACACGATGGCCGGCGAGCGCAGGCACGGGTCGGCCGCGGCGGTGCGCACCATGTCCGCGATATGCACGAGGGACGCAAGCGGGGCTTCGACGTCCACTTCCTCGAATATCTTCTCCACCGCACTCGACGGCACGAACGGGGCGCCGCAGGCGGGGCGGCAGCGAAACGCCAAAAACGCGCGCGTCATGAACTCCTTGTACGGCACTTCCCGCATACGCTCGCCGAAGGCATACCAGGAATGTTTCAGGGTATAGAGCTTGCGCGATTCCTCGTAGGTCGCCACTTCCCGGGCCTGGCCCGACCCGCCGTCGCGCACGAGCACGGATCCGGTCGTGCGCGACGCGTCCTCGCCGGACGGATCGCGCACGATCTCGAGGTCGGGCGTGCGCGCCGGCGGCGCGACCTGGGGCTTTCCGCACGCAAACACGCGGCCGTAGCAATCGACGTACGCCAGGATGCGCATGGCCTGATCGGGCGCCTCTCCTTCGGCCTGCACGATATACATGCCGCCGCCCACCGGCTTAGGCGCAAGCGCCCGCCCGCCGACGATACCGAAAACCCCGGGCAGCGTCGAGGCGTCGGGAAGCGGCGCGAATGCGTCCTCGATCACCTGCAGCTTCACGCCCAACAGCTTCTCGCGCGGCTCAAGCTGCCACACGCCTTCTTTTCCCGCAACCTCGCGCATGCTCACCCGTCTTTCCAAAAGTCAGCGAACAGCTTACCAGAGTTGCCGAAGGCGCCGCGAGGCGCGCAATTGTCTTCAAAATGAAAAAGGCCGCCGACCTGTGCGGTCGACGGCCTTTGGCGCGGCGCCTGCTACTGCGCTGCGCGCTGGGAATTCTCGAAGGTGAAGCGACCCATCTTGATGCCGCCCAGGATGTGGATATGGAAATGCTTGACCGTCGTGGCCGAGTCGGGGCCGGTGTTCACGACCGTGCGGAAACCGCTCTCGCGCACGCCCTTGAGCTCGGCGACCTTCGGCACCACCGACATCATATGGCCGAACACCTCGGCCGGCACGCCGTCGCACATGTCGTCGTAATGATGCTTCGGCACCAGCAGCGTATGCACCGGCGCTTCGGGCTCGATGTCGTCGAACGCGAAGCAGATATCGTCCTCGTAGACCTTGTTCGTCGGGATCTCGCCCGAGATGAGCTTGCAGAACAGGCAATCGTCAGCCATGATGGCTCCTTTCGTGTCGTCGCCCCGCCGCAGGCGGGCCGGGGCGCTTCAGTCGCAAATGGCACGCGGCCCGCGCAGCCGTCTCGGCGAGCAGGCCGCGAACAACGTCTTCCCTACAGATACTCCACCACGAGGTCGCCCATGCCGGCGCAGCCGACCACCTTGTCGGCCGGCGTGGCGGCGTCCTTCAGGTCGCCCGTGCGCCACCCGTCGTTGAGCAGGTCGGTCACGGCGCGGCGGATGTCGTCGGCGGCCTCCTGCATGTCGAAGCTGTAGCGCAGCATCATCTCGACGGACAGGATCTGCGCGAGCGGGTTGGCGATGCCCTTGCCGGCGATGTCGGGGGCGCTGCCGTGGCTGGGCTCGTAGAGCGCCGTGGAGTCGCCGAGGCTGGCCGAGGCGAGCATGCCGAGCGAGCCGGTGATCTGGGCGGCTTCGTCGGAGAGGATGTCGCCGAACATGTTCTCGGTCACCACGACGTCGAAGTCGGCGGGGCGGTTGATCAGCTGCATGGCGGTGTTGTCCACCAGCAAGTCCTCGATCTCGATGTCGGGATACTCGGTCTCGCCGATGCGGTGGACGACCTCGCGCCACATGCGGCTCGTCTCGAGCACGTTGGCCTTGTCGACGCTCGTCACCTTGCCGCGACGCTTGCGGGCGGC
>CAVCPR010000105.1:0-7151 GCA_963604235.1 Anaerovoracaceae bacterium | reverse complement strand
CAATCGCGGTTGCGCAGGATGTAGACGAACGACGGGTTGTTCCCCACGTTCGGCAGATGATGCATATCCGACTCCTTGTACTCCTGCACGCATTCCTTCAACGTGATGCGGTTGTTCACCGTCTTGTCGTAGCTCGGGTCGCCCTTGGTCACGTCGACCACCCAGGGCGCCTCGAACGAATCGATGCCCTTATCCAAATCGCCGAAGAAGCGGGCTCGACCACCGCACTGCGCCACGCAACCCGGCAGCTCGCCTTGCGCTATGCGCTGCTCGCACAGCGTGCACTTCTCAACGACGCGCTCTTCCTCGTTCAGGTAGCGAACGCCATAAGGGCAGCTCATCGCGCAGAACTGGCAGCCGATGCACTTGGATTTGTCGATCTGCACGGTGCCGTCTGCGGCCACGTGGCTCGCCTCGGTCGGGCACACCTTCACGCACTCGGGGTCGGCGCAGTGCTGGCACTGCACGGTCATGAAATACATCTCGATGTCCGGCCAGGTTCCGCAGCCGCCATCCTTCGGGTTCGGCCCGATGCGCAGCGTCTTGTTCCAGTAATTGCCGATGGGCACGTTGTTCAGCGCCTTGCAGGCGACGCTGCAGGCCAAACATCCAACGCAACGGTTCAAATCCGTCACGATCGCATAATGAGACATGATCAGCGTCCTCCTTTACGCTTCGCTGTGCAGGTCGTAATCGGGCAGCCATTCCTTCAGGCGCGGGTCGGAGGCGTCGTGGATAATCTCGTTGCCCTTGTGGTCGCACGGGACGGGATTGCCGAACGGGCTGTTCTCCGCCGTGGCCTTGTAGATGTTGACCGGGTACGCGCGCAGGTAGCTAGTGCCCGAAATGCGGTCCTGATAGCCCTTGCCGGTAGTCACCAGGCAATTGCAGCCGCACAGATCGAAGCCCTTGTCCGCCTGGTCAAGCTCGGGGAACCACCACTGATGCTCGAGGTTGACCACGCCGGGCGCGACGCCGTGGTACAGGTCGGCAACCTGGCGGATCTTGCCGTTGTCGTTCTCGATCCACACCCAATCGCCCTGCTCGATGCCCAGACGCGCGGCATCCTGGGGATTGATCTCGATGCGCGGCGCCGGCCACATCTCGCGGCACCACGGCAGCTGACGATGCTCGGAGTGGAAGTACACCGGGATGCGGCGGCCGGTCGTGGCGGTGAACGGGTACTTCTCGTTCATCTCGGGGTTGGAGATAGACGACAGCGGCGGCTCCTTGTACGTCGGCAGGAAGTCTTCCGTGTCGTCAGGCATGAACGTCTCGATGCGCGTGCTCCACAGCTCCATCTTGCGCGTCGGGGTGCCGAAGCCCGGCTTGGCGAACTCCTCGGTCGCGACCTTGTCGCCGAACGCCTTCAGCGGCATCATGCCGGTCTCGTAGCGACGATAGGTACCCCACGTCTGCGGCGCGACAACCTTCGCGTCCTTCCAGCCGTTCTGCTCGAAGTCCTCCTTGTATTCCTCCCACGTGACTTCAGCACCTTGACGCCCCGTGTTCAGCATGATGTCGAGGTTCTCCGTGCGGCTCGGCCACTTGTTCTCGTCCGGTCCCCACTGCTTGCCCATATATTGGTAGATCATTGTGGCGATCTCGATGTCGTGCAGCGTGTCAGCAGGAGGCTCGATGGCGCGCACCGTGGCGCCCTGGCCGCCGGAGGGGCCCTGGCTCATGCGCGGGCAGTCGGTCTCGAGCCAATGCTGCGCGGGGAGCAGGATATCGGCCATGCCGGCCGTCGGCGTCTTCCACAGATCCTCACATACGAAGAAGTCGAGGTTGGGGAACGCGCGCCACTTCTGCAGGGAGTTCGACATGCACATGAAGTCGCCGGTTGAGCACCAGCCGGCCTTCACCGGGTACGGCTCGCCGGTTTCGATGGCCTTCCAGACCGACGCGTCGTCGGCCCAGCCTTGCCACCAGCCCAAAAGCGGATAGTCATCGATGCCGAGCGTCTTGTTGAACACGTCCTGCGAAATATTCGGGATGCCGGGGGCCACGGCGCCCAGGCCGGCCTTGAACACGAACTCGCCCTGCGTTCCGCCGCGGTGTCCGGCCGGGACGTCCCAGTTGCCGGACAGGCCGATGTAGCAGTCCATGGCACGGCACATGGCGATCGCGTTGCAGCTGTGCTCGATGGCGAGCTGGTACTGGATGCCGCCGTTGCCGTAGCCGGTCGAGGGATCGATACGCGTCGCATGCGTCAGGCACGCCTTCTTGATGCTTTCCGCCGGCACGCCGGTGATCTCGCTCACGCGGTCGGGGGTGTATTCCGAGACGCGCTCGACGAAGTACTCCCATACGGGCTTGACCTTCGAGGTGCGGCCATCTTTCAACTCGACGGTGAACTCACCGTACAGCGCCGGGTCGATCTCCGGGTCGAACGGCGTCGGGTCGGGAACGAAGCCCTGAGACACGCCGGGGACCAGATGCTCCTGCTGGCCTTCCTTGCCCTTGGTTGCAGGCGTCCAGGTCTCCCCTTCCCAGCAGCCCGTATTGCAATCGTAATACGTCATGCGGTTGTTCAGGTTGTCCCACACCATGAACTTGTGCGGGTCGCCGTCTTCCTTCAGGTCGGATTCCTTCAAAAGGCGCGTCTTCACCTCATAGGTGCCCGACGTAAAGCGGTAGTCCTCGAAGCCGGACGGCTCGACATCGTTGCACACGAGGAACGGGCCGTTCGTCCACTTTTTGGCGAACAGGTCGTCATACAGGTCGTTCTCGATCAGGATGTTCAGCCAGCCCATCGCCATGGCGCCGTCGGTACCGGGGCGCAGGTTCAACCAGATGTCGGCCTCCTTGCCCAGGTTGGTCATGCGCGGGTCGACCACGATATGCGTATCGGCCTTCTCCGCCACGTCGACGACGGTGCGGCAGCTGTCGTCGTAGTTCGACATTTCCGGACCGGTGCCCCAGGAGGTGTAGACCTTCGGGCGGCCGACCGTCTCCATCCACGACGACTGCATCATGGAGTTCAGCGCGCCGGCGAAGAAACGCGGGCCTTTGCACACCTGCCACGGGATGGCCATGTTTGGGCTGCCGACCAGCTGGCCGAGCGCGCCGTAGGCGAACATGCCCCAGATGCGCGACGTTCCCGACATGCCGAAAATGGCCTCGCCGCCGTAGCGCTCCATCGTCTCGGAAAGCTTGCTGGCGATCGTGCTCATCGCCTCGTCCCATGTGATCCGCACCCAGCCGGGATCGTCCTCGCCGCGAGCGTTCGTGCGCTTCATGGGATGGTACAGGCGATCGGGATGGTACGCCGCCTGCAGCGACGCCTGGCCCTTCGCGCAGTGATTGCCCATGGAATGGAACGCGCTCTCATCTCCCTCGGTGCGGATCGCGCGACCGTTCTCGACGATCACCCATACGCCGCATTCCATCTTGCCGCAGCCGCGGCAGCAGGAACGCACGCGCTTGGTCTCGCCCGCCTTGCCGGCGCTGCCCGCGCTCGACTCGGCCAAGGCCGCGCTCGCCGGCACCGCGACGGCGGCGGCCGCGGCGGTGGCGGCTGCCATCTTCGCGAAGGTGCGGCGCGTCATGGTGAGCTTGCCCATAGGTCCTCCTCCTTCTCACTCGTCTTCGCACGGGTTCGCGTCATCGAGGTCCTATCGACAACGCGGCGGGAAAAGGCTCTCGTCGAAGCCCGGCCCCCGCAGCCCGCGCCCTTGCAGAGAGGAAGATACGCGGCCCCGCGGCAGCGAAAATCGGGCACGAGAGGCGATATCGCAATATCGTGCGATATGCATGAGGCGTTTGAGCTGGGCTTTTGCCAAAGACCTCACCCGATTCGACCCCCTGGTGCAAAACATCCCTATAATGGTTAGCGACGAGATGACACTATTCGAGGGGGCTTTCTTGGGGGAGAAAGAATCGAAGCTGAAGCGCTCGAAGGGCAACGCCGGCGACCTGCGCGGCGAGCACGACGGCGGGGGTTCACGGGCCGCGATGAAAGGCCGCAAGCAAACCAAGGAGCGCCCGCGGCCGGCGGCATCCAGGTCCAAGCGAGGTATCGCGGCGCTTCTCACGCCGGCCATCATCGGCATCGGCATTGCGCTGGGGTGCACCCTCGCCTGGCCGCTCATGGCCTTCCAATGCATGAACCTGTACCAGGGCCTACCCTCTTATGAGACGGTGCTCGACGATTGCTATCTGTTCTCCATCGCCACGACCACCATCACCTTGGCGCTCTGCGGCATCTTCCACAAGCGATTCGACCGTATCCTGGGATCGGTGGCGGCGAGATTCGCGTTCCCAGGCGGTCTCGCGGCAAGCACCCTGCTCGTTCTCGGCGCCGGGGTCGAAGGCGGCGCAGGCCCGGTGTTCCTTATCGCCTACGGAGTGGGGACCGGCGTGTTCAGCGCGCTGTTCCTCATGAACTTCGGCGCGGTCATGGGGATGCTGTCGCTCAAACAGTCGGCGGCGACCATCGCCATCGGCTACTTATCATCGACGCTGCTGTTCTTCATGTTCCTGTTCTTCGGGCGCTTCGAGGCCGTCATTTTCTGCGCCAGCATGGGACCCGTCGCCGGGGCGTTCCTTTTCTATGGCGTAAGCAGCTTGAAGATGGATAAAAAGCAGGTGAACGCGCTGCCGCGGCAAACCGATACCGACGACCCGGGCGAGCGCAGGCAACTGCACGAGCTGATGGCGTCGTTTTCGCTGACCATATTGATTGCCGGTGCATCGTACGAGATGTCGCGCACGCTCTACGTTCAAATGGGGCAATTCGCGACCGGCAACGTCATCCCCTACGCCACTGCCCAAGGCGCGGTGACCACGCTGACCGTCATCGGCACCATAGCGATAGCGCTCGTGCTGATCACCAGGCCTGAAATCCGCGGCACGGCGATATGCTACCGCCTCGTCATCCTCTTCCTGATGATCGGCGCGCTGCTGGTGCCCGCGCCGCTGATCTTCCCCACCGTCAGCGCCATCGGCCCGCTCGCAATCGACGTTGCAGCGTTCCAGTGTCTGGGCATGGGCATGTGGCTCCTCGTTTCGGGACTGTGCCGCCGCTATCAGACGTCCTGCCTGTTTGCCTTCGGGATCATTCGCGCCGCCTGGTCGGCGGGCCCGCTCGCCGGCATGCTCATCGGGCGCTGGATGTGGTATGACGCGGGACTTGACGTGCAGCAGGCGTTTGCGGGAGCCTGCATCTGCGTGTGCCTGATCGTGGTGGTGAACAACTTCGTGTTCACGGAAAGCGCGCTTGCCCGTGCCCTGAGCATCATGCCGACCGGGCGCAAACAGCACTTCCAGGACCGCTGCCGCGCCGTCATCGAGCGCTACGGGCTGACCGAGCGCGAGGGGGAGGTGATGATCCTGTTTGCGAAGGGTCGCAACCTCCCCTACGTCCAAGAGGAGCTCTGCCTGTCGAAGAGCACCGTCAGCACGCATCGCCAGCACATCTATCAGAAGCTCGGCGTGCACTCCGGCCAGGAGATGATCGACCTAATCCAGGCGGAGAAGGTATAGGGACCGCGCTTCCCTGCAACGTATCGCCGTTCCACCTGCGCCCTTGATCTCGCTAAACCCGAAATGCCGGTGGGAACCTGCCGCGGCCTCACCCGTCGGATCGACGACAAGGACGCGCGCAGGCCAGCCATGAATGAATAACCATATGCCCGGAAAACAAGAATTGAAACCGCCTATCGGTATCCTCGAATCCGCCACCTGCAGCTATTCCCACAAGCCGGGCGCGCCGATGGCATACAGGGGCACGTTCACCATCCAGTCCTGCTCGCGATAGCCCGACAGCGAAAAGCGACGCGAGCGAACCTCGGGATGCCTCTCCTTGAAGGCGCGAAGGCTTTTAGCCCGGAGGTTCTCCTCAGCCTTCACCTCGATCGCGTACGTTTTTCCACCTTTCTGCGCGAGGAAATCCAACTCGCCGCGCGAGTTCTCGGCGGACCAGTAAAACGGCGTCATCCCGCAATCGCTCACAAGCTGTTGGCAAACAAACTGCTCGGCCAGCGCGCCCTTAAACTCAGTTAATATGGCGTTTCCGTCCACAACGCTTGCGGGGTCAAGCCCACTCATGGCTCCAAGCAGGCCCACGTCGGCAAGAAACACCTTGAACGCCTTGTGATCAGCGTAGGCGGAAAGCGGCAGGCCTGGCTTCGACACACGCGGCACGCGGCAGATCAGACCAGCCTGCGCAAGCCAGACGAGCGTCTCCTCGAAGTCCTTCGCGCGAGCGCCCTCGCGGACCCTGCCGAACACGAACTTCTTGTTTTCCTGCGAAAGATGCGCGGGGATGGAATTCCAGACCTCGATCATCCGAGGATACAGGCGCATGGGCACGTGCTTGGCGAAATCCCGCTCGTAGTCCTCGACGATTTGGCGCTGCATGTTCCGAGCAAGAACGAAGTCCCCGCTGGCCGCAAAGGCGTCGACCACCGCCGGCATGCCGCCAACAGCGCAATACCGTTTAAGCGCGAGCGAGGCGCGGTCCTTGAAGGCATTGATTGCAGCCGAATCGCCGCCGTCGATGAGCTCTCGCAGCAAACCCTCCCCCGTCGCATCAAGGAATTCGCGGAAATGCAGCGGATACAGGTCGAGCGTGTCGACCTTGCCCACCGGATACCCGGTGCCTTCGCTCGCCGAGATCCCCAGAAGCGAACCTGCAGCCGCAACTGCGAGCTCGGGGGCGTTCTCGCAGAAGTACTTCAGCGATGTGATGGCCTTGGGGACGGATTGGATTTCGTCGAGAATCACCAACGTGGAGGCGGGGTCTATGCGCACGCCGGTTAGAAGAGATAGGCCGCCGATGATGCGCTCCATATTGAAATCGGTCTCGAAAAGTGCGGCAGCGGCCGAGTCAACGTCCAAGCTCACGTATGCAACCTGGGCGAAATGCGTGCGCCCGAACGCTTTAAGCAACCAGGTTTTGCCAACCTGCCGCGCGCCGTTGAGGATTAAAGGCTTGCGCTGCGGGGAATCCTTCCAACGGACAAGCTCGTGCATCAAATAACGCTCCACATGCACCCTCCTACTGTGTCTTTCGGCTTAAAAATGTGAACTGTTCCATTTTTAAGGACTAGTTTTAGTGAAGGATAGCATTTTTCAGTTCGAAAATCTCTGCGCGGTCCCTTTCGCTTGAAGGCTTTCCCGTTTGCAAGGGGGTTTGGGGAAGGGGA
>CAVCPR010000104.1:0-7192 GCA_963604235.1 Anaerovoracaceae bacterium | reverse complement strand
GAGTGGACCGACATGTACGACGAGTTCGCCAAGACCGCCGAGGAGGAGGGCTTCCCCGAGCTGGCCGAGAAGTTCCGCCAGGTGGGCGCCATCGAGAAGCATCACGAGGAGCGCTACCGCGCGCTGCTGAAGAACGTCGAGACCGCGCAGGTGTTCGAGAAGAGCGAGGTCAAGGTGTGGGAGTGCCGCAACTGCGGGCACATCGTGGTGGGCACCAAGGCCCCCGAAGTCTGCCCCGTCTGCGCTCACCCGCAAGCATACTTCGAGATCACGGCGGAGAATTTTTAGGGCAGGTTGAAAGCGAACTGCGCGCGGTGCGGGCCGATCTTTTTGATCGGCCCGCATTTTTTACACCATTGTTAGTTGCTTAGTTTGTTAGTCGGAGCAAATTCCTTAGCGCGTGATCACGTAGTAGCCGGCTTCGCGGATGGCGTCGCTAACCGCCTCCATGTCGAGCGGCTGCTTGGACAGGACGTGCGCGTTCTTCGCCTCCAAATCCACGCGCGCCCATACGCCGTCGAAGGCGTTGAGCGTGTTCTCGACCGCGGACACGCACTTTGCGCAGGTCATTCCCCCGACGGGGATATCCGTCGCGTAGGGGTAGTTCGCCTCGTCCTTGTCCGACACGTTGACGCGGCGCACCTTCTTCTTGCTCTTCCCGCCGCAGCACGACCCGTCGCCCGAGAAGTTGCGGACGGCACGACGGCCCGCGAACACCGCACACACGGCGATGACGATGCAGATAATCACGGTAGCAACCATGGCTCACCTTTCTTAGTTGCCTCTAACTTCACGGCGATTGTAGCACGAAATACCCCAGGGGGGCATATTTTCGGCAAGAAGATTGCGGTTGAGCCCACATGTCAATCCTGGTCTAGCAGAACTTGCGTTCAAACCTACGGGATTTTGTTCGGCACCTAATCGCTGATCGCCACGTGCGGTTGCGGGGCTTCGGCTAGGTCGGCTACCGTCACGCCGTCCACGTAGCGCTCGATCACCTCGTCGAGGCCGGCCCAGAAACGCACGGTGGTGCACACGCTCGCGCGGTGGCACGGCTCGGGACCTTCGAGCGCGGCGCAGGTCACCGGCACGGTGGTTCCCTCGACCGCGCGCAACACGTCGCCGGCCAGGATATCGTGCGGGTCCTTCGCCAGCCGATAGCCGCCGCCCTTGCCACGCACCGCCGAAAGCAGCCCCGCCGCCACCAGGGGGCGGGCGATCTGCTCCAAATACTTCAGGGAAAGCTCCTCGTGCTCGGCCACCTCGCGCAGCGACACCTTCGCGTCGGCGCCGGCCTGCGCCACGCACACGGCCAGACGCAGCGCGTAACGGCCCTTCGAAGAAATAAGCACGGCTCCCCCTTCACACCAGCGCGGCGGCAACGGCAACTTCGGCGAACATCGCGCCCCCTCGCGTACCCCGCGCTTCACAATATCCTTATGGACGAATAATCGAAATCTTCCCCCATAGCAGGCAAAACGCCCGAAAAACCGGAATGCTGCGAATTGTATCCCACGCAGTAGCGTTTTCGCTTGACATTTCGTCGCTTCCGGGTATCTTAATCCTATCAAACGGATATGATTAAGCAAGACCTTAATCTTTGCCACGATCTGAAAAGGGGAAGAACATGGCAGACGAGAATACGTTGCTGCGCGTCAGCGGGCTTTCCGCCGCAGTGGACGAGAAAACCATCCTGCACGACGTCGACTTCGCGGTCGGCGCGGGCGAAACCCACGTGCTGATGGGCCCGAACGGCGCCGGCAAGTCGACGCTGGGCCACGTGGTGATGGGCGACCCGGAATACACGGTGACCGCAGGCACCATCACGTTCGACGGACAGGATATCACAAACCTCTCCACCGATAAACGCTCGCACGCCGGGCTGTTCCTGAGCTTCCAGGCGCCGGTCGAGATTCCCGGCGTCCCCGTCTCCAGCTTCCTGCGCGCCATTTCGCAGGGTCGCCCGGGCGTGGGCGAGATGAAGGGCAAGCAGTTCCGCAAGCACGTGAAGGAACTGGCCGAGGAGCTGGACATGGACCCGGCCTACCTGGACCGCGAGCTGGGCGTGGGCTTTTCCGGCGGCGAGAAGAAGAAGCTCGAGATGCTGCAGCTGCTTCTCCTGGCGCCGAAGCTGGCCTTCCTCGACGAGACCGACTCGGGCCTGGACGTCGACGCGCTGTCGGTGGTCTCCCGCGGCATGGCCGCCTACCGCCGCCGCTGCAACGGCACCATGGTCATCATCACGCACAACACGCGCATCCTGGAGCACGTCGACGTCGATCGCGTGCACGTGCTCGTGCGCGGCCGCATGACGGCCGAGGGCGACGCCTCCATGATCGGCAACATCGATGAGAACGGCTTCGAGCAGTTCGAGCAGGCCGCCGCGGACGCCGCGGGCAGCGCCGACGCCGCGGACGCGCGCTAGGAGACGGCCATGGCAAAGCAACGAACCGAGGTTGCGGACATCGACCGCAGCCTCTACGACTTCTCATACGGCGACGCCGGCGAGGCCCTGGGAACGGGCCTGACGCCTGAAATCGTCCGCGAGATTTCCGAGAAGAAGGACGAGCCGGCCTGGATGCTGGAGCATCGCCTGAAGTCTCTGGAAATCTACCATTCCATGGCAACGCCCGACTGGGGCCCGTCCATCGCCGGGCTCGACATGGACAACATCGTCACCTACGTCAAGCCGAAGGCCGACCAGAAAAGCGACTGGGACAGCCTGCCCGACGACGTGAAGAACACCTTCGACCGCCTGGGCATCCCCGAGGCCGAGCGCAGCTACCTGGCCGGCGTCGGCGCGCAGTACGACTCCGAGCTGGTCTATCACAACATGCAGGACACCGCCTCCCGCATGGGCATCGTCTATTCCGGCATCGAGGAGGCGCTGCACGACCCGCAGTGGGAGCCGCTCATCCGCGAGAAGTTCATGACGCTCATCCCGCCCACCGACCACAAGTTCGCCGCCCTGCACGGCGCGGTGTGGTCCGGCGGCAGCTTCGTGTACGTGCCGAAGGACACCAAGCTCGATTTCCCGCTGCAGAGCTACTTCCGCCTCAACGCCAAGGGCGCGGGCCAGTTCGAGCACACGCTCATCATCGTCGAAGACGGCGCCGACCTGCACTTCATCGAGGGCTGCAGCGCGCCGAAGTACAACGTCGCCAACCTGCACGCCGGCGCGGTGGAGCTGTTCGTGGGCAAGCGCGCGCACCTGCGCTACTCGACCATCGAGAACTGGTCGAAGAACATGTACAACCTCAACACCAAGCGCTCCACCTGCGACGAGGGCGGCTCGATCGAGTGGGTCTCCGGCAGCTTCGGCAGCCATGTGGGCTACCTCTATCCCATGTCCATCCTGGCCGGGCGCCGTTCGACCTGCACGTTCACCGGCATCACGTTCGCCGGCACGGGCCAGAACCTCGACACCGGCTGCAAGGTGGTGCTCGCCGCGCCCGAGACGTCGGCGTCCATCGAGACGAAGTCCATCTCCAAGGGCGGCGGCGTGTCGACGTTCCGCAGCTCGGTGGTGGCCACCCCGAAAGCCGAGCATTCCGCCTGCAGCGTGTCGTGCCAGTCGCTCATGCTCGACGACCACAGCCGCTCGGACACCATCCCGGCCATGGACGTGCGCTGCAAGCACGTCGACATCGGACATGAGGCCACCATCGGCCGCATCGGCGACGACAAGGTGTTCTACCTGATGAGCCGCGGTATTTCGGAAGAAGAGGCGCGCACGATGATCGTGAACGGCTTCGCCGACCCGGTTTCCAAGGAGCTTCCGCTGGAATACGCCGTGGAAATGAACAACCTTATCAAGCTGGAAATGGAAGGGGCGATCGGATAATGGGCGCCGCCGTTTTGAAGAACGCGAACGCGATGCCCGCTCCCACCTGGCATCGCCTTGACATGAACTACGTGGATATCGAACTGCCCGCGGGCCTTGCCACCGCGTCGCAGGTGGCCGTGGAAGCCGACGCGGGGCTGCTTGGCGCCGCCGACGCGTTCGACGCCGCCGTCGCCGCGGCGCAGGCCAAGCTCGACGCCGCGCACTCCGGAGCTGCGGACCCGCGCGCCATCTTAAAGGCCGCCGAGGACGACGCCGACCCGGCGAACCTCGACATCCCGGCGCTTTCCACCTACGAGCGCCGCGCCGTGCGCGAGGAGGTTGCGGGCGACATCGCCGCCGCCTTCGAGTGCGGCATGGGAGCGGCCGCCGACGACTGGTTCGCCGCGCAGGCCGCCGCTGCCGCAGCTGGCGAGGCCGGCGCCGGGGAGCGCGTCGTGCTGGCCGCCGGGCCGCGTCAGGCCGGCGAGGCCTGCGTGCGCATCGCGGGCGTGAACGGCGCCGCCAACACCGCGCGCATCGACGTGGTCGCCGCCGAGGGCGCAACCCTTGACCTGACGGTGTCGCTTGATTCCCCCACCGCGGGCGCGGGCGTGGCGGGCGTGCAGCTGCGCGTGTTCGCCGGCGAGTATTCGCACGTGAACATCACGTCGATCCACACGCTTGACGAGGGCTTCATCGCCCTTGACGACACGGGCATCATCGCCGCCGAGGGCGCGCGCGTCACCATTCGCCACCGCATGCTCGGCGCCGGGAAGTCCTACACCGGACTGGCCTGCGACCTGCGCGAAGACACCGCGCGCGTGGACATTTCCACCCGCTATCTGGCCGGCGGGGACGACGTGCGCGACTTCAACTACGTCGTGCGCCACCGCGGCCGCAAGACGCTGTGCAACATCGACGCGAACGGCTCGCTCATGGGCCGCGCCAAGAAGACCTACCGCGGCACCATCGACTTGGTGCACGGCTGCAAGGGCTCGGAAGGCACCGAGCGCGAGACGGTGCTGCTCGTGGACGAGGCGGTCGAGAACAAGACCATCCCCGTGATCCTGTGCGACGAGGACGACGTCGCCGGCAACCACGGCGCCACCATCGGGCACGTGGCCCCCGAGCAGATGTTCTACCTGCAGTGCCGCGGCCTTTCGCCGCAGGCCGCCGAGGGCCTCTTCGCCACGGCGACGCTTGAGGACGCCGCCATCACCATTCCCGACGCGGCCATCCGCGCCGGCATCGCCCGCTTAGCTGCGGCGACGGGCATCCCCTATCAGGAAGTGGAGGACTAGCCATGGCAACGACTCCTGCCGCGAACCTCGACCGCACCGCCTGCGCCGTCGCCGACGCCGCCCATGCAGCCCAGGCATCGGCGACCGCCGACGACATCGTATGCGCGGCCAACATCGCGGAAAACCCCTACAAGCGCGACTTCCCGCTGCTGGCCAACCATCCTGAGCTGGCGTTTCTTGACAGCGCCGCAACCGCGCAGCGCCCCGCCGCGGTACTCGATGCCCAGCGGCGCTTCTACGAGGAGATGAACGCGAACGCCCTGCGCGGCCTGTACCGCCTGTCGGTGGAGGCCACCGAGGCCATCGAGATCGCCCGCCAGCGCGTCGCGAAGTTCATCGGCGCGCCCGACGCGCACGACATCGTGCTCACGCGCAACGCCTCCGAGTCGCTCAACATCGTGGCGAAGGCGTTCGCGCCGACCGTGCTTAAGCCCGGCGACGAGGTATGCATCACCATCATGGAGCACCATTCCAACCTCATCCCCTGGCAGCAGGCCTGCCGGGCGGCCGGGGCGAAGCTCGTCTACCTCTACCCCGACGAGAACGGCATCATCCAGCCCGAGGAGATGGACGCGAAGATCGGCCCGAAGACGAAGATCGTCTCGGTCGTGCATGTTTCCAACGTCCTCGGCGTGAAGAACCCGGTCGAGGAGCTGGGACGCCGCGTGCATGCGCAGGGCGGCTACCTGGTGGTCGACGGTGCTCAGTCGGTGCCGCACGTGCACGTGGACGTGCAAGCCATCGGCGCCGACTTCTTCGCGTTTTCCGCCCATAAGCTGTTCGGCCCGTTCGGCATGGGCGTGCTGTGGGGCCGCGACGAGCTGCTCAATGCCATGCCGCCGTTTTTGACCGGCGGCGAGATGATCGACTCGGTCACCGAGCAGAATGCCACCTGGGCGCCCGTGCCGGAGAAGTTCGAGGCCGGCACGCAGGACGCCGCCGGCATCTACGCCACCGCCGCGGCCATCGCCTACGTGGAGTCGGTGGGACTTGACGTCATCGCCGCGCGCGAGCGGGCGCTCGTGCGCTACTGCATGGACGAGATGGCGAAGCTGCCCTTCATCCAGGTGATCGGCAGCCCCAACCCCGACGACCATCACGGCGTCATCAGCTTCAACGTCACCGGCATCCACCCGCACGACGTGGCAAGCATCCTGGACATGAGCCAGGTGGCCATCCGCGCCGGGCACCACTGCGCGCAGCCGCTGCTCACGTGGCTGGGCGTGGAGAACCTCGCCTGCTGCCGCGCCAGCCTGGCGTTTTACAACGACAAGAAGGACGTCGACGCCTTGATCGAGGGGCTCGGCAACGTTTGGAGGACTTTCCATGGCGAATAGCAGCATCTACTCCGCCGCGCTCATGCAGCACAACGCGCATCCCGACTACAAGTACGACCTGGAAAACGCCACCGACGAGCACGAGGGCGTCAACCCCAGCTGCGGCGACGAGATGGTGCTGAAGCTGCGCATCGAGAACGGCGTGATCGAGGAGGCCGCGTTCGTCGGGCACGGCTGCGCGGTTTCGCAGGCGTCCGCCGACATGATGGCCGACCTGGTGACCGGCGAGACCATCGAGGAGGCGCGCCGTCTGTGCGGCCTGTTCATGAAGATGGTCAAGGGCGAGGCGCTCACCGACGAGGAGAAGGAAGACCTCGACGAGGCGGCGCAGCTCGAAAGCATCAGCCACATGCCCGCACGCGTGAAGTGCGCCGAGCTGGGCTGGCGCACCCTTTCCGAGATGATCGGGGAATAGGCGGGCCCTCCGCACGGTTCCAACTCGCCACCTTTCAAGGCCCGACAGCCCCGCTGCCGGGCCTTTTCAGATACCTATGCGCGCCGACGGTACCGCCGCCGCCCGCCAACCCGTTCACCGTTTCTATAGACGAACACTCGCGCGACCGGCCTGCAATTCCTCCTAGCCGCGTTCCACCTCGGCTTGATACAATCGTACTTGGGGAAAGGGACGCTTCGCCGCCTGGGCAGCACCACCGTTTAGGAGGTCTGTCTATGGACGCAAACACTATCACCGCAACATGCAATATCTTGCTCGTGGTAATCGGAATCAT
>CAVCPR010000103.1:0-7268 GCA_963604235.1 Anaerovoracaceae bacterium | reverse complement strand
GCCATTCTTGATGGCGGCCACGTCGGCGGCGCGCTCGGCGGCGCTCTTCGGGGCGGCGCAGCCGGAAAGGCCGAGCGCTGCCATGGCGCTGATGCCGGCGGCGCCGGTCAGGAAGCTGCGGCGGCTCAGACCACGATTCTCGTCATTCATGTGTTCCCTCCAATGATGTGCGTAGGTGTTTTCGCTCAATGGTTTCGAATCGGATCGGGCGTGCACGTACGCTTATGGGCGCATCCTAGCGCCGTGTTGGCGGGCGGGTCACCACCCCCGTTGGGGGATTGTTCGCGCGCTGCGTTTGGCGCCTGCTGGGATGGCGGCCTATCGTGCCTGGTCATGTGCTTATAACCCCTTTGCGTCACCCGCCTTGGGTGAAATGGGGAACTAACTGGCTGTTCGGCGGCGTCCTCATCGGCTCGGCGTGTATACTGACCCCCATGAAACCGGAGGGGGCTTCATGGGAAACGTTTCGATCAAGGACAACATTCTCGCCATCTTCACGCCGAGCATGCTCGCGTGCGCGCTCGCGTATGCCCTGCTTACCTTCTCGGGGTCGTTGACGAACGCGTATCTGTATGCGTATGTCTCCGTTACCGATGGATGGATCAGGGAGGCATCGACGCTGGTGATGGCCGTTACCTTCCTCGGCCTGACGGCCGCCGCCTATTATCGGCCTCGGATCATACGGTCTCGCGCGGTCGTAGTGCTCTGCTGCGCGTTTTCGCTCGTGGCTGTGGCCCTTGCGGCTGCCGGTTTTTCTTCCGGGAGCATGATGCTCGTGTCGCTGGGCATTTTCGCGCGCTCGTTCAGCCGCGCGCTCGTATTCTGCCTGTTCTCCTTGTGCCTGGTCCAGCTTGAATCGAGCAAGCAGGTGAGTTTCGCCGTTGCGTTGGGGATGTTCATATCGAGCGTGCTCGACCTGGGGAAAGGCATGATCGCAACGCCCCTGAACGCGATGACTCTGATGGTGGCGATACAGATTGCCGTGGCGCTGTGGGCTGCGCGCCCCGCACGCCGGGTGCTTGCGATCACGAGCGCTGCCGATTCGGTGGACGACCTGAAGCTGACCGACCCCAGGGCGTTCCTCCCGACCTTTCACGGGGTGTTCGTATGCATACTGCTCTTTTCGGCGGCATCGGGTTTCGCCTTGACGTTCAATGAGGTCGCGGGAGCCCCGGCAACCTTCCTGTTCAATACGCCGCTTTTGGCCTTGTTGCTCGTTTTCCTTCTTATGAGCTGGGGAAACAAACGCGAGGATTTGCTGTTCAGCGTGTCCGTGCTTATCGTGATGGCCGGCTTTTTGACCACGCCGCTGTCATTCGACGCGGCGCTGGCGAACGTGTCGGGCACGCTCTTGCGTTTTGGGGAGCAATGCTTCGAGGTGCTGGCGTGGACGGTCGTCATGTCGATTGGCCGCCGCAACGTCTACGGCTGCCTGTTCACGGTGGGCGTCATGCGCGTTATGAGCAATGTGGGGACGATCATCGGAGCCGTTTCGGGCCACATCACAAACGATTTCGTGCAGACCGATTTCGTGATGGCCACCGGATTCGCCTTGAGCATGGTGTTCGCGTTCTTCGCGTTTCTGTGGTGCGGGTTCCGCGCGTTCAGCTTTTCCGATGCCATCGAGTCGGTCATGGCGGTGAGCCATCCGGTGTCGGGCGTGGCGGAGCGCGCCGAACGGGCGGTTGAGGCTGCGCGGGCGAAGTCGCGCGAGGTTGGGGTCGCGGGTTCGGGTGGGCCGGATGAGCAGGGTGTTTCCGCATGCGTTGCCGTCGCTAAGGACAAAGACGATGTTCGAGAGGTCGCGGGGGCGCCCGATTCGCCTTTTGGTGGGGAAGCGGTTTCTTGCGGCGCTGTTTCTCGTGGCGGGCAATCCCCTTTTGCCGCCCGCGTCGCGTCCGATTCGTCCACTGCCGGGTACGGCGATTCGGCCGTCGCCATGTCCGATGCGTCGGACGTTTCGGCTACCGCCCTCGAGGAGCCATCCGCTGCCCAGTCGGCGCAGAGTGCGCTCGATGCGAACTGCGCGCGCCTTGGCGATAAGTTCGGGTTGACCGAGCGTGAACGCGAGGTGTTCCTGTTGCTCGCTCATGGGCGCAACGGCCGTTACATCATGGATAACCTCGTTATCAGCCGAAACACGGCGAAGACCCACATCAAGCATATCTATTCCAAGTTGGGCGTTCACTCGCACCAAGAACTCATCGACCTCGCCACCGGTCTTGAGAAATAAAGGCGTCGTCGCTGAGCATTCCTTTCACCCTTCATTTCATCAGGCATTTTGCGCCCTCACCCCAACTTTCCCCCAACGGGGGTGATGCCTTTTCGCCCTCGCGCACGTATAGTCGGCCCATCGAATCGGAGGGCGGCTGCATGCATGTGCGCGCGAAACTTCAACGTTTATGAGGAGGTTAGCGAATGAGCGAAGAGCGCAACGACTCCGCGCCTGCATCCAAGCTCGCAGCTAAGAACAAGAAGCTCATCGTCGTCGGCATCGTGGTCGCGGTCATCGTGGTCGCGGGCATCGGCTTCTGGAGCTGGCACAACACGCCGAGCTTCTGCAACGCGTTCTGCCACACGCCCATGGACCGCTACGTGGAAACCTATGAGCAGCAGGCGGGCCAGACCGGCGTCGACAAGTGGGGCAACGAGGTGACCAACAGCTCGGCCATGCTCGTCGTTTCGCACAAGGAAGAGGGCAAGAATTGTCTTTCCTGCCACGTGCCTGCGCTGTCTCAGCAGCTCAGCGAGGTGCAGGAAACCCTTTCGGGCGACTATTACTATCCGCTTGAGGAGGCAAGCCTCGAGGTTTTGATGCAGAACTCCGGCAACGCCTCCGGCACCGGCGAGCAGTTCTGCCTGAAGAGCGGCTGCCATACCAACAGCGACGGCGGGGAGTTGACGAAGGCGGATCTCACCGCGCTGACGTCGGACATGGTGCGCAACCCGCATTCTTGGCATCATGAGAAGTACACCTGCAGCGATTGCCACAAGTCGCATCGCGCATCGGTGCTCATCTGCACTGATTGCCATTCCGACGCCGAGGGCGAAGTGCCCGACGGCTGGGTTGACGCCGAGACCGGCAAGCAGATCGAGGAAGATTCCGTCTACATGGGCTAGCGGCCTGCGGCCCTATTCGCGAGCCGAAAAGTTTTCGCGCTGCATGCGGCCGAAGCTAGATACCAGGAATCAAAAGAGGGGGATGCGAGCACTTTGCATCCCCCTCTTGCGTATGCGGGTATGTCGTCGATGAGGGTCGGCGTTTACGGTTTCGACAACGCCGGACGCCTCGTGCCGTATTTCTGCTAATCGTTTTGTCTTGCCAAGTGGTAAGCGACGTCTTCCTCATGCTGTCAAACTAGCCTCATATCGGAAGGCGGTGGTCCAAATGATGTACCTGCGCATTTGCTGTACCGCTACACCTCAAGCGAAGAAGTAAAAGTTGCCTAGCCTATTTTTCGTGCAAGGAAGATCTATTGCTAGCCGTTCCGGATTCAGCGGCTTATCCGAGTAGCGCTGACGTGATCGCGAATCCTGCCGCGGCGGCGCCGAGGGTGCCGGCGTAGGTGGCGATCAGGTAGGCGATGCCGATTCCCGCGTCGCCTTGCGCGAAACGGTCGACCGCTTCGCAATTCATCGTGGACAGCGTCGAGAAGCCGCCGAGGAACCCCATGGTCAGCACGGTGAACGCAAGGCTTCCCAGTGCGTTCGCCCCGGCCAGCGCGCAGCCTGCGATGGTGCACGACGTGAGGTTGATGGCCAGCGTCGGCCAGGGGAAGGGTCCTTGGCATTTCGGCTTCAAGAATGTGGATGCCTTATGCCGGCATAGCGCGCCGGCGGCCCCGCCAAGCCCGACGAGCACGAGGGTCGAAAAGCTCACAGCCGCGCCCCTTTGTGTCCGTTGCCGGTGTTGCCGTCGCACGCGGCTTCCCGTGTGCGGTTCTCCCCGTTTACGGTCGCCTCGCCATGTGCATCGGCGTTTGCAGCTGCGTTCGCTTCCGCCTTCTCTTCAGCGGGCGCCTGTTTCGCAGCCGCCTTGGATTTGGCCGAACCCGCAACGCCTTCCAACCTACCCGCAACGAGCTTCCCGCCGTATGCCGCGAAAAACGTCGATGCGACGGTGATCGTCGCGTAAAGCGCGAACAGGGCGTATTCCCCGTTCAGCAGGAACGTGAGGTTCTCGGTCGAAAGCGCGGCGATGGTGGTGAACGCCCCAATCAGCCCGATGCCCATCGATTTCACGAGCGGGCCGGGCAGCTTGGTGCGCCGCGCGACATACTGATTAATGATCTCGAGCGTGAAGCAGCCGAAGATGTTGACGATAAGCGTCGCCGCGGGAAAGCCGCCGCCTGCGGGCAGCGCCATTTCCAGAAGATAGCGAAGCGAGGCGCCAATGAAGCCCATTACCAGTACAAGCGGCGTGAGCGAATGAGGGTCGCGCAGGGTTTTGTCGATGGTATGCGTGAACGTATCCTGCATGCGACCCTCCTCTTCAGCTGCGTTTAACGGATTGCTCGTAAGCTACTTCGTCGTGATGGCCTTGAACGCCTCGGTCTGCGCCTTGATACCGCGCTCGGCCGCTAGACGCTCGATGGACGTTGCGCCGAAGAAGCCGTCGATGCCCGGCACGTGCTCGATGACGTAGGCCGCATCCTTCGGCTCGGCAATCGGGCCGCCATGGCAGATGACCATGACCTCGGGGTTCACCGCGCGCACCGCCTTGACGATGCCGGAGATGATCTCGACGCAGTCATCGAGCGTGCGGGCGGTCTCGGCGCCGATGGTGCCGCCGGTGGTCAGGCCCATGTGCGCGACGATGATGTCCGCGCCGGCCTTCGTCATATCGACGGCCTGCTTCTCGTCGAACACATACGGGCAGGTCACCATGTCGAGCTCGTGCGCCTTGCGGATCATCTCGACTTCGAGGTCGTAGCCCATGCCGGTCTCCTCGAGGTTCTGACGGAACACGCCGTCGATCAGGCCGACGGTGGGGAAGTTCTGGACGCCGTTGAAGCCCTGCTCCTTCAGCTGCGCCAGGTACTTCTCCATCACGCGGAACGGGTCGGTGCCGCATACGCCGGCGAGCACGGGGGTGTGCTTCACGACAGGCAGCACCTCGGCGCCCATTTCGACGACGATCTGGTTCGCGTCGCCGTAGGACAGCAGGCCGGCGAGCGATCCGCGCCCGGCCATACGGAAGCGGCCGGAGTTGTAGATGACGAAGATGTCGGCGCCGCCAGCCTCGGAGGACTTGGCGGTGATGCCGGTGCCGGCGCCGACGCCGAGCAGGATTTCGCCCGCCTCGCGCTTTGCCTTGAAGCCGGCCATGATCTCTTCGCGGGTCTTGTAAAGCATGCTGCTTTCCTTTCTCTTGCGGGTCGCTTTTTGCGTCCCGGTTGCAAACGGGGGTTCTGATGAGGCGCGTCTTGCGCGCGGCTATCGTTCCATGAGTTCGATCAGCTCGCGCACGGCCGCTTCGGCGAAGGCGTCGTCGTTGATGTGCAGGTCAAATTCCTTAAGTGCGGCGCGGCTTTCATCGATGTTGCCGCGAATGGCGTCGAACAGCGCCGCATCCTCGTCGGGCCCGTAAAACGGCTGGCCCTCGGCATCGATCATCGAAACGCCGCGAAGCGGCAGCATGACGGTGCAGGGGCCGGTCGAGCGACTGACTTTCTCGGCAAGCTTTTCGCCAAGTGCGCGGTTCTCCTCGACCGTGGTGCGCATGAGCGTCACGGTCGGGTTGTGCTTGTAGAGGTTGCGCTGCGCATGCTTAGCGGGGACGGTGTCATAGGGTCCGAAATTCACCATGTCCATGGCGCCGACCGACACCACGGCGGGTACGCCGGCAAGCGCCGCGGCGTCGTTTCGCTCGGGCCCGGCGGCAAGCACGCCGCCGAACAGCTCGTCGCACCATTCGGTGGTGGTCAGGTCGAGCACGCCCTTGATGAAGCCGCCGCGCACGAGCGACTCCATGCACTTGCCGCCAGTTCCCGTTGCGTGGAAGACCAGCGTCTCGTAACCGGCGTCTTCAAGCAGCTGTTGGGCTTTCGTGACGCAGGGGGTGGTCACGCCGAACATGGTGCAGGCCACTAGCGGGCGTGCCGATTCGACCTCGGGCGCCTCGTGGGTGAGCATGCCGACCATCGCGTGGATGGCATTGTTGTAGATGGTTGCGGAAAACGAGTTGATGCCCGACACGTCGACGATGGACGGGAACATGTTGATGTCGCTTGCGCCTACGTACGGGGACGTGTCGCCCGAGGCCATGGTCGAGACCATGATTTTCGGAACGCCGATGGGAAGTTGCTGCATGCCGGCGGTGGCGATGGAGGTGCCGCCCGATCCGCCCATCGAGAACACGCCTTGGAAGCGACCGTTGTTATAGAGCGCAGGCAGCAGGCTCTTGATGCCGTCGGACATGGTTTGCGTGGCAAGCGCGCGGTCTTTCTTCTCGACGATGGTCGAAAGCTCGATATCGATCGCTTTCGTGACCTCGGCATTCGTGATGTCGGGTGCGCAGGTCGGGTCGAACACGCCGCAGTGGATGGTCAGCGTGTTCACGCCGAGTTCTTCGAATCGCTGTTTGACGTAGTTGAATTCTTCGCCTTTGGTGTCGAAGGTGCCGACGATGGCGACGGTGGGGGTCTTGCTCACGAAACTCTCCTTTCGCAAAGGTGCCGTAAAACTCAGACGAAAGCATTGTAGCGAAATAGGGAATAGATAGCGAAGGGGCCGGGCAGAGGTTTTCGGTCCCCCCGCCGGCACACGGGTCGCATTGGCGGGCTCCCCGAGTTTCCGAGCCTCCGTGCAGCGATTCCGGCTTTTCGCTTTCCTGTGCCAGGCGTGATACACTGCGCCCCAAAGGGAGAAGGGGGAAGCCATGGATGCACGGGAGGAAGGCGCCCGCGCGGCGGCCGGCGCGTCGCGGCGCCGCTTTGCCGACGCGCTCGCGCAACTGATGGAGGTAAAGCCGCTTGATCAGGTGCGGGTTTCTGAAATCGCCGCCGCGGCGGGCGTGAGCAAGCAGACGTTCTACCACCATTTCGCCGACAAGTACGACCTGATGGAGTTCTGCTTCCGCGAGATGTTCGCCGAGCCGTTGGGCCATTTGGGCGCGGCGTATCCGTTCGAAGCGGCCTACTTGGAGTTTCTCGCGCTGTGCCACACGCGCAAGACGTTTCTGCGCAATGGCTTTTACTCGCACGACGTCAACAGCCTCTACCGCGTACTGCACCATGTCCTGCGCGACGCCTACGGCAGCCGGGTGC
>CAVCPR010000102.1:0-7299 GCA_963604235.1 Anaerovoracaceae bacterium | reverse complement strand
GCGCTCACCGAACCGGCGTCGGCGAACTTCTCGAGCGAGGCCGCGTCGCCGTCGGCGGCCTGGGCGTACTTGGCGATCATCGCCACGGCCTCCTCGAAGGTCACGGCGCGGTCGGGCTGGAAGGCGCGGGTGCCGTCGTCCATCTCCACGCCGTCGACCACCCCGTTGGCCACGGCCCAGTTCGCCGCGGCGGTGTAGAAGCTATCGTCCTCGACGTCGCCCATGCCGGTGGCATTTGCCGCCGCCCAATCATAGGCCTCGGCATCCACCGGGTTCGCATCGCGCCACAGGATGGTAGCGAGCTCGGCGCGCGTGAGCGCGTGGCCCACGCCGAACGCGTCGCCGCCCTCATAACCCGTCATCAAGCCCGCGTCAGCGACCTTGGCCACAGCCGGCGCGAACCAGTCGCTATCGCTCACGTCGGAGAAGGTGGGCGTCGCATACACAGACCCGTAAGCCCTGATGGGAAGGTTGTCGTAGTCGACCTGCTCACTGAGGTCGTCCATCTTCATCATCTCGCAGGCCTTCTTGATCTGCTCCTTCACCTCGACGATGCCCTCGGTCCAATCCTGCCATGCGCCGTTTTTGTACAGGAAGGATTCGCCCTCGTTCACCACGCCGACGCAGTAGCTCTTGACGCCGAGGCGCTCGGTGAACGCCTTGTTCATACCGCTGGGCTGCACCGTCTGATACTGCCCGTCGACGGAGCGCTGCGTTACCACGACCGAGTAGCGCTGGCCCTCCTTCATGATCACGCCGCTGCTCAAGTCGACGCGATGAAAGCCGCTATACTCGAACGTCTCCGACTTGCTGGCAACGTGCTTGCCGTCGGTGGGGCTGGTCGCGTCGTCGTCAAGCAGGTACATATCGAAGGTGGCGGTCACATGCGACGACCCCGTCTCGGTGGACAGCGAGGTGATCACCTGGTCGCGCTGGGCGGTGAAGATGTTCGCCATGCTCGTTTGGGTGTTGGACGAGACAGACGAGAGGGCGTTGACCGGCATGTAGGAATAGGAATCGGTGACGAGCGTGCTGTTGTCGGCGTCGTTGAGCACATCGAAATCGAGGACCTCGACGTCGGAGAGCGACTGGTCGTAATAGGACAGGTAGAAGTAGCCGTCGTTGCCCCAGCCGCCGCCGTTGTTCGGGAAGCTTTCCGTGGACGAACCCCAGCTGTTCTTCACGATCCAGGCGCCGTCGGCCGCGGGCTGATGACCTTCCAGGAAGTTGTCCTTGGAGTAGTTGTCATCCCAGCCCACGATGGTGACGGCGTGGTTGGAGGTCACCGGCTCGTAGGTGTAATGCGCCCAGGTTTCGGTGTTGATATATTTCGGAGTTGAGGAAGCCTTACCGGGCAGATAGTTGTCGGCGGCGAAGGAAACCTGCACGGCATTGCCCTCCATGAGCTGCTGCTTGATCGCGGCGGTGCCGTTCTCGTTGTATTGGTAGCCGAGCACATTCAGACCAAGCTCGTCGGTAACATGCGTGGCCGGCGTCGGCAGCAAGTTCGCCTCGTCGAGCTGGTAGGCCTTCTGGAAGCGCAGCGCCTCGTCGACGGACCAGTCGCCCTCAGGGGAATAGCACAGGGGCGCGTCGACGTCGAAGGACGGCTCGCTGATCTTCTTCATCTCCGCCATCTCGTCGCCAAGCAGGTCGCGATAGCTCAGCGTGAGGCCTTCCTTGTTCTTGTACGGGGCAACCGACTCGTCGACCGGGCCGACCCCCGACATGTACAGAGAGCTGGCCAGAAACGCCGTGCCGCCGGTGTTCAGCGGATCGGCGCCCTCCACGGCGGCACCGCCCTCGCCGGCCTGCGAGCCCGATCCCTCGGGCAGGACGGAACGCGAGAACCAGGCGGTTTGCAACTCGGAAAGGTCGATGTTGTATTCGTCATAGGTGAGGCCAAGCTTGTTTAGAATCGACGTCTCGGCGGCGGCGGTGGAGCCGAACGACCAGCAGGTGCCCCAGGGAGATTGGTCCTTCACCGGCGTGACGGTGCCTCTGTCGCGCAGATCGAACGACGTCGGCATCACGACCGAGGACAGGGACGCATCCATGCCGTCCGAGTACGACGAGAGCGAGTAGAACAGGTTGGTGTCGCCCGTGGAAGCTACGGAGCTGAGCAGCTTCACCTGCTCCTCGGCCATCGTCGCGATGACGTCATCGCTGCCGTCGGCATCATCGGTGGACGTCGCGGCGAAGGCGGCGGTCGGGATAAGGCCGGCAGCAAGCACGCCTGCTACGGCGGCGCGGGTGAAAACGCCTGGCTTGAATCGATTGGACATGCTTGAAACCTTCTTTCCCGAGTATGCGCGAGAGCGCATAAGCGTATACATAATCGTTCATAGTAATGAAAAATCGCCGTTTTAACCACCCCCGCAACGTTAGGTTCGTGTAACGATTCCCGCGAAAACAGTCCGATAACCAGCGGTTATCCTCAGGGTGAAATAATTCAGCACAGCGGCTTTCCCCATGCCGCCAAGTGCCACCGTCCTCCGCGCAAAAGCGCTCTCCCCCTACAAAAAACGACGCCGCCCCGACTCGGGACGGCGTCGCCGTTGCACGCTAGGAAAAGGCTCGCGTCTACTCAAGATCCTTGCCGTGGCACTTCTTGAACTTCAGCCCGCTGCCGCAAGGGCACGGGTCGTTGCGCCCGACGTTGGCGAAGGGATCCTCCTTGTCCTTCACGTACGTCTGCACCTTGCCCTGCGTAGGCTTCGGCGCACCGGGCGCGGCCTGCTCGGCGGCGCGGGCCGCCTGCTGCTCGCGCACCGCGGATCCGACGCCGGTGTTGCCGATGGCCTTTTCGGGGTTCGAATAGCTCACGCGCCCGGCGAGCGGGTCGGGCTGCGCGGGCATCTGCGGCGCGGTGTTCGCCGCGATCTGCAGACGCAGCAGCGTGCGCAGGTACTCCTCGTACATGCTCGAGGTCAGCGAGCTGAAGGCGCGATAGGCCTCGTTCTTGTACTCCACAAGCGGGTCGCGCTGGCCGAAGGCGCGCAGGCCGATGCCGGTCTTGAGGTAGTCCATGTCCTGCAGATGCGCCATCCACCTGCGATCGATGATGCGCAGCATCACCTGCGATTCCAGCATGCGCATGATGGGCGCGCCGAGCTCGTCGCTCTTCTGCTGCACCGCGCCGGAAAGGTACTCGTCGACGGCCTCGCCAAGCACCACCGGATCGTCGTCATGCTCGACGTTCTCGCACGCGAAGTCGGTGCGCCCGGTCATGTTCGCGATCCAGGAGTCGACCGCCTTCATATCCCAGTCGTCGGAGGGCAGCTTCTCGGGGCAGTTCTCCTCCACCACGGCCTCAACCGCGTCGGAAATGATCTGCGGGATGCGGTCTTCCATGTCCTTGCCGTCGAGGATGGCGTTGCGCTCCTCGTAGATGGCCTTGCGCTGCAGGTTCATGACGTCGTCGTATTCCAGGACGTTCTTACGCGCGGCAAAGTGCATGCTCTCCACCTGGCGCTGCGCGCTTTCGATGGCCTTCGACACCATGGAAGCCTGGATGGGCATGTCGTCGGGCATGTTGGTCTTTTCCATCATGGCGCCGATCTTGTCCATGCGGTTGCCGCCGAACAGGCGCATGAGGTCGTCTTCGAGCGACAGGTAGAACTGCGTGGTGCCCGGATCGCCCTGACGGCCGGCGCGGCCGCGCAGCTGGTTGTCGATACGGCGAGACTCGTGGCGCTCGGTGCCGATAACGCACAGGCCGCCGGCGTCAAGCACGCGCTGCTGCTCGGCCTTGCAGGTGGCCTTCGCCTCGGCGAGCGCCTCGGCGCGCTGCTGCTCGGTGGCGCTCGGAAGCCCGCCCTCCTCCGGCTCCATGCCGGGCTCGAGGTCGGGGTTGAAACCGCGCGCGAGCAGCACGTCGTCGGCGAGCACGTCGGGATTGCCGCCGAGCAGGATGTCGGTACCGCGGCCGGCCATGTTCGTGGCGATGGTGACCGCGCCGAGGCGTCCGGCCTGCGCGACGATGTGCGCCTCGCGTTCATGGTTCTTCGCGTTGAGCGTTTCATGCTTGATACCGCGCTTGTCGAGCAGGCGCGAGAGCTTCTCGGAGCTTTCGATGGACACGGTGCCGATCAGGCAGGGCTGACCGGACTCGTGGCGCGCCGCGACGTCGTCGGCGACGGCGTTGAACTTCGCCTCGATGGTGCGGTAGATCAGGTCGTCCTCGTCGATACGCTTGACTTCCTTGTTCGGCGGGATGGCCACGACGGGCAGCTTGTAGATCTGGCGGAACTCGGCGTCCTCGGTCATGGCCGTGCCGGTCATGCCGGAAAGCTTATCGTAGAGACGGAAGTAGTTCTGCAGCGTGATGGTGGCCAGCGTCTGGTTCTCCTCGCGCACCAGCACGTGTTCCTTCGCCTCGAGCGCCTGGTGCAGGCCCTCGGAGTAGCGGCGGCCCTCCATGATGCGACCGGTGAATTCGTCGACGATCTTGACCTCGCCGTCGACCACCACGTAGTCGACGTCGCGATGGAACAAAAACTGCGCCTTCAAGGCCTGCTGCAGGTGGTTGGGCAGCTGGCCTGAAGGATCGGCGTAGATGTCGTCGATGCCGAGCATCGTCTCGATGCGCGTAAGTCCCACCTCGGTGGCGTTGATGGTGCGCTTGGCCTCGTCCATCTCGAAGTCCTCGTCGAGCTTCAAGGCCGGCATGACGCGCGCGAACTTGTTGTAGGTGTCGGCGGCCTGCGTGCCCGCGCCGGAGATGATCAGCGGCGTGCGCGCCTCGTCGATAAGGATGGAGTCGACCTCGTCGACCACGGCGAAGTGGTGCCCGCGCTGCACGCGGCCCTCGGCGCGCGTGACCATGTTGTCGCGCAGGTAGTCGAAGCCGAACTCGGCGTTGGTGCCGTAGGTGACGTCGCAGGCGTAAGCGCGCTTCTTCGCGTCGGGGCGCATGCCGTTCTGGATCAGACCGACGCTCATCCCCAGGAAGGAATAGATGCGGCCCATCCACTGGCTGTCGCGGCGGGCGAGGTAGTCGTTGACCGTGACGATGTGCACGTTCTCGCCGCCAAGCGCGTTGAGATAGCCCGCCAACGTAGAGACGAGCGTCTTGCCCTCGCCCGTGCGCATCTCGGCGATCTGGCCGTCGTTGAGCGCCATGCCGCCGATAAGCTGCACGTCGAAGTGGCGCATCCCCGTCACGCGCACCGATGCCTCGCGCACGGCGGCGAAGGCCTCGGGCAGCACGTCGTTTTCCGTCTCGCCGGCCTTCACGCGCTCGCGCAGCTCGGCGGTCACCGCGCGCAGCTCCTCGTCGGACTTCGCCTGCATCTGCGCTTCAAGGCTGTTGATCTTGTTGACAACAGCCTGGTACTGCTTCATCTGTTTGCCCTCACCGAAGGTGAGCAGCTTGGAGAGGAATCCTGCCATGAACGCGCCATCCCTTTCACGGCACTGCGGCCGCGGTTATACGAATTTTCGAACAATCCAGTTAACTGTAGCATATACGCGCGCCCCGCCCTGCCCCGCCGGCAATCTCGACACCATTTTCTCAGGCGGGATGCGCAGGACGCGGGCGAGGTGCGGGGCGCAGCCGAGCGCGAGCCACGCCGGATGCGCCAAGGCGTCTGTAGCCGACGCGCGCCGCGCCCGCGAAGGCCGAGCTAGGAAAGCTCCTCCTCGGTCTCGATGATGCTCTGGTAGAGCTGCACGATCTCCCGCGCCGGGTCGATGCCAAGGCCCTCGGCGAGCATCTTGCGGCAGTTGAAGTAGGTGCGCAGCGCGGCGGTGCGCTGCAACGCCGCTATCTGGGCGCGCATGAGCGCGGCGTAGACGTCCTCGCGGGAGTCGTCGCGGCGCAGCGCCGCCTGGGCGAACCACAGCCCCTGCTGCGGCTCCCCCGACTTGACGAGCGACAGCGACGCGGCGACGAGCGCGTCCACCAACCGCCCGCGCATCTCGATGCGCGCGCCGTCGAGGGCCGGATCGCCCACGTCGCCGGGAAGCAAATCGCCGGCGAACACGTCCTCGACGCGCTTGACGAGCTGCGACCAGCCGCCCTGCCCCGGCTGGTTGAACAAGAGCATCCGGCACACCTCTTCAAGCTCCAAGGCATCGCTCGCCAGAAGCGACGCGTCGATGGACAGGCTCTTATGCCGGCGGATCAGATACGGGCACGAGCCGTCGGGGAGCTTGATCGCCTTGCGCACGCTCGAGAGGGTGGAGTCGAGGTTCTTGCGCGCGGCGTCGAATTCCGAATCGGGGTAGAGCATGTCCATGAGCTTGTCGCGGGAGATATCCCGACCCCGGCTCAAGACGAGCAGCGCGAGCAGCACGCGGACCTTCTGCCGCTTGAACGCGTCCGGGCTCACCTTGGTCTCGCCCACCGATACGTCCATGCCGCCGAACAGGTTCACCGTGAGAATCGGGGGCCGGCGGGAAACGGCGCGGGCGCCCGAGGCGCCGAGACGGGCTTCCAAGGCGGCACTGCGCTCGCCCGCTCGGGAAAGGCGCTGCTTGGCAAGCCTTCCCGAAACGAACGCGGCTTCGCGAACGAGCGCCTCGTCGAGCACGGGCAGGCCGCCGCCACGCTGCCAAGCGTCGTCGAGGGCGGCTATCGCCAACGCGGCCGGCAGGCCGACCTTGCCCGTGGCGTCGAGATGCGCCGCGGCAGCGTCCGCGACGCGGGCGGCAAGCTTCTTCGCGGCAGGCGGATAGCCGCCCTGCTTGCCCGTTGCGCAGGAAGCGCCCGTCGATGACTTCCTCCCCTCGCTTGCGTCCCGCCCGACCCCCGCGGACCACGCGCGCACCAGCCACGCCGCGCAGAGAAAGGCGACAGGGCTCAACCGGCCGTCGCGGCATTGGAACCCCTTCAGCCATTCCTGGGCGCCGCGCGAAGGCGACTCGCCCTGCGCGAGCATCACGCCCGCCGCAGCGATAAGGTCGGCAAGGCGCAGATAGGCCGAACGCGCCCGAGTCTCGCCGTCGGCGTCAAGCGCCTCGCCAGCCAAGGAGTCGATTTCAGAATCGGAGGCAACCGCGCCCGGCAGGGCACGCGCCGCATCCGCAATCATCTCCACCTGCGCACGGGCAGCCGCGGCCGCGGGGCCGTGCGAGCAGGCGAAGAGCACAAGCGATGCCGCCAGGCGAACCTCGATGCACTCGTCGTCCGCGCACCTGCGCGCCGCCACGCACGCCTCCACGTCCGATTGCAAAAGGGCGGCTCGCAAGGCCTCGGCGGCGTGCTGCGCGCCGGCGAGGCGGGCGTCGGCGAGATTCCTATACACCGAGGAAGCCTCAACCAAAAAGCAGGCGTCGACGAGCGCGTCAGCATGC
>CAVCPR010000101.1:0-7409 GCA_963604235.1 Anaerovoracaceae bacterium | reverse complement strand
CGGTAGATGCGCCGCAGAAGATGGAGCTCGACGAAGTCCCGGAACGTTTTCGGAAAATCCGACAGGAATTGCGCACCGCGCCAGGAACTGCGAAGGAAAAATGACAAGACTGCAACCGACGGACGGCTTCGACTTGCCGGCTCCGAGGACGCCGGCGATGACCTTGGCAGTAGACGTCATCCTTGAGCTTGCCGACGTCCCCTTGCGACGATTTCGCTCCTTGCTATTCATGGAGAGGCTGCCTGTCTCGTCCGAGCGGCAAAGCATGAACCGAAACGATTAGAGCAATTTGCGAGATGTCGTTGTTTGCTTGCAGGTCGAACCTTAGGGAATTGTAAGGTTCGCAGGGGGCGCCGCGCCCGACCAGGTGGGTTAGAATCCGAAGGCGAGCAAAGACGACAAGGGAGGCCGGATGCGCAGGGTATGTATCATCGAGGACGACACGGCGATCTGCCAGGGCCTTTGCCAACTGCTCGAGAGGAACGGATACGCCGCGGAGGTCCCGAAAGGCTTCGGCAACCTGGACCGCCAGATTCTCGACATGGCCTGCGACCTAGTGCTTCTCGACCTCAATCTCCCGGGAGTCGACGGATCGTACGTCTGCCGTGAGGTCCGGCGTCAAAGCCAGGTGCCCATCATCGCGGTGACCAGCAGGAACACCGACCTTGACGAGCTCGTGTGCCTCTCGGCGGGCGCCGACGATTTCGTGACCAAGCCCTACAACGAGCAGGTCCTCCTCGCCCACATCGAGGCGGTCCTCAAGCGCACCTGCGGCGACGGGTCCGGCGCAGCGCAGCTCACCTATGCGGGCCTCACGCTGGACACGGCCCGCTGCTGCGCCACCTACCAGGGGAAAAGCGTTGAGCTCACCAAGAACGAGCTCAAGATCTTGGGCCTTTTGCTGAAATACGCCGGGGGCGTCGTGAGCCGCCAGCGCATCCAGGAAGAGCTGTGGGAGTCCGACGACTTCGTGGACGACAACACGCTGAGCGTCAACGTCAGCCACCTGCGTCAGACGCTCGCGCGCGTCGGCGCGGGCGATCTTGTGGCCACGCGCCGCGGTTTGGGGTACCTCATTGAGTAGCGAGAAGAGCCCCATCGCTTTGATGGATTACCTTAAGGACAACGCGGGCGCGGTTGCATGCCAGGCGCTCGCGGTCGCGCTGGCCGGGCTTATGATGCTTGCTTTTGGCCTTGCGGCGGAGCAGGTCGCAGCTGTCTGCCTGGTGCTTGTCGGTGCGCTGCTGCTCGCCCTGCTCGTCAAATACCTATCCAAGCGCCGCTTCTATACCGACCTCGGCCAAACGGTCGACGCTCTGGCCGAGAAGGGCTGCGCTTGGCTGGCCCCCGAGCTCATGGACGCACCGCGCGGCCTTGAGGAGCGCCTCGTCGCCGAGCACCTGCGCATCGCCTCGAAATCAATGGGCGACCAGGTGGCGGCCCTGCGCGCCGAGCAGCGCGAGTATCGCGACTACGTCGAGACCTGGGTTCACGAGATCAAGACCCCCATCGCCGCCGCACGCCTGGTCGCGGACAACAACCCGTCTCCCGCAACCGAGGCCATCAACGTCGAGCTGCGCCGCGTCGAGGGCTTCGTCGACCAGTCGCTTTTCTACGCGAGAAGCTCCTCGGTGGATCGCGACTTCATGATCCGCCGTGTTTGCTTGGGCGAATGCGTTCGCGCCGCCCTGCACAGCGCCTCGCGGGCGCTGATCGACGCGGGCGTCTCGCCACAGCTCGGCGAACTCGACGTCGAGGTGCGGGCCGACCCCAAGTGGCTCGAGTTCATCATCCGCCAAGCCCTGCTCAACGCCGCCAAATACCGCCGCGGCGAAGACGCTCTGGCTGGCGAGCCCGCCTGCGTCCGGGTAAGCGCCGAGAAGGTCCCGACGGGCCTCGACGCCTGGTGCGTGGCCCTGCGCATCGAGGACAACGGCATCGGCATCCCGGCCGACGACCTCCCGCGCGTCTTCGACCGCGGCTTCACGGGCGCAAACGGCCGCGCATATCCCCGTTCAACGGGCATTGGCCTGTATCTCGTGCGGACGCTCTGCTCCAAGATGGGGCTGAGCGCCAAAGCCTCCTCGACCCCCGGCGAGGGGACTTGCATTTCGATCGAGTTCCCGGATTCCTATGCCGGGTAAGCCCGGTCCTTACGAAACCGTAAGGTTGACCTCACGCGGCCCCATGGCTCGCCGGGCCGCGAAGCCGGAGTATGGTGGGCGACCTTCGACCACACTCGCACAGAGAGGATCCACCCCATGAGACCAGCCCGCTTCAGGCGCTCCGGCAACGAGCCGGCCCCGTCCGCCGCAACCCCAGGCAACCCCGTCCTTCGCCTCATCAACGTCGAGAAGTACTTCGGCAACAAGTCCAACGTCTGCCGCGCCCTCGACGGCGTCACCTTCGACGTCGACCACGGCGAGCTCGTCGCCGTCATGGGCCCTTCCGGCTCGGGAAAGACGACCCTTCTCAACTGCATCTCGACCCTCGACCGCCCCACCGCCGGCAGCGTCCTGGTCGACGGCTGCGACGTCACGACCCTGCGCGGGGCCGCCCTCACGCGCTTTCGCCGCGACCGCCTGGGCTTCATTTTCCAGGACTCGAACCTTCTCGACACCCTGACCGCCCGCGAGAACATCGCCCTGGCCCTCACCATCGCCGGCACCCCGGCCGCCCAGGTAACCGAGAAGGTCGAGAGCGTGGCCCACGACCTTCTTGTCGAGGACGTCCTCGACAAGATGCCCCACGAGATGAGCGGCGGCCAGCGGCAGCGCGTCGCCGCGGCCCGCGCCATCGTCCGCGACCCGTCGCTGGTCCTGGCCGACGAGCCCACCGGCGCCCTCGACTCGCGCAATTCTCGCCGCATGCTCGAGGCCCTGGGCACCCTCAACCGCGCCGGCGCCACGATCCTCATGGTGACGCACGACTCCTTTGCCGCGAGCTTCGCCAGCCGCGTCGTCTTCATCAAGGACGGGCGCCTGTGGAGCGAGCTTTACCGCGGCGAGAAGACCCGCGCCGTCTTCTTCGACGAGGTCATGGACACCGTGAGTTTCCTGGGAGGGGAGGGCCGCGATGCTCGCTAAGATCGCCCTCGGCAACGTCCGCCGCTCCATCAAGGACTTCGCGATATTCTTCCTCACCCTGGCCTTGGGCGTCTGCATCTTCTACGCGTTCGGCTCGCTCAAGGACCAGACGGCCGTCATCGACCTTTCGGCCGACGAGCGCGTGGTCACGGCCAGCATGCTCGGCATCTTCGACGGGGTCTCGGTCTTCGTCGCCGTGATCCTGGGCTTTCTCGTGGTCTATGCCAACCGCTTCCTGATACGCCGCCGCAAGCGCGAGTTCGGCATCTACCTCACGCTGGGCATGAGCCGCGTGCAGGTCGCGCGCATCATCGTGGCCGAGACGCTCCTCGTCGGCGCGGCGGCGCTCGTCGCTGGCCTGGTTCTTGGCGTGGGCGTCTCGCAGGCCATGCTCTACGTGACCGCGCGCCTCTTCAAGACGACGGTCACGGGCTTCTCCGTGCTCTTCTCGCCGTCCTCGTGCGCGACCACCTGCGCTTGCTTCGCCGTGATCTTCGCGGTGTCGCTCGCCCTCGACGTCGCGCTGGTCTCCCGCTGCCGCCTGATCGACCTGATCTATGCCGAGAAGAGAAGCGAGAAGCTCAAGCTGCGCAGCCTGCCGCTGTGCGTCGCGTGCTTCATTGCCGCGGTGGCGCTGATCGGCGTGGCCTACCACCTGCTGGTGCGCAGCGGATTGACCGAGCTGGGCGCGGATTTCGGCTGGGCGACGCTTCTGGTGAGCGTGGGCACGGCGCTTTTGTTCTTCTCGGCCTCCGGCTTCATCCTGCGCGCGATCCAGGGCAACCGCGGCGTCTACCTGCGCGGGCTCAACATGTTCGTCCTGCGCCAGCTCAACTGCCGCATCAACACCGCGTGGGTCTCGATCACGCTGGTGTGCGCGATGCTGTTCATGGGCATCTGCGGAATCTGCACCGGCTTCGGCGTTGCGCGCGCCGTGAACACCCTGATCGATCACGGCACCTCCTACGACCTGTCCCTCGTGGGCTCCACCGCGGAGGCCCAAAGCGCCGAGGTTGCCGCGGGCTACGGCCACGATGCCCTGGCCGCGCTGCGCTCGGGCGTCGACGGCTGGGACCAGATGGTGGCCGATGCCGTCGAGGTCGACGTCTACCAGGCGCAATCCGGAGAGCGCGCCCTGGTGGCCTATGACCTGTGGCGGGCAACGGACTACGACGATGGCGGCGGACTGGTCTCCGCGACCTTCCGGAACGACAGATCGGCCATCGGCCTGGTCAAGATGAGCGACTACAACGACCTGCGCCGGATGCGAGGGCTTGACCCGGTCGACCTCGGCGCCGACGGCTGCGCCGTTTGGTGCGACAACGTAACGTTCACCGGTTTTTGGGAGGCGTTTCTCGCCCAGAACGAGACCGTCGACGTGCTGGGCCGCACACTGCGCACGACGCCTCGGATCGCGGACGAGCCCATGTACAACTACCTGGGCTCCACCTGCTACGCAACCCTGATCGTTCCCGACTCGTTGATCGAGGGCGAGGGGCTGACGCCCTGGTTCGACTACGTCAACGTGACGTACGCGGGCGAGAGCGCCGAGACGGATCAGCGCCTGCGGGAAGCGGTCGACGCGTTTCTCGCCACGTTGCAGGGCGGGGACGAAGGAGCGAGCACGGCCTGGCCCGCCTTCACGTACTACGCGTCCACGTCCCTCGCCGAACAGGCCAACGGCCTTTCCGTGACCGTGAGCTACCTGGCCGTCTACATCGGCCTCGTGCTGCTCATCAGCTGCGCCACGGTGCTGGCGATCCAGCAGCTCTCCGAGGCCTCGGACAACGTGGGCCGCTACCGCGTCCTGTCCCAGCTGGGGGCCTGTCCGCGCTCGATGGGGCGGGCGCTGGCAGCGCAGATCGGGGTGTATTTCGCCTTCCCGTTGGCGGTCGCCCTCTGTCACGCGACCTGCGCGCTCTACGTCGTGAACGACGAGCTTGCCGGCTGTATACGTTAATTTAAAAGAGGGCCGCTCTTCGCTTTAAAAATGGGCCACCCCGCTCCGGCGTATGCTGTTCGCCGGAGGTGATTGGAGATGGTCAATTTGACGGACAAGATGAGAATCATCCAGATGCACCTGTCGGGCAAATCGAACCGGGGCATAGCCTCGGAGATGGGCCTCAACCGCAAGACGGTCGACAGGTACGTGTCGCGCTACGAGGCCGCGCAGGCCGTGATAACGGCCGACGGGGCGCCGCCCGACGCCGTGCGCGAGGCCGCCGAGTCGATATCGGCCGCGCCGGAATACGCGAAGAGGAACTCGCCGCCCCGTAAATGGAATGCCGAGATGGACGAATTCCTCGACTCGATCCTGGCATCGGAGGAAGAGAAGCGCAAGCGGCTGCGCACGGGAAAGCAGCAGCTCACCAAGACGCAGATACACGCGCTGATGCTCGCCGAGGGCTTCGACATAGGCCTGACCACCGTGTGCGGGCGCATAAACGACAAGCGGCGGGCCGCCGCCGAGGCCTTCGTGGCCCAGACGTACCGCTTCGGGCAGCGGTTCGAGTACGACTTCGGCGAGGCGCACCTCTACATAGGCGGCAGGTTCACCAAGGCGTTCATGGCCGTGATGACGGCGCCGGCCTCGGGCTACAGGTTCGCCCTGCTCTACCCGCACCAGCGCTTCGACGCGTTCGCCGACTCGCAGGTGCGCTTCTTCGAGCACATGGGCGGCTGCTTCGAGGAGGGCGTCTACGACAACATGCGCAACGTCGTCGCCAAGTTCACCGGGCGCGGCGGCAAGCTGATCAACGAGGGGCTGATGTCGCTGGCCGCCTACTACGGCTTCCGCGTGGTCACGACCAACGTTCGCGCGGGCAACGAGAAGGGCAGCGTGGAGAACGCCGTGAAGGTGGTGCGCAACGCCGCGTTCGCCGCCAGGTGGGAGTTCGGCTCCCTGGAAGACGCCCAGGCCCACCTCGACGCCGCGCTCGCCGAGCTGAACGCCGGCAAGGCGGTGGCCGAGGAGCGCGCCGCGCTCACGCCGCGGAGGCCTCCCTACGAGGTCGCCGACATAAGGCCCGGCGCCGCCGTCGACAAGTACTCGTGCGTCACGGTCGGCGGCTCGCAGTACTCGGTGCCCGACTGCTACGTCGGCAGGAAGGTCCTCGTCAAGGCCTACCCGAACGAAGTGGTGTGCATGAGCGGCGGGGAGGTGGTGGCCCGCCACGCGAGGTCGCTTTCCGACGGCGCGATGGTGCTGGACGTGCGCCATTACCTGCGCACGTTCCTGCGCAAGCCGGGCGCGCTGGCCAATTCCACGGCGCTCGCCGCCGAGTCCGAGCTCAAGGCCGTGTTCGACGAGATGTACCGCGACTGCCCGCGCGAGTTCGCGAGCATCATGCTGGCCTGCGGCGACGCGACGGTCGAGGAGTGCGCGGCGGCCCTGCGGCAGCGCAGGGCCCCGTCGCCGGAAGCCGGCGGCCGACACGGCCGCGACGCCATAGCCGAGCAGGCGCTGGCGCAGATCAAGCTCATAGGCGCGGTGGGAAGGAGCGTGGCCTAGGATGGCGGGCGAATCCATAAAAACCATGGCCGAGCGCCTCAAATGCACCTACATCAAGAACTGCATCGACCCCTTCCTGGAGGAGGCCGCCGCCGAGGGGTGGGGCACGGCCGAGGCGCTCGCCGAGCTGCTGTCGCGGGAATGCGAGACGCGCAGGCTCAACGGGATACGCCGCCGCATGCAGCGCGCGCACTTCCCGTACCAGATGCGCTTCGACATGTTCGCGGACTCCCACCTGTCGCCCGAGGTCAGGCGCGAGGTGCGCGTGCTCGAGACCATGGCCTTCCTCGACGACGGGTCCAACGTCGTGCTGGTGGGCAACCCCGGCGTGGGGAAGACCGCGCTGTCGGTGGCCATGGGTACCAAGGCCTGCGAGACCGAGCGCACGGTGGCCTTCATCAACGTCCCCAACCTGGTCATCGAGATGAAGGAGGCCATGAGCCTCAACCAGCTCACCGCCTACAAGAAGAGCTTCGAGAAGTTCGACCTGGTGATATTGGACGACCTGGGCTACTGCTCCTTCAACCGCGAGTGCGGCGAGGTCCTGTTCAACCTGCTGTCGAGCCGCAACGGGAAGGGATCGACCGTGATAACCACGAACCTCATGTTCGACCGCTGGGACGAGGTGTTCGACGACCCCGTGCTCACGGGGGCCATCGTCGACCGCATCGCGCACAAAGCCCACGTGGTGGACATGACGGGCGAAAGCTACAGGGTCATCGAGACGAAGGAGTGGATAGAGAAGACGAACAGGATGATGGGCTAGAAGATTAGGCAAGCACGGGGTGGCCCGTTTTTAAAGCGAAACGTGG
>CAVCPR010000100.1:0-7443 GCA_963604235.1 Anaerovoracaceae bacterium | reverse complement strand
CAGCCGCCCTCCCCTACGCGAAACGCAAGGCGTGCGTGAAGCCGGCCCAGGACAGCGGGTCGGTGTCGCGCACGAAGGCGCCGAAGGTCGGGGCGTGCACGTAATGGGTGCCGCCCTCGTTGCAGGCGATGCCCACATGGCCGTTGTAGCCGTCGCCGTAGCTGATCCACAGCACGTCGCCCGGCTCGGCGTCCTCGACGGGAAGCGCCGCGGCGGCGGAATAGTACAGCGACTCCGTTTGATGCGGCAGGGAGATTCCCACCTGCAGATATGCCCAGCGAACCAGGCCCGAGCAGTCGAACGTCTCGGGGCCCTCGGCACCCCACACGTACGGGCACCCGATGCGGGAAAGCGCGTAGTCGACCACCGAGCCGTTCGCCGGAATGGCCACCGACGGGATGCTGTAGGCGTACTGCTTGCGGATGGCCGCCGACGACGCGGCCGCCTCCTCGGCGCGCTCGCGGTCCTGCTCGGCCTCGAGCGCTTCCTTCGCCTCCTGGTCGAGCTGCTCGAGGATGGCCTGCATGTCCTGAACCTTCTGCTGCGCCTCGTTCTTGATGCGCTCGGCCTCCTCGGCAGCCTCCGCCGCGGCGCGCTCCTGCTCTTCGAGCTCCACCTTGTCCTCGGAGATTTGGTCGCGCAGGGCGCGGTTCTCCTCGATCATTTTCTCGTCATTGTCGTTAAGCGCCTGGTACATGTCCAGGCCGGTGGCGAATTCCTTCCAGGACGCCGAGCCCATGAGCAGATCGACGAAGGTGAACTTGCCGGCCTTGTACATGCCGACGCAGCGCTTGGCGAGGCGATCCTGCAGAACCGCGATGCGCTCGTCGGCGCTGTCGATGCGCTGTTGGGCGTCTTCGACCGAATTGACGGCCGCTTCGTGCTCGTCGAGCGCCGTGTAGTACTTCTGCGCGGCCTCGGCCAGCTCGTGTTGCAGCGAGGTGACGCGCTGGTAGACGGCATCGGCCTGAGCGAGCTTTTCCTCGGCGGTCGGCTCGTCGCCCTTCTCCTCGTCGGAGTCCTTGTCCTCATCGGTGGCTTCCGCGTCCTCGTCCTCATCCGCCCATGCGCGACCGACGCCGAGCAACGTCGACGCGCCGAAAAGCGACGCCGCCGACACGAACAGACGCCGATCGATAAGCAGGTTTTTGGACATACGGAAACACCTCGCATCAACGCCGACGCCCCCTTGCGCGTACGGCGATTTTGATCGCTTGCATAATTCCCAGTATACGGGAGAACGCCCGCGCGCACGGCGAGGCGGGCGAATTATCCGCAGGTAACAAACGATTTCTCCAAGAAATGGCGCCATCAGCAAAATGTGCCAGCTAGCTGGGGTTTTCCGGTAAGCATCGCGTCGGCGGGACGAGGGTTTTCCGGTAGGCATTGCGCCGGAAATCCGTCAGGCGAACCACAGGCTTTAGCGCCGTTGAACCAAACTTAGCGCACGGGAAGCACGCCGCCGTTTCCAAACACAAAGCGACGCCGCTCCCAAATGCGGAACGCGCCGCCTTCTTTACTTCTTGGCGCTGTCGAGGACGTTGAGGGCTGCGTTGTAGCCGCCTGCTCCGTAGCTGAGGCACTTCGAGACGCGCGCGATGGTGGTGGCCGAAGCGCCGGTGAGCTTTTCGATGGCGGCGTAGGATTTCCCGGCATCGAGCTGACGCGCGACGGCGAGGCGCTGCGACGTCTCGCGGATTTCGCGGATGGTGAACAGGTCCTCCAGAAGCGAGAAGATGGTGTCCGGGTCGTCGAGCTCGGACAGCACGCGCAGCAGGTCTTCGACCTCCGGGGTTCTCAGCTCGCTCATCCGTTGCACCTTCCTCTTCGCAGCTTCGACGGTATTGTACTCCATCATGCTAAAGCACCCCGCGCAATCCGCGAACGGTTGCGCGACATCTCCGCAAGCGCGCAAAAGGGGCGGCGGCCCGCATTCGAGCCGCCGCCCCTTCGGTAATCCAATCCGCTAGCGCATGCCCACGCGCACGTCGCCGCCTTGGCCGGCCGGCATCGCGCCGCCGCCCGCGCCCAGGCCGCCCATGCCGCTTGACGCCGTGGTGCTCGCCGTCAAGCTCGTGGACGTGCCGCCGTCGACGGTGCCCGAGGAAGCGAACCCGTCGGCGTTCGCCCCGCTCACGGTGCCGCCGATGACCAGCGAGCATTCGCCGCCCTCGACAAGCGTCGCCCCGGACGCCATCACCATGCCGAAGCTCTTCGTCGCCGTCAGCGAGACCACCACGTTGCCGTCGGCGTCGACGATGGCAACCGTGTCGCCGGCCTGGCCGGAGGCGCTCGTCGTGAACACGAAGGGCTGCGTGCCGCTCGTGAAGTTCTGCGCCATCTCGGTGGAGCCGATCGCCAGCACCGTGCCGCCGGAGATGGTCGCGTTCAGGTCGTAGTCGAAGGCGCTGTCGCCGCCCGACGTGGTGCCGTTGACCAGCAGCACGCCGCCCGTGATCTCCACGTTGCCGTTGCTGTCGATGCCGTCGCCGGCCGCATCGACGATCAGGTAGCCGCCGTTGATCTGGATGAGGCAGTTCTCGTCGCCCATGGTGTTGCCGGCGCCGTTGCCGCCCGCGCCCGTGCCCTCGGCGAAGGCCCCGTCGGGAGCGCCGCCGTTGGCCTGGGCCTCGTTGCCGGCCGCGGATCCGGGCTGCTGGCCGCCGCCCGCGCCCGGGTCGCCCTGGCCGCCGCTCGGGGCGCTCGGGGCGTTGCCGCCCTGGGTGCCTTGGCCATCAGCAGCCTGGCCGCCGCCCTGGGCACCGCCGCCCTGGCCGCCGGCAGCCTGACCGCCCTGTTGACCAGCGGTTTCGCCATCAGGCAGGCTCGGGGGCTCGCTGCCGGAAGCGGCATCCCCGCCCGGCGCGGCGCCGCCCGCACCCGGCCCGCCAACCGCTTCCCCATTGGGAAGCGTGTCGCTGACCGTGTCGGTGCTCGCGTCGCCGGACAGGTCGGCCGCGCTCGCGTTCACGCCGTCGTCGCTCGCCGTGATGTGGCTTTCGCCGCCGTTGACGTAGATCTTCTCCGCCTCGTAGCCCTCGTAGCAGCTGGTCACGTTCACCAGGCCGTCGTCGACCGTCAGCTTGGTCTCGGCATGGAAGGCGTCATCGCCCGCCTCAACCGTAAGCGTGCCGCCGAGCAGGTGCAGCTCGAGGTCGGAATGGAACGCGTCGTCGGTGGAGGCGACGTTCATCGTGCCGCCCGCCACGCGGATGAGCGTCTTGGCCTGCACGCCGTCGTCGCCCGCCTGGATGGTGAAGGTGCCGCCGTCGATGCTCACGAAGCCCTTCGTCGCCTTGTCGTCCTTGTTGGACTTGATGCCGTCGCCACCTGCACCGATGACGAACGTGCCGTCGCAGATCTTCACGCTGTCGCGGCCGCGCAGGCCGTCCTCGACGGCGACGATGGCGTAGGTTCCGCCCGTCACCACGAGGTCGTCCTTCGAGCAAACGGCGTGGCGATAGCTCGCCGTCACGGCCAGCGACCCGCTGCCGTTCAGCGTCAGGTCGCACGTGCTGTACAGGGTTGCGTACGGCTCATCGGAACCGTCCTCGAGCGTGTAGGCCGAGCCGTCGGTCAGGGTGTTCTGCGTCCCGTCGGCCAAGGTGACGAAGCACTTGTCGGCGTTCTTCACGTAGATGGCCGGGCCGTCGGCATTGTTGATGGTCGCGCCGGCAAGCACCAGCTGCACCTTGTCGTCGTCGCCGGCTTCCACAACCAGCTGGCCGTCGGCAAGTTCGCCGGTGACCACGTAGGTGCCGGCCGCGCTGATGGTGACGGTGGTGCCATCGTCGGAAACGCTCGCCCCGCTGCCGGAAACCGTCGCGGTCGTCGTCGCCAGCGTGATGGCCGTGGCGCTTGCCGCGTCATAGGACGCGTCGAGGTCGCGCTTCGAATAGTCCAGGTCAAGCGCACTTTCATCGAACTGCGCCGCAATCTGTTCGAACGTGGTTTCGCCCGTGGAGGACTCCCCCGCGGCCGCGGCCAGGGAGGCGACCGAGTTTTCCGCCTCCTGGCCCGCGCCGCTTGCGGAGCATCCTTCCAAAAGCGCCGTGCACGCGAAGAACGCCAGCACGATGGCGCCCGCGGCGAAAAGCCTGACCACGCCGCGAACGGCCGATCTGTCCCGCGTGGTCATCTACAGCACCTCCCGCACGGCCTGCGCGTTGCCCAGGCTCACCTTCAGGTTGCCGTTCAGGCAGCGAACCTCGTCGATCAGGCGCTTCTCAAGCCCCGCGGCGGAGAGGCGCACGTTGTATTCGAGCTGGTAGAGGCTGCCCATGTTGGTGGTGCGCACCTCGGTCAGCTCGTAGTCGGATGCGTAGCGGGAAAGCACGCTGTCGAACATGCCGTCGAACTCCAGGTCCTCGGGCACCGTGATGCGCAGGATCTTCGCCGGCTGCTGCGGCTTGCCGAAGGGCGAAAGGACGTAGACGACGTTGACGATGGCGACGATCACCGTGAACAGAACGGCCAGGCCGATGAAGCCCATGCCCGTGGCGAGGCCGACCGCCATGGCGAGGAACACGCTGCCGATGTCCTTCGCGCTGCCGGGGATGGAGCGGAAGCGCACCAGGTTGAACACGCCCATGACGGCGATGCCGGCGCCCAGGTTGCCGTTGACCAGGGTGATGACCATCTGCACGATGAGCGGCAGCAGGGCCAGGGTCACGACGAAGTTCTTCGAGTAGGAATGGCGGAACATGTAGATGGCGGCCACCGCCGCGCCGAGCACGATGGACGCGGCGCAGCACATGAGGAATTCAACGGTGGACACGCTTGCCACCAGGGAGTCGGTCGATCCGAACACCGAGGTCAGGGCGGCGTCGAGCATAGCAGGGTTCCTTTCTGCTTGTGAGGGGATGGGTATTTAGGTGGGTGTGGGGCGGACGGGCCGTCGAGGGTGCCGCCGGGGCGGCGGGCTGCCGGAGCGGGCCGGGGTTGCCGGCGGGCCGCCGGGGCCGAGTTGCCGGAGAGGGCCACCGCAGCTAGCGAGCGGACCGCCCGGCAGGCAAGCCGCCTACGAAGCGCAGGCGCGGGCCACTTCGAACGCGGGCGATTCGCCGCGCCAGCCGCGCCGATCGGCCGCGGCGCCGCGGTGCTTTACGACATCGCGACGTTCGCAAGCCTCGTAGGCCGCGCCGTACTTGCTGAACGACGACGGGTAGGATTCGCAGCCGTTCAGAGTTTCGACCAGCCACAACGGGAATGCGCCGGCGGTCTTGATCTCCATGATGGCCTCGCCGAGCCCCAAAAGCGGGTGGTACGAGCTGCGCGTGCGGTCGCCCGCCTGCAGCACGTCGCGGTACGCGATACCCGTGTCGAACGTGATGCGAAGATCGTCGGTCTCGCCCCCGGGCAGCGGCGCGTACGCCGTGCGCTCGCAGACGATGTACATGGACGGGCGCAGGTTGCCGTAACGCGCGACGAACTGGTCGATTTCGCGGGCGATCTGCAGGCTATGACTGGTCAGCGACTCCTCCTGCTGCGCCGCGTCGGCCAGCGGGAAGCGCGCGCACGCGTCCTCGTAGGCCATGCGCCCGACCAGGTAGGCCTGCGAAGCGGCGTTCGAGCAGCCCACGCGGCGCTTGTAGACGATGCCCTTGTACTTCTTCTTCACCTCGACGTAGACGCGCTCGGAGCTTTTCGGCGTCCCGTACCAGCGGACGCGAAGCTTCTCCTTGTACAGGGGCTTTTCGAGGCTGCGCGCGATGAGGTCGCGGCGCGGCGTGTCCATGTACAGGCTGGTGATGCGCGTGCGGCCGTATTCGTCGGCGGCCATGCGCCCCTCGAGCGCCTCGAGCACCGCGCGGTGCTGGGCGGCGCTGAGGCGATACTTGACTTCCTTGCGCTCGAACGTGTCGGTGAACGTTGCCATAAGGTCTTCCTCTCTTCCGGGCGGCGGCCTGGTGCGTTTGATGCTGCGTTTACGGTTCGTTGATGCCACGATGGTCGCGGGTTCCGGCGCCGCCGAGGGCGCCATATGGGGAGATGCGCTCCGGGCGTTTCGTCGCCGGTCCCCGCGATTGCCGCCGGCCGACAGCTCCTTTACATTCGCCGTCGACCATGACGCACATAGTAGGGGGAAGGACTGAAAGAACCCTGAAACCGCCGTTAAGGCTTTCAGGGTTCTTTCAGGTTACGTGTTTTCGGTTATTGAATCAGGGGCTGCGGCGTTGCGGCCCGCCGTAAAAGACAGTGGCGCGCTTCGCGCTTTCCAATAGGGCGCGAGCTTTCGTTTGCGCACACGAAAATCGTGCAGCATGGTTGCCGCTGCTGCACGATTTTCGTAGGTTTGAACGCAAGTTCAAACCTAAATAGAGAGCGCCGAAGGCGCGACACAAATATTGGAATCAGGGGATGCAGGTGGCAACTTGACGGCCCGGCCCGGTTCGCTATTCCGGCTTTTTCGCCACGTGAACTGCGGCGATGCCTCCCGTGTAGTTCTTCCACGTGATATCGCCGAATCCCGCGTCGCGCATCAGCTGGGCCAGGCCCTCCTGGTTCGGGAACGCCTTGATGGATTTCGACAGATAGACGAAGCCGTCGCGGTCGCCCGTGATGAGCCCGCCCCAGAACGGGATGAGGTGCTTCAGGTAGAAGTTGTACAGCCCGCGCCACGCGGCGTTGGGCGGCGTGGAGAATTCCAGGCACACGAGGCTGCCGCCGGGCTTGAGCACGCGATACATCTCGGAGAGCGCGCGGGGGCGGTCGGGCATGTTGCGGATGCCGTAGGCCATGGTGATGACGTCGTAGCTGGCGTCGGCGTACGGGATATTCTGCGCGTCGACGACCTCGAAGTCGACCGGCACGCCCGCCGCGGCGCCGTCGGCGTAGTGCGCGCGGGCCACGTCGAGCATCTCGTTGACCAGGTCGGTGCACTGGATGTGGCGCGGATGCTTGGCGCGCGCCACGGTGAAGGTGACGTCGCCGGTGCCGCCCGCGATGTCGAGCACGTCATCGTTTTCGCTGATGGGAGCCTGTTTCATCATGCCGGCGAGCCACGCTTTGTACGCGCCGAAGCTGGAAACGGCGTTGAAGCGCTCGTATTTCTTCGCGATGGTCGAGAAGATGTCCTTCACGCGCTCGGAGGAAATCTCGGCCGGCGCTTCCTGGCCGGTGGCGGTGTCGATCGGCATGTGCTTGCTCCTTCGCAAATGGTTCGTTCGGCGTCTAAGTATACCCGCAAGCACGCAAGCAAGCCCGCCCGTTCGCCAACCGCACCAAAGCACCGCGAGGACGGAGGCGAGCTGGCTTGTGAACCGGGCGGCCGGCGTTGATTTGCCCAATTCCGATCGCTCGGCCACGCGCCGGCCATTCGACTTCGCGCTGGCCGTTCGGCTTCGGGCTGGCTCCCGGCCGTTCGGGCGGCTAGTAGGGTTTTTCCAGGTCGGCGTGGGCTTGGGCGTCCGCGTCGAGTCCGTAGAACTTGCCGTCGCGGAA
>CAVCPR010000099.1:0-7594 GCA_963604235.1 Anaerovoracaceae bacterium | reverse complement strand
TTTCCGCGGCGAAAGCAGCCGCCTTGCCGGAATCCGCCGCGCCAACAGCGCCATCCGCCCAAGCGACCCCGCCGGCGGCCGGCAAAGACAGCACCAGTGCGGCAGCGCAGGCCTTCACGGTCGCGGAACGTCCGATCGATAAACCCATATCCCATCAACCCCTTCCGGGAAGCGAAGCCCCGCCGCGCCCGGAAACCCCGCCGCGGCCCGATGGAAAGAATTATACGCCCGCAAAACTCGCATCTACGCGAACCATCAACGGGCGGCTACGTTCTCGTCGTTTCCCCTGATTGCCCTCTCGCCATTCCACCCGCGCGTTTCACCAACAACACGATTGCAGCTCCCGGCCCGCCCCCGCCACACACAAGCCCCGGCTTTACCAGGCGGGCTTGCCAGCTTTCAGCATGCTGTCGATATCCGCGTAGGCGTTCTCGATCGCCTCGGTGTGATACTGCAGGTAATTATCCAGCACATAGGCGACGATGCCGTGCTCCTCCCATTCCCGGAGCACCTCGCCCGTTGGGCGACCCTTCTCGCAGGCATAGCATTCGAGCAGGTAGATAAAGAATTTCTGCTTCTCATCCATCCTATTCACCCCGTATGAAGCGGGAATTGCGCGGGTCGCCCGTGACCTTCTCCGTTTCCCACATATCGAAAACGGCATAGGCTGGGTACGCCCACATCCCATTGTCGGCATCCTCAAGGAGCGCATGCGTATCGGAGCAAATAAACTGCCGCGCCGCATCCATGGCGTCCAGGCCATACTTGTCAATGATGCCCTGAATAACCTGACGATCGTAATAATCGATCGCATAGTACGGCATTTTGTTCATCAGGGAATCACCTCCACGCAGCGCAGAAGAGCGAGAGCTGCCTCCGTCTTAAAAACGAACTGGTCTTTCAGCTTCAGAGGAAGAAGACGCGCAATGGCCTCCTCTTCCGTGAGAAAGCCGTCCAGGTAAAGCATAAGGGTCGGCATCGTCTGGTCGTTAGCAACAGGGCCGCTGACAAGATCCCAGTCATCATCCAGCGCCAAGCTTCGCCGGTTCGATGAAACGAAACGGAGCCAGTCCTTATCGGGGGAATCGAAGATAAGCACCCTCAGAGCACGCAGGGCCGCATCATCGACCTCATAAACGGAAACAAGGGGCTTGCCGGCCTTCCTAATGCGTGCCGTGCGCTGCGCCCATGCGGACGCCTGCTGCAGGTCGCTCGTAGTGTAGAAACCCGGGCCGAAATCCAAAGGCCGTTGCGCATGCAGCAGTTGAGGGTGCCTCACCTCAACGTTACTCCCATGATAGAGAATCATGACCGGTTCCTCCCGTCGTTTGCGTGCCTACACCTTACCATGTCGCGCGGCTTTGCCGAGGCATGCGAGCGGGCACGAGAAGTTTCATCAAGACAGAAGCCGCGAATCAAACCGACCCGCACACGCTGAGACGACGCTTCCGCGCAAAAGTAGTGCGATGTGCGTAGGTTCCTGAGAGTGCCCAGGGTACAGCAGCGCAGCATCCCTCCGCCACCAGGAATTTCGATGCGCGGGGCTGAAACGTACTCGAACCCCACCTGTATACCTACGCACTTCGCGCGTGTTTCGTTGCGTCTGGCGTGAAACCCCTTCTTCGATGGCACGGCGGCCCCGACGATGATCAGAAACAGCCCGGCAGCAAAGTCGGAATTTGTTGCACAACAAATTCGGGGCTGGCGGCCTTACCGTTGTATGCGAAAGGAATTTGGGCAGGTGACGCAGGCAAACGCCAAGACCGGGAGCGCTAACGGCGCGGCGGCAGGCGAACACGCAACCCCGCCCCTTGCAGGGAAGGTGTCGACATGTGCAGGCTTTTAGTGGCCATATCCGACGAACAATCGCGCAACAGGCTTTGCGAGCTTATTAGCCGCCATCCAGCCAGCTCGTCGGTGCAAATCGAGTGCTGCGAGCCCTCCGGTGTCGCCGCGCGCGTCGCGGCGACACCCCGCGTCGACGTCTTGTTCATCGACGTCGCCGGCCCCGCACCCGCCGGCTATGCCTCGCCCGACGTCAATCCCGCGCCCGGCGCCGGCCCCGCACCTACCGGCGATGCCAAGCACGCCACGGCGCCCTCCCCCGCGGGCGCAATCAGCTCCGCCGGCCCCTCGCCCGTCGGCTCCCCCAGCCCTACCGGCGGCATCGACATCGTGCGCGGGCTTGAGGCCCGCGGCCAGGCCCCGCTTATCGTCTACGCGACCACGCGCAAGGGCTACACCTCGCAGGTCTACACCACACGGCACGAATACCTGCTGCTCAAGCCCTTCAGTAACGCCGAGGTCGGCGACGCGCTCGCCAAGGTGCTCGCGAAGCTCGGCAGCTACGTGTCCACGCCGCTCGCCCTGCGCTGCAACGGCTCCATCCACGTCATCGAACCCGCCGACATCGAGTTCGTCAAAAGCATCGGCCGCAAGGTCGAGGTGAACCTGATCGACGGCTCCTCGATCGTCGCCTACGCATCGCTGCAGGACATCGAGTCCAAACTGCCCGGATCGTTCCTGCGCACCCACAAAAGCTACCTCGCGAACATGGCCTGCGTCGACGAGGCGACCGAAGCCGAGCTTGCCATGTCCTCCGGCAAGACCGTCGCCGTCTCGCAGCGCCAGCACCGCTGCGTGCGCGACGCGCTTATGGCGTTTACCCGCCGCTAGGCGCCGCCGCGCCGCAAGCGCGCCCCGATGCGGTACCATTCGCTCGAACGAATCACGGGCCGAAGCGCCAAGCAGCGGCCCCAAGCAGGCGAAAGGCGGTGGCACCATGGGCGTCTACCCTCCCGAGGACGTCGCCGTCGAGGCGGCGAAGCGCGGGCGCGGCGGCAAGCGCGCAAGCGAGGCGCCCCGCGCCGTCATCGAATCCGTCATCCCCGAAAGCCCCGCCGACGACGCCGGCTTCACCCCCGGCTGCATCATCACCTCGGTGGACGGCCAGCCCGTGCGCGACATGATCGACTGGCGCTGGCTTACCGCCGACGACGTGATCACGCTCGGCTACATCGACACCGACGGCGACGCGGGCGAAGTGGAGCTCGAGCGCTTCGAGGGCGAGGAGTGGGGCTTCGAGTTCAAGGGCGTGGTATTCGACGGGGTCAAGCAGTGCCGCAACGCCTGCATTTTCTGCTTCATGCGCCAGCTGCCCGACGACATGCGCCCCTCGCTCACCCTGCGCGACGACGACTTCCGCCTAAGCTTCCTCTCCGGCACCTTCGTGACCTTCACGAACCTCTCCGATGCCGACGAGGCGCGCATCATCGAGCAGCACATCAGCCCCTTGCGCCTGTCGCTGCACGCGTCGAACCCCGACGTGCGCCGGCGCATCATCGGCCGCCACGCCCCGCGCGGCATCGAGGTGCTCGAGCACCTGCTGGCGGCGGGCATCGAATTCCACGCGCAAATCGTGCTGATGCCCGACGAAAACGACGGCGACGTGCTGCGCGAAACCCTCGAGTGGGCCTACGCGCGCCCGGGCATCCTCGACGTGTGCATCGTGCCGCTCGGCTTCACCAAGCACCAGACCTGCTTCACGAAAAGCTTCAACGACCCCGTCTCGTCGAAGGCGGTCATGGACACCATCGTGCCCGTGCAGCAGCGCGCGCTTGCCGAGCGCGGGCATCTGTGGGCATTCGCGGCCGACGAGTTCTACCACAACGCCTACGGCGCCACCATCCTGGAAAACCTGCCGCCCACCAGCGCTTACGGCGATTTCGGCATGTTCGAGGACGGCGTGGGCATCATCCGCACCTTCGTCGACGACTGGGAACGCGCCGAGGCGGCCGGACAACCGCGCGAGGCGGCGGAAGCGCTCGGCGCGGCGGGCGTGCGCGTGCGCTACATCAGCGGGTTCGCCACCCGGTCGTTCTTCCCACCGCTGTTCGGGCGCGGCGAGCTTGCCGGCATCGTCGAGCCGCTGTTCGTGAAGAACGAGTTCTTCGGCGGCAACGTCGACGTCACGGGGCTTCTGTGCTCCTGCGACATTTCCGCGGCCATACGCGCCGACGCCGAGGGCAATCCGGGATGGGTCTACGTGGTGCCCAAGGTCATCTTCAACGACAACGGGGTCACGCTCGACGACGCCACCTTGGAAGATATGCGGAAGGCGTCGGGCGCGCACGTGAGCGTGGTATCCTGTAACGCGACCGAATTCCTGCGGGAACTGGTCGACATGGCGCGCGACGGGGCCTTCACCCGCTAGCTGCGCCCCTGTTTCACTCAATAGTAAGGAACTGCTATGCCATTGCCCCTCGTGGCGGTTGTCGGACGGCCCAACGTCGGCAAGTCCACCTTCGTGAACCGCATCGCCCAGGCCGACGAGGCCATCGTGCACGAGATGCGCGGCGTCACGCGCGACCGCTCCTACCATATCGCCGACTGGAACGGCATGGATTTCAAGCTCGTCGACACCGGCGGCATCGAAATGAACGACGAAGACGCTTTCCAGAACTCCATCCGCAGCCAGGCGTTCGCGGGCGTGGAGGAAGCCGACGTCATCGTGTTCATCGTGGACAGCCGCACCGGCGTCATGTCCGATGACGAGGAAGTGGCGCGCATCCTGCGCAAGACGTCCAAGCCGGTGTTTTTGGCCGTCAACAAGATGGACGATCCCTCGCGCATGGACGAGGTGTGGGAGTTCTACCAGCTCGGCTTGGGCGACCCGTGGCCCGTGTCGTCGCTGCACGGCAACGGCACCGGCGACTTGCTCGACGCCGTGGTCGAGGAGCTGAAGAAGGTCGAGCTGCCGCCCGACGCCGACGAGGACGAGGGCATCAACATCGCCATCATCGGCCGCCCGAACGCCGGCAAGTCGTCGCTCACGAACCGCCTGACCTCCGACGAGCGCTCCATCGTCTCGGACGTTGCGGGCACGACGCGCGACGCCATCGACACCATCATCGAGCACGAGGGTCAGCGCTACACCATCGTCGACACCGCGGGCCTGCGCAACAAGAGCAAGATCGACGAGGACGTGGAGTACTACGGCTTCGTGCGCGCCATGCGCGCCATCGACCGCGCCGACGTGGCGCTGCTCGTCATCGACGGCTCCATCGGCCTGACCGACCAGGACCAGCGCGTCGCCGGGTTCGCGGTCGAGCGCCAGTGCGCCATGGTCATCGTGCTGAACAAGTGGGACCTCGTGGAAGGCCCCGACGCGAAGGCCGAGGTGCGCGAGAAGATCGCCGACCGCATGACGTTCGTCGGCTACGCCCCGGTGGTGGCCACGTGCGCGCTGACGGGCAAGAGCGTCGGGCGCATCTGGGAAGCCGTCGACGGCGCGTACGAGAACTTCTGCAAGACCATCCCGACCAACCAGCTCAACGTCTGGCTCGGCGAAATCCGCGAAGGCGGCCACACCGTTTCGAAGGGCAAGGCGGTCCTGCGCATGAAGTACGTCACGCAGACGGCCACGTGCCCGCCGCAGTTCACGTTCTTCGTGAACCGCCCCGACCTGATCAACGACAATTACGAGCGCTTCCTGGAGAACCGCCTGCGCAAGTCGTTCGACCTCACGGGCACCCCGATCAAGATGAAGTTCAAGAAGAAGGATTAGCGCGGAAGCGATGGCGACGATGCCGGAAGGCAATCGCCACCATCCCGGAAGAGACAACCGGGCAGCACAAAGTCGTAGGGCTGAGCGCGAGCTCAGCCCTTACTTGTTAGCGCCGTTAGGCGCGTAGCGCATTTTTTGAAACGAGCAAGACGTCGCAGCAGAAGCGATTACCCCTCCAGAACATCCCGCTGCAAGGTGGCGGCCATGCAGGCCACCGAGGCTCGCCAGGCGGAATCGCCCGGCATCGCGTTGCGCTCGCCGTCTCCGGCGTCGACGCCCGCGATAATGCCCGCATCCATGCACCAGCCGACCGACGTGCGCGCCCAGCCCTCGACCGAGGCCGCATCGGGCAGCGCGTCAAGCGCGGCACAGCTCGAAGACGTGTCGGCGCCCCCGATGATCGACGCGTAATTCGCCAGCATGCACGCCAGCTCCTGGCGCGTCACAAGGTTGTCGGGACCGAAATCGTTCGTGCCCGCAAACCCGCTCACCACCGATGTCGAACGCGCCCAGGCGATGGCACTTCCGTAATACTGGTCGTAATCGACGTCGTCGAACGCCGCGGCGGTTGCCTCCGGCTGCCCCGCCATGCGCCACAGGATGGTCGCCACCTGTCCGCGCGTGATGCCGTCGTACGGCCCGAACGTGTTGCCGTCGGCATACCCGCTGATGAAGCCCATGGAAACGGCGTAACCGAAGTCATCGTCGGTGGTGTACCACTCACCTGATGCCATGTCGGAAAACCCGCGCGTCGGATCCGCCGTGACCTTCGCCACGGCCTGGTCCACCTGCACGATTCCCCAGCCGTAATAGGGGTCGTAGCCTGCGTCGCCGGCATCCTTCGCCGTGTCGATGAGCGCCTGCTCGGCCTCTTTCGCCGTGATATGCGGGTTCGCCACACGCAACAGCGCCACGCACCCCGACACGATGGGCGCGGCCATGGACGTGCCCGACATGGTGCCGTACGAGGCGTCGTCACCGTTCTTCAACCCGTAGACGCTCACGCCGGGAGCGGCGATGGTCTTGTGCTCGTTGTGATTGGAGAACGACGCAACCGTGCCTGTGGAATCGACCGCGGTCACGGAGATGACCCCGTCGAAATCGGCGGGGTAATAGGGCTTCGTGCTGGCGTCGTTGCCGGCTGCGCATACCACCGACACGTTCGCGGCGATGGCCTCCTCAACGGCGCTGCGATAGACCTCGTCATCGTTGTACGAGCCAATGGAAAGGTTGATGACCTGCACATCCTTCGTCAGCGCATAGCGGATGCCGCGCACGACCGACGACGTGGGCGCCTTGGTCTGGCTTTGCCCGGAGCCGCGCGCATAGGTGCACTTGATGGGAAGGACGCGCGCGCCGTACGAGGCGCCGGCGGTTCCCAGGCCGTTGTTGGCAACGGCACCGATGGCCCCGGTCACGTGCGTGCCGTGCGCCACCGTGTCCTCGCAGGCATCGATACCCGCCGTGTCGGTGCAGGAATTGTAAGCATCCTCGACGTCGAGCACGCCGGAGAGATCCTCGTGGGTGGCAAGCACGCCGGAATCGATGACGGCGACGGTCGCCGCATGGTTCACGCGCGCGCTCGACCAGGCATTATAGGCGCCAATGAGCGAAAGCTGCCAGGACGTCGACGAGCTTTGCAGCGCCAGGTCGTTCGGCACGAAGGCGAGGTCATGCAGGTAGTTCGGCTGAACGAGCACGCTCGGGGCCGCTTCGGCGATGGTACGCGCCGCAGCGGCGACATCGGAGCCAGCGGGGAGCGTGAGCACGGCAATGTCGCCGTCGCCTAGAGCCGCATTCCGCGAATCGTCGACGGAAGCGACGGCAGGCTCGGAAGCGGAGTCGGCAGCGGAAATCACTTCGTCGACCGTCGCACCCACGCTCGCCGCCAGCGCGGCCACGTCGATACCGCCGACAGTCGAAACGCCGTCGGCTTCGTCGACCCCACCGAAAGACGCGAGGGCGGAAACCTCCGCCGCGACGTCTGATGCGCCAACGGCCACCAGCAGCTCATCGGCTACGTAATCC
>CAVCPR010000098.1:0-7632 GCA_963604235.1 Anaerovoracaceae bacterium | reverse complement strand
ACGTGTCACGAATGGGGTCGACCGGTAAGCCGCAGGATATTCTGCTTTCGCAGGCGTGTTGAGAGGGAGCGCTAAGGCGCGCCGGATGGATCCCGTGCCCAACCCCGCCGCTTGCCGACATATCCCCGTTGCGACTGTTGCGGCCCGAACGGGGATGAGTGGGATGATGATCCCGTCTATAGATAACGATCTGTTCGCTGGTTGGGACCTGCCCGGATGACCGGGCTTGCCGCGCAGCGGGAAAGCCGGTGCCGTCGGCATGTATGGAAGGAGAGGCGATGAAAGCCAAGCAATTCGACGGGGACGTCACTCTGGAGGGCCTCGAGAAGTGGGAGGGCGTGCCCCTCGTTCACGTGTGCGAGGTGTGCGGCAAGACGGAGATCCTCACGCCGGAGAAGGCGTTTGAAGACGGATGGGATTATCCGCCGCGCATGGGGTGTTTCGGCCTTGTGTCGCAAAGAACGTGCGGGGACTGCAGCATCACGCAGACTGCATGGTGGGCGCTTGCCGTCGAGGGTAAGGATGCTTCCGAGCTCACGGACGCCCAGAAAGAGACGGTAACGAGGATCGTCAACGAGCCGGCGAGCATTCTGCCTGCCCGCGCTCGCTTCTCGGACGTTGATGGCAACGCTGATGCGACCCTTGGCTAGGTTATTTTCACAAGAATGGAGTACCCGGCATTGGCCCGGCAGCGTGTCCTTCCAGCTTTCGGAAATGGAGAACCGGTTTATGCGGTCCATGCTTCGATTCCGGCAACTGCGTTTATCTGCATGCAAGAGGATGCAAGAGGATGCAAGAGGATGCAAGAGGATGCAGCTTCTGTCGGCTCTTCCTACGTTAAGTTAGTTCGATAGCCTGTAATACTGGTACGCATCTTTCTCGTGTGAGCCAACCCATTGTAGGATCTGTTTATCCACCAGTCCTTTCAATGTTTTCCGTGCTGTTGTGTGACTGATCCCGGCGGTTTGCTCAAGGTCCTTTCGTGTTACCTTGCCGTTCTCTGCCGCAAGTTTGACGGCGATCTTCTCTCTCTCGTCAAGGTTAGCAAAGGTCTTAAGGCGGATGTTGCTCGTCGTGCCATGCGTTAGGAACTCGCCGCTATTGCCGCCCTCCGTCGCCAACGGCAGCGTAAGGACGGTGCGGTCTGGGTCGAACTGTTCGTTCCAGATGGGCTCGGCATAGCCGCAGGACGTCCAGCCGTCGATAATACGTGGGATTCCCGAGCCGGCGCGCTCGCCCACGTCGACATTTGCAAAGATGCGCAGCATGTTGGCGTTGCGTGGGTCGGACTCGCCGCCACGTTTGGCGCGCTCGAGGTCCACGCGGAAATCTCCAGGGTTGGCAACGGTGATGCAATCGGGCTGCCATACTATGACCACGCCTCGCCGCCCGTGGTAGTTGGCGTTGGTGAGGCAATTGGCCAGTGCCTCACGCAGAGCCCGATGTGCCGGCGTATCGTCTATTCGCCGAATGCCCTCGAGCCTGAACGGAACCTTCAGGGCCTGCCTGGCCAGGTTGTATGCACGGTAGTAGAAGTCAAATACATTGCCTGACCAGTCGCCGGTTTGGGATGTGACGCGATCCTGCCAGCGCTCGTGCGGAGACGTTTGTTGCCGGTAGTCGAGGAAGTAGTTGGGGAATTCCTCGGAGATGCGCCAGTCCCAGCCGAACATGAGCAGCCCTGCGCCGGTGGGGTGGAGTTCGCCATCTTCAGCAATGGCTGCGGCCCCGATGGCGCGCAAGAACTCGTCGTTGGAGAGCTTCGTCCAAGGGTGGCCGTCGTGCCCGATGTTGTATAGGTTGCGGTAGGAACGGACCGTCTCGTCGCAGAGCTCATTCATGCGCACGCGCGGAAGTGGCTTGGAGTCTTGGGCATCGTCTGCCGCATCGCGCATCATAGAGCGAACCTCGTCGATGGTGCAGCGATAGTCGCCGGTATGGTTGCGCCTGAACGCGTGAAGCGGGTTTTCATGGAGATAGACCGGCTTGGCTTTGCGGCTTGCGCGCGGCACATGGATGATCACGATTTGCTTGCCGTTGAGCTCGTGGACTTTGGTGTCTGCATCGCTGAGGACAACCGAGTTTACGCTTTTGGGGTTGTTCACGGTGTTCCAGAAGTCATCAAGGAGCTTTTGGGGATCTTGAACGCCCACAGCGTTGAGCGAATGGTCGGGGAGTTCCTCGACGCCCAGCAGGATTACGCCGCCGGCGGTGTTCGCGAACGCGGAGTAGGTCTCCCAGATGCTTTTGGGTAGGCCGCCATGTGCCTTCTTCGCCTCGAGTCGGTTGTTTTCTCTGTATGAGCCGAGATCCTCGAGCATCCGCACCCCTTCCGATTCGGTGGTTTCATGATGGTCATTATACGGGGTGAAAGGGCTCGTCGGCCGTTGCTGGGCGGCTATCCGGCCGATTTTGACAGTTCGTGATAATGACTTCCGATGCGACTGTTGCAGTCCGAACGAGGCGGGTGGTTAGCTGGTCTTACCGGCGGTTTTGCCGCACGACAGCAGATTAGCGTATGGGCCTGGGCGCCCGGGAGGAGTCGATGACGATGAAGCAGTTCACATCCGCGAGCGCTGGCAAGTACATCAAGTCTCTGGAGGATAGGAAATCCCATATTCTCGGTGCCGAGCGGCGAGACAAGACCTATCGATGCTCGGCAAACGAAGAGCCCGAGGCTCCTGCATACGACTACCGCGCAACTCGCGATGAGGTCGCGGCCATCGATGCCGAGGTGCTTGCGGTTCGTCATGCGCTGCACTTGTTCAACAACTCCGCAGTTCTCCCAACTTGTGGCCTCACCATCGACGAGGCGCTCATCAAGCTGGCGATGATGAACAAGGAACTCGCGATTCTCGGCCAGATGCGCGGGGTCCCCGCCAAGAGCCGCCTGAGCGCGAGCCGCTGGGACTCGAGCGGCTGCGTGGAGTACGAGTACGCCAACTTCGACCCTGCGGAAGCCGAGCGGGACTACCTTGCTGTTTCCGCCCGGATTGCTGAGCTTCAGCTGGAGATCGACCTTGCAAACCAGACAAGCACGTTCGAGGTCGACGTGTAAGGCGCTGGTTCGGTATTCCGGGGGCTGCGCGAATTAACTATTTTGGCAGCAGGTTAGCTACTTGCAACAGTTGCGTTTTTCGTTGAGGTTGTCTTTATCTGACCGTGGTTTATGGTTGGTTCGCGTTTTGCAGATGACCGCCACTTTTAGAGGTGACTCCAGCTGCGCAGCCCCGAAAGCCTCCGTGGCATCGGTTTTCCCGGTGCTCGCGGTGCGGGTGAGGCTCGGTTTTATCCCGTTTTATTGTTGCTTGCTCCCGTGTGCTGTGGTTGCCTATACAGCGAGGGCGCTGACGAGGAGGGCATTATGGGCGATAACGCGTTGGCAAGGATTAACGCAGAACGCTGCGAAGATGAGCTGCGTCGGGTGGAAGCGGCGGTGTCTCGTCTGATCAACCGCCCTGCTAAGGTCGATTTCTACTCCGTTGCTGCCGAGTCTGGTGTTAGCCGATCGACGCTTTATCGCAACGCCAAGCTGCGCGCCCTTGTCGAGGCGGCTCGCGATTCCCAGCCAGACCCATGGGATCTCATTGGTCAGCTTACGGCCGAAAAGGCTTGTCTTCGGGCGAAGCTCATAGCGGCAGAGGCACGCAGCGCACGCGAGTGCATGATCGAGTACGAAATCGAAGTGATTTCCCTGGTCGCCTAGAAACGCAGAATGGGCGGAAGGTAGCTCGCGAAGAGGGAAACTGTTTCTTTTACGAGAGGGGATTCTACTAAAAGACCTTGACTTAGAACGGCGAGACAAAGATCTGGGATTGCTTCGTGGTGCAATAAGGCCACATTTGAGGGAGATCGTTATGCCTGCATGGATTCCTGCTCTCGATTTGAAAAACGCAGCCGATTTCGTTGGTCTGGATGAACGCGAAAGCGATGAGGCCGTTGCGGAAAACGGCTACGGTGCCATTCGCTGCCCAAGCGAGGCAGGATATCGCGCGGTGCGGGAAGAACGCGCAAAGGCGCAACTGCTGTCGCGCGTGATGCTGACGGAAGAAGAGTTGGCGCAGGGGGAGTCGCTCGATCTCAATGACTTCACCGCTTCTGTCAGAGCTGAGCATGGCCTATAGCGGAAGATTCTCGGAGGTGCCTCGGTCGTGTTGCGGCTCGCAGTCTCCGCCCTCGAATCCTGCGGCTTTACGAGCCTTCTTCTGCGACTTCGCCTAGCAAATCATGTGCAGCCTCGGGGCTTTCGATTCTCACGCTGCAGTCGTCTTTCTGCGCGAAAGCGAGGAGGGGAATGGTGCCGTACCAGATTATTTTCCTGTCGAATACGGCGAGACAGGGATGCTTGATCGCGGGGTCGACGGTCAGCGGCACGCTGGCCTCAGCAAATCGCTCGAGTACGGTGGCGTCGGGTTGCTTTGCCACTCGGCAGGTGACATGCGCTCCTCTGCGAATCGCACCGGCAAGCAGCTCGACGAGCGAGTCCATCGCCTTCGGGGATGCGTATGGTGCGGCTATGTCGATCGAGTGCGTTGCATTGGCGATATCGTCCGCCAGGACTCGTAGTGCCTCGTGGTGCAGAACGAATTGGGCTCTCTTCGCATCGTGCCCACCGATTCCGCTGTCCGCTGCTATCTCGTACCCCAGTTTCGCATAGGTCTTCAGGCGCTTTTTGTGCATGCGCTCAAGCATCGGAATCGCGGCGTCCACGTAATCGTAGATCTCCACGCTGGTCTTCCCATCGCTGGTTCGGTGCAGCCGTCCGGCCTGCTGCGTCACATTGCCATCCCACGATATGGGCGTCGCAAGAAACAAGGCATCAAGCGCCGAAGCATCAAACCCTTCGCCAAGATAGCTCTCGGTTGCGACGATGACAGCGGGTCCCTCCGAAACCGCGCTGATAGCCTCAATGAGCTTCTCTCGTCGCTGACGTGCGGTCCCTTCGCCAACAAGCACATGAACCTCAGCAGAGGTTTCCTGTCCTATGTTTTTCGCAAGCTGTCGCGCGTGCTCTTTGCGTTTGGTGAGCACTAGCGCCCTGCGGCCGGTTTGTATCGCTTGCGCAACGTCGCTCGCGATAAGCTTGTTGCGTGCCCCGTGCTTGCATAGTGCGTCAAGGATCTGGTTGAACGATTGCCCCTCTTCGTAGTTGCCAAGACGAATCTTCGTGAAGCGCGGGCGAAGCGTACGCGTGAACCCTTGCTGCTTGGCCTGGTCTTTCGGATCGATACGGCATCGGATGGGTCCGCACAGCATGAACAGTGCGCGGTCGAGCCCGTCGGCGCGCTTCGGCGTCGCCGAAAGCCCGTAAACGTATTTCCCTCGCGCGGCCTTTAGGATGAGTTCCATCTGCGGGGCGGCGGCGTGGTGGCATTCATCGCAAATAACCAGTCCGTATCCTCCTACAATCTGCTTTGCCCCCGGCTCCGAGGTGTCGGCATCCTTTGACACGAGAGACTGAAATGTTGCGATGTCAACGATTCCGGTGATGTGGTTCTTCCCGCCGCCTATCTGCCCGATAACGCGTCGCTTGCGTTTGCTTGGTTTGCCTGATGGCGTGAGTAAGGGACCGTCCGGACGATCGATAGCCAGAAATTCTTCCAGCCTGCACGCCCATTGGGATAGCAGGGCAGTTTTGGGGACGATGACTATCGTCGGCAGGCTGATCTGTGCAATGAGCGCCGCAGCGATGACTGTTTTACCGAATCCCGTTGGCGCAGATAGGATGCCGTTTTCAAATCTTGCTAATTGCTTGACTGCCTGAACCTGCTCGGGTCTAAGCTGCCCCTTGAAGGCGATGCTCTGGTAGGATCCTTCGACCCGCTTGTCTTCTATGGCGTAGCTGACTTGGATGCTGTCTAGCACCTTGAGAAGCGCGGGCTTGCATCCACGGGGCAATGCGATGAAGCCATCGCGCATTTCGCCCAGATACATGATGCGTGGCGTTTTGTAGACGGAACGATGGAGGGCTTGCAGCTTGAAGAATTCTGGGTTGGCGAAGGCTGCCAGGCGTTTGATGCGGAAAGCGGCATTTGGGCTCAAGCCCTGTTCGGGAACATAGAGCATGTCTCCTTCAACGATTGTGATGTGTTCGGGAAAGTCCAGTCTGGTTAGCTCCCTTGATGCCCTTTGTTCCCAAGGAGTGGCATGGTTGCCTCCCGTATTTGGGGATTGCATAGCGTTGCTGTTTGCGATTCGGCGTACGGTTTCGTCATCCAATTTCTTCACGCGTGACAGGAAAAGCCATTGATCGGGGTAGGGGACGAAATACTCGTCTATAAAAACGCTATTGCCTTCGCGCTGCGCTCGCCCTTGGAGTGGTGCGGCGATGAGGTTTCCAAATCCGCCCTCGGGAATGGTTGACTGTGCGGGCAGCATCCGATCGAAGGCGCCGAAGCTCAGGGCGGGCTCCAACGACATTGCCTCCGCAATGATAGTGCTTCCGAAGTCGCGAGCGAGCTTTGCATCGATTGCTTCAGAAAAGAAGAACCACACATGCCCACCGTTTCCTGAGCGTGAGCGCTCAATGTAGGCTTCGAGGCCGTGGACTCTTGCAGCTTTCCGCATCGCGCTGACGGCTTGTTTCCAGCCATCTTTATCGAAGTCAAGCACGAGCAAATTGGTTTTGGATTCGGCGTTAAGAACGTAAAGGCCGATGACATCCCGAAAGCGTTCGTTCGATCCTTTGAAGTGTGCGATGAGCATGGCGTCTGTAAGTGGCGCTAACGCCTTGTGCTCGCAAGTGGCGCACTTGATCTTGCCGCCTTGCGTGCGAGGGCAAACGCCCTGCTTCCATTCGTTTGAACAGGCCGGCACATATCCGATGCGGCCGTCTTTCCCGCAGAACCCGTGCGCATGCACATCAGCGCGTCCTTTGAAGATCGAGCGGTAAAGCGCGATCTTTTCGCGCGTGGAGCTTTGGGATGTGACGGTCCCGGACTTTTTGGCGTTGGCGGTGAACTGTTCGGCGGCGCGGCGCCAGTAGGATTCCGGGAGATAGTATCGCTTGTCGCCTTCTGCAGAGGAACCTTCAGGGCGGCATATAACGATGCGATCAAGGACGCCCGACGCAGTGTCGTCGCCTCGTGCAACTGGCTCGACCGTTCTCTCGTAAACGTAAAGCCGCCCTGCAACAAGCGCGTATCTGGGGATTGGGCGCTCCATCTGCTCACCTGCGCTCTCAAAAGCAATCTTGGTTGCAGTTATAGATGCTTCGAATGCGGTCAAGAAAAGTATAGCAACCGTGCTTTCGGGGTGGTCTTAAGGTTTTCGGATCAAGTAGCCTTTTTGTCGTTTCATCAGCACAACTTGCTTCAATGTATGTGCGATATAATAGCTTTGTGCTTACGATAAAGAACAGAGGTCAGAAATGGCAAGTGCAACTTTAACAATACGCATCGATGAAGATCTTAAACGTGAGGCGTCCGATGTCGCCAACTACTATGGTTTGGATTTGTCGTCGGTAACGCGAGCTTTCTACAAACAGATGGTGAACACCCGGCGTATCCCGTTGACCTTTGCGCCCGAGGAACCGAACGCCGAGAGCATTGAGGCCATCCGCGAAGGCAATGCGTTCTGGGCATCGGGGGAGAAGGGCCGTTTCTCCAATGGCGCCGATCTTATTGCGGCGGC
>CAVCPR010000097.1:0-8033 GCA_963604235.1 Anaerovoracaceae bacterium | reverse complement strand
GCGCACGTCGTTCCAATGGTTGGCGTACTGCTCGAAGGTGTAGCTTTTCCGGGCGACGAGCTTGCCCTCGTCGGCGAGCCGCTTCATGCGCATCGCCTCGGCCTTGGCCTCGGTGTAGGTGCCCGTGAAGTTGCGGCTCTTCTGGCGGTACTTGCCCTGCGCGTCGCGGCCGAGCGAGACCGTGATCTTCCACTTGCGGCACTTTCCGCGCGGCTTGTCCTCCAGCGGGCGGATCGACGCCCCCATGTTCGCGTTCCTTGCCATATAATGATCCCGTCCTCTCACTCCTGGTCATGGATTGATGACGACCCTTTTGGGGCCCCGGGCGCGTCACCGCCCGGGCCTTCTTTTTTTCGGGCGCCGCCCGGGCCGGCTTCGTCCGGGCGTCTCGGCCCGCCTCGGGAGCCACTCCCCGGCGGGCCGGGCTTTTTATGGGCGCCTTGGCTTATGCTTTTCCCCGCCCGGGGACATTTCCCTTTCCAGCTCTGTCCGGCTGGTTTTTTCCGGGCGTTCCGGCCCGCCTTGGGAGCCACCCCGGCGGGCCGGGCTTTTTCCGGCTAGAAGGCCGCCACGGCGTAGTGGTAGTCGATGCGGGCGGGCTCGGCCAGGGCCGCGTCGGCCTCCTCCTTCGGGTAGTTCGCCAGGAATTCCTCCCTGTGCATGCCGCACCAGGCCCGCGTCACCGCGCGCGCCTGCTCGCGCACGGCGTCGCCCTCGGCGTCCCAGTAGAGCTCCTGCGCCTTCTCGAGGACCTCCGCCTCGCCGGCGCCCTTCCCCAGCTGCTCGCGGGCGGCGCCCATCGCCCACGACTGGCCGATGCGGCGGTCGTGCGCCGCCGCGATCTCGGCCACGACGAACTCGCCGAACTGCTTGGAGCGCTGGACTGGGCTGCCGGCGACGAGCAGGTCGACCTGGGCGGGGTCGCGCTCGGCCATGGCGTCGTAGAGCTTGCGCTCGTAGTAGCGCGCCATGCCCTCGCAGCGCAGCGAGTCGTCGGCGGCGCGGCGCGCCTCGGCGCGCTGCCTCTCGCGGTCGGCGAGCGTGCGGGCGACGTCGAGCAGCAGCTCGCGGTCCTCCTGCGCCATGGCGCGGTAGCACTCCTCGATCTCCGACTTGCGCCCGGTGACGGGCAGGCCCAGCAGCTCGTCGGCCGACACCTCCAGCGCCGCGCAGACGCGCAAAAGCGACGAGACGGGCATGCGCGACATGTCGTCCTCGTAGCGGCGGTAGGTGGCCTCCGGGATGCCCGCCTCCTTCGCGGCGGCGGCGGCCGACGAAAACCCCCGCCGGACGCGGTAGCGCGCGAGGCTCGAGGCCTGCGCGCCGGGCGCGGCTTGCTTGCTCTCCTTCATGATTCCTCCATTTCTTGCGTCGCGACGCTGCGCGGCGCTATCCAACCGTTTGCAACATCATACAACCATACGTGAAGGAATACAAGCCGCTCGGCGCACTGCGCAATCGCAAATGATGGATTGTCGTGCATCCGTGAGCGGTGCAATGCTATCATTCTCAACCGTGGTCCTCGATTGAGGACGATATGCAACCCGTCCGGGGAGGCGCCATAGGGGGCGTCTGGCGGGAAGCGGGAAGGAGATTCGGGATGAGGATCTGCGATTCGCGGGACTTGATGACGCCGGCGGAGGTGGGCGCGATCATCGGCTGGCACGAGGAGTCGGTGCGCCGCGGGCTGCGCACGGGGCGCCTGCGCGCGGGGCTGAAGGTGGGCAACCGCTGGTACGTGCGCCGCGACGAGTTCTTCGCGACCGGCGGCAAGGACGGCGGGCGCGGCGGCGAGTGGATGGCCGGCGGCGAGGGGGTGGCTTGCCATGCTTAATTCTGTTGCCGTGGACGTTTGGGAGATGCACAGGGGAGGCTCGCCCGTGAGCGAGATCTCGCGCGAGCTGGGCGTGACGGACGCCGAGGTTCGCTTCCACATCCGGGAGGCTTGGAGAAGGGACGAGAGCCCGGCCGCTTTGTAGGTGCCTTCGGCGGGGCGGGCGTTGCCGCGCCTGCCCCGTCCCCTCCTCCGATCCGGGTTAGGATGGGGGCGATGATAGCATCTTGCGCGGCCTTCTCATGAAAACAGGAGGTTGACGTGGTGATTTGCGCCATGGTTGCGGGGCCTTGCAGCCCCGATGGATTCGCGCGCCCCCGTTGCGGGCGTAGCGGGGAATTTTGTCGTGCCGGCGGTGCCGGTTGCGGTTTGGGTTGCGGGTCGGCCGGTTGCGGGTTGCCCGGTTGGGTGCCGGGTTGCAGGGTTTATTGGCCCACGGGCGGTTGCCTGCCGGCCGGCGGGGTTTCGCCGTCCCGGCGCCGCTTGCGGCCTGCCCGATCTTGCGATCGGGCCTACGCAATTTCTTCCCGAAGCCGTTCCGGGGAGCAGAGCCATTCCCAGTCCCGGGATCGGGTTCGAGAACAGGGCCATTCCCGGGAGCAGGGGCGCTCCCAATGCCCGAAGCAATTGCGGGGGCGGGTTCAAAATGAACCTTTTGAACGCGGGCAGGGGTTCAAGGATGTTCAATCCGGGCAGGCGGGCTCGGCCGGGCTCGGGCAGCGCCGCTGGGGGCTTCGATGACGGCCGGTACCCGCTGGGAGCGGGTTCCGGCGGAGCTCAAGTGCCTGCCGCGCTGGGTTTGCTGGAAGCTCGTCGAGCGCGAGGGGCGGCGCACCAAGATGCCGGTCTGCGCCGCCACGGGCAAGATGGCCTCTTCCACCGACCCGTCCACCTGGTGCTCTTTCGAGGCCGCCGTTTCGGCCGTCGAGCGTTTGGGGGCTTCGGGGATCGGGTTCGTTTTCGGGCCCGACCGCGCCTATACCGGGCTGGACCTCGACCACGTGATGCACGACGGCGTGCTCGAGGACGGTTACCGCTGGGTGGTCGAGCAGGCCGGGACGTATGCCGAGGTGTCGCCGTCCGGCGACGGGCTTCACTTGATTTTCCGGGGTTCGAAGCCCGAGGGCGCCGAGCGCTGCCGCAGGGGGCCCGTCGAGATGTACGACCACGACCGGTTCTTCACCGTCACCGGCAAGGTCTTGCGCGGCTGCGGGGCCGTTGCGGCGAACCCCGGCGTTATCGAGAAGGCTTACCGGACCTGGATCGAGCCTTTGGGCGAGAAGGCGCAGCCAACGCTGGCCGACGCCGTCGCCGTTGCCGGGGCCGGCGTTGCCGCGGCCGGCTGCCGCGCTGCCGGCAACCCCAACACCGGCATCGCCGGCAACAACGGAAGCGACCACAACGGCGGCGGCGCGGGCGATGGTTGCGGCGGTGCCGGTGGTTTGGGCGACGACGAGCTGATTCGGCGCATGAGGGCTTCGCGGAAGGGCGACGAGATCGGCGCGCTTTTGGATGGCGACGCCTCTGCGCAGGGCGGCGACCATTCAGCCGCCGACATGGCGCTTTGCAGCTACCTCGCCTTCTGGTGCGCGGGCGACGAGGCGCGGATGGACCGCATGTTCCGCTCTTCCGGGCTGATGCGCCCCAAGTGGGACTCGCGGCGCGGCGGGTCGACCTACGGGGCGCAGACCATCTCGCGCGCCGTGCGCAACGCCACCGAGTTCTACGACCCCGGGCGGCGCGCTTGCGTCTCGCCGGCTGCGGGCGGGGCGCGGGAGGATGCGCGCGGGATGGGCGGCGACGCGGTTGGCATGCAGGGAAATGCCCGAGCTACCTCTTCCGCCGACGATAATGAGAACAGGTGTTCGATTCCTTCGCCCGATTGCGACGAGGCCGTGGCAGGGGCCGGCGACGTCGCCGTCGATTGCGACGGCGACGTCGCCGCGCCGCCCTCCCTGGCGGGATGGGTCGTCGACGGGCGGGGGCGGCTGTGGTCCTGCGACGCCGCCGGGTCGCCGCGCCACTACGTGACGTCGACCCCGCCGTGGGTCGCCTGCGACCTGCTGGACGTGGACACGGGCGACGTGCGCGCGCTCGTGCGCATGGCGACCGGGCACGGCGTGGTCGAGCGCGCGGTGGACCGCGACGTGCTGATGACCCAGGCGAAGATGATCGGCGCGCTGGGCCCTGCGGGCGCGAACGTCTCCACAGACAACGCCAAGGAGGTCGTGCGCTACCTGACCGACTGCGAGCGCCACCTGGGGACCTCCCGCCCGCTGCGCCGCAGCGTCGCCCACCTGGGCTGGGCCGACGGGGCGCTCGGCGCGTTCATGCCCTACGACCGCGGCGGCGGCGTGCGCTTCACGCCGAGCACCGACGGGACCGTCAAGGCGCGCCCGTTCCTCGCGCCCAAGGGCACGCTGGACGAATGGGTCGCCGGGGTTTCGCCGGCGCGGGCGGCCTCGATGGCGTTCCGGTGCGTGATGGCGGCGAGCTTCGCCTCCCCCTTGGTTGCGCTTCTGGACGTGCAGCCGTTCATCGTGTACCTGTGGGGGCGCTCGCGCTCCGGCAAGACGCCGACGCTCAAGGCCGCCGGTTCCGTGTGGGGCGGCCCGTCGGAGGGCTCGGAGGGCTACTTCCGCACCTTCGCCGACACGCCGAAGTCGATCGTGCGTGCGGCCGCCTTCCTGCACGACGTGCCGATCATCATCGACGAGCTGCAGTCCAAGGGCGCGCCCGGCGGCGGGCAGGCCGGCAAGCGCAAGGTGGTCGAGGACCTGCTGTACTCGCTTTCCATCGGCCACGAGCGCGGGGCGCTCAACGCCGACCGCTCGATGATGCGCACCGGGTCGTGGAGGTCGCTCACCATCGCCACGGGCGAGATCCCCATCGTGGGCGACTCCACGCAGCAGGGCGCCGCCAACCGCACGCTGGAATTGAACGCCGAGCCGTTCGGCGACACCGGCGCGGCGCAGGCGATGCACCGGCTGCTCAAGCGCCAGCACGGCACCGCCGGGCGCGCGTTCGTGGCGGCACTCGCGCGAAACCCGCGCGAGTTCTACGACGACGCCTTCGCCGGTGTGCGCGACGCCGTGGCCGAGGCGGCCTGCGGACATCCGCAGGCGGACAACGCGGCGCTGCTGGCCTTCGCCGACGCGCTCGCCGAGTACTACGTGTTCGGCGGCGGGGACTGGGACGCGTGCCTGGCCGGCGGGCTGGGGCTGGCGAAGTGGGCGCTGGGCAACGCCACCGGGCGCGAGGCCGGCGACACCGACCTGAAGGCCATCCAGTTCGTCAGCGAATGGCTCGTGCGCAACCGCATCCACTTCGAGGAGACCTGCGAGGGCGACCGGCTGGAGCGCTACGGGATGCTCGACGTGCGGCGCGATAGGGGCGGGACCGTTTGGTGCGTGTTCTCGAGCGTGCTGGAGCGGGCGCTGACCGAGGCCGGCTACGACCGGCAGAAGACGCTGCGGCGCATGGCCGACGAGGGGCTGCTGGAGCTGCCGCGCGCCGCTCGTGGGTTCTGCTGCCAGCGCCGGGTGCCCGGCGGCGCGCGCGTGTACTGCGTGTGCGTCGACAACGGGGCCCTGGAGGGGCTGCTGGAGCACGCCGGCGCGCCGGCCGTCTTGCGCGAGGGCGGCGGGGCTCCATGCTGAGGGCGGCGCCGAGACGGGCGGCAAGACGGCCATACCGCCTGGTGAGGGCGGGATTCCCTTCCTCATATCTTATTATCTTAACTTATAGGGATAATAAGATATACAAGAAGGGGGTTCCCCGTCCCGCATGTATCGGGGGCTATATATGGTCGTTGAACCGAGAAACCGCCAAGACTTCGAGACGGGCGGCGTTCGCGCAGTTGAAGCGGCGTTTTTTCGTCACCAGGGGGCGTCGCGGCGGCGCGCGCGGCTCGAGGCGGCGGCCATGAGGTGGACCGAGGAGCAGGACGAGGTCCTGCGCGAGTGCGCGCACTTGGGCGCGGCGGCCGCGGCCGCCGCGATACGGCGGCGGTGCCGGGCGCGGCATAGCGTGCGGGCGGTGGAGATGCGGGCTTCGCGGATCCGCTGCTCGCTGGCGCGGCTGCCCGTCTGCGCCGGGTGCGGGGCCGTGGGAGTTTCGCTCAACCGGCAGACGCGGATGTGCCCGCTGTGCACCGAGCGGTACCACCTGGAGCAGGAGCGGGCGTTCGCCGAGGTCTTGGAGGCCGAGCGGGCGGCCGCGGAGGACGAGGCGGCGGTGGCGGCGGTGCGGCGCGAGCGCGACCGGCTGAGGCAGCGGAACTCGCGGACCTGCCGGCGCTACGGGCTGGCGAGCAGGCGCGAGCGGATGCGCGGCGGGGACTTTTGAGGACCTTTTGACTGCGGGCGGCTCCGGCTGGGGCCGCCCGCTTTTTGCTGCCCGGGGGCTGTTTGTGACCGGCTGGGAGAATCGCTGCAACGAATGGCGACGATGCAACAGGCGGTGATATTCATGCCCAAACCCAAACTTACGGAAGAGATGGTCGAGCAGGCCATACAGCTCAAGGCCGACGGGCTTTCCAACGGCGACATCATATGCGCGCTGGGGATCGCGGAGTCCACGTTCTACCGATGGATCGGCGACCCCAAGAACAAGCTGCAGCGCTCGTTGTCGGAGGGACTAAAAAAGGAGGAGGCCCAGTTCAAGCAGACGCTGCTGACCACGATCCGCGCGGCGGCGCTGGCGAGGAACCAGTACTGGACGGCGGCGGCGTGGCTTCTGGAGCGCAAGTACCCCGACGAGTACGGCAAGGCCGACCGCCGGCGCGACGATGCCGACGACGGGGCGGCGCCCAAGATCGTGCTTGGCGTGGCCGTCAAGCCCGTGCAGGGCGTGCTGGACTTCGGCGCCGCCGGGGACCTGCCGGCGGCCGGGGCGGCTTCCGGCGCCGCCGACGGCGCCGCGGCCGCGCTTCCCCAGGGGGCCGGCGAATGATACGCGCGGCGGACTGCGTGATACCGCGCTTCCACGACGTGCTGGGCGACGTGATGGCGCACGGGCACACGCACTACTGGATGTACGGCGGGCGCGGCTCGACCAAGAGCTCGTTCATCAGCGTGGCGATCATTTTGGTGATGTTGGCGCGCCCCGAGGCCAACGCGGTGGTGATACGCCGCTTCGGCAACACGCTGAGGGACTCGGTGTTCCAGCAGATGACCTGGGCGATCGCGGCGCTGGGGCTGGAGAAGTGGTTCACGGCGCGGGTGAGCCCGATGGAGCTTACGTACAGGCCCACCGGGCAGCGCATCGTGTTTCGCGGGGCGGACGACCCGCTGAAGCTCAAGGGCGTGAAGTTCACGAAGGGCTATGCGGCGGTCGTTTGGTTCGAGGAGCTGGACCAGTTCGACGGGATCGACGCGGTGCGCAGCATCTTGAACTCGCTCAGGCGCGGCGGCGAGGACTTCTGGATCTTCTACAGCTACAACCCGCCGCGGACGCTTTGGTCGTGGGTGAACCGGGAGAAGCTGGAGAGGGAGAGGCGCGCCGACACGCTGGTCAGGCAGTCGAGCTACCTGGACGTGGTCGAGAGCCACCCCGAGTGGCTGGGCGGGCCGTTCGTCGAGGAGGCCGAGTATCTGCGCTCGGTGGACGAGACGGCGTGGCGCGGCGAGTACCTGGGCGACGTCACCGGCACCGGGGGCAGCGTGTTCAACAACATCGTCGAGGTCAGGCTTAGCGATGCGCAGTGCCGCGGTTTCAGCCGGGTGCGCAACGGGATCGACTGGGGGTGGTTCCCCGACCCCTGGCGGTTCGTGCGCTGCGGGTGGGAGCCCTCCGAGAGGCGGCTGACGATCTTCGGGGAGCTTTCCGCGAACCGGAAGACGCCGGCCGAGACCGGCGCCATGGTGGTGGGCGCCTTGACCTTCGCCGACGAGCCCGGCAGGGACGCCTTCCTGCACGACGAGCTGATCTGGTGCGACGACACGCCCGACGGCAAGCAGTCGATGGCGGTTTACCGGCGGGAGTTCGGGCTGCGGGCGCGGCCCGCCCGCAAGTCGAACATGCGGCGCTTAAGCTACGAGTGGCTGGCGGGGTTGCGGGAGATCTGCATCGACCCCGTCCGCGCGCCGCTTGCTTACGAGGAGTTTCGCTTGAAGGAGTACCTGCGGGACAAGGACGGGACGTGGGTGGACGAGATCCCCGACGGCAACGACCACTCCATCGACGCTGTGAGGTACGC
>CAVCPR010000096.1:0-8256 GCA_963604235.1 Anaerovoracaceae bacterium | reverse complement strand
TGCCGGGGTAGGGGCGGCCGATCTGCGCGATGTTGGTGCGGCGCAGGCGACGGCGGACGTTGGCGGCGCGGCACCACTCGTCGAGCTGGCGGGCCACCTCGGGGTCGCCGCCCTCGACGACGCCGGTGATGACGGCGTGGCGCTTGCCGGCGCGATTCAAGTCGGCGACGACTTCGCCGGGGGCACCGCAGGCGTACAGCTCGCCGAGCCAGATCGGGATGTCGGTGTTGGCGTAGTCGGGCTGCGCCTTCTTCTGCACGTTGACGACCACGACGGGCACGTTCAGGTCGCGCACGACGGGCAGCACGTTGTAGCTGGTGGCGTAGGTGAGCATCTGCAGGATGACCAGGTCGACATCCTCGGCGCGGAACTTGTCGCCGGTGGCCTGGGCCTGCTCCTTCGTGGTGATCATGCCGCCGTCGATGATGTCGACGGTGGTGGGAAGCGTCTTCTTGAAGGCTTCGTACTGGCCTTCGAATTCGGGTACCAGCTGCGGGAACTGCGGAAGGTACGCGCCAAGTGCGATCGAGAAAACGCCGACCTTGGCTTTGGTCTCTACGAGCATGTGCTCCTCCTTCGATGATACGCGGTTGGGTTTGCGCCCGGCGGGCGTGATGCGCTCGCATCGATCCAACCGCACCAACGAAATAGTACCACTCTTGCCGCGCGCCGGCGGCGTGCGCGCGGTCGGCACATGCGATGTGCAAGCGGGAATCGCTTAGCGCTCCTCAACGCAGCGCGCAACGACCGTGATGACCTGCTTGATATCGATCGGCTTCGACAGGTGCGCGTTCATGCCCGCCTCGAGGCAGCGCTGCTCGTCCTCGACGAACGCGTTGGCGGTCATGGCGATGATCGGGATACTCGCGGCGTCGGGGCGTGCGCAGGCGCGGATGGCACGGGCAGCCTCGATGCCGTCCATGGTGGGCATCATGACGTCCATGAGGATGGCGTCGATGGACCCGGTGGAGCTTTCGCGGAACAGCTGCAGCGCCTGCGCGCCGTCGCGAGCCGTGAGCACCTCGGCGCCGGCATCTTCCAGCAGCGTTTTCGCCACTTCGGTGTTCAGATCGTTGTCCTCGGCAAGCAGCAGGTGCAGGCCGGCGATGCTTCCGGTGCCGTCCGCAGAACATGCACAGGACGCCTGAGGCGCGTCGGCGACGTCGAAGGGTATCGTCACGACGAAAGTGCTGCCGCGACCCTCGACGCTTTCGACCACGATGGTGCCGCCCATCTTGTCGATGAGCTTCTTCACGATGGACATGCCAAGGCCCGTGCCCTGGTAGGAGGTGCGCGCGGAGTTGGACTGCTCTTGCACGAACGGTTCGAAGATGTGCTCTAGGAATTCCTGGCTCATGCCAATGCCCGTGTCCTTGATCGTCCAACGGTAGACCACGTGCGCCCCGTCGTTTTGCAGGCATTCAACCGCGGTGGTCACCGAGCCGCCGGGCTTGTTGTACTTCACGCAGTTGCCGTAGATGTTGAGGAAAATCTGGCGAAGATGCAGCGGGCTGGCGAGGACGTGGCGCACGGGGAGATCCGACGAGATGCACGTCATCGTCTGGCCTTCCCGCTCGACCTTGACGGCGAGCATGGCGTCGATGGTTTGCGCGACCTCGACGAGGTCGCACGGCTCATGGGCGAGCTCGATGTCGTCGTCCTCGAGCTTGCTCATCTGCAGCACGTCGTTGATGAGCGACAGCAGATGGTTGGCGGCGACGCTCATCTTTTCCTGGTTGGCGCGAATCAGCTCGGCGTCGTCGGCATGCGTCTTGTTGATTTCCAGCAGGCCGATGATGCCGTTTAAGGGCGTGCGTATGTCATGGCTCATGCGGCTGAGGAAGTCGGACTTCGCGGCGTTGGCGCGCTCGGCCTCCTGCTTTGCGGCGCGCAGCAGCTCCATTTGCGCGACTTCCGCGCGCTCGACGTCGCCGACGTCGCGCATGCCGATGATGACGCGATGCGGGTTGTCCTCGTCCAGGCGGATGATGTGCAGCTCGGCGGCCGACGAAACGCCGTCTTCAAACGTGAAATGGTAGCGGCGGATGATGCTTGTGCGCTCCGCGATGATCGTGCGCAGGGCTTCGGGATTAAGCTCGCTGCGGAAGCTCTCGTGCTCTTCGGGCACGATGAACGTTTCCAGGTACAGATCGATGACCTGGTCGAGGGGGAGGCGTTGGCTCAGGGCGTTCGCAGGAACGGAAGAGATGTAGCCGGGGTCGAGTTTGAAGACGCTGATGGTGTTCTCATCGAGGTCGGCGAGCAGGATGGAGAGGTAGTCCTCGCCGAGCGCCTGGGTGACCGATTTGCTCTGCACGAGTTCGTTGCGGGCGCTTTCGACCTCCGCGAGCGCTTCCTTGAGCGCGACGTTCTCGCGCGCGGCGAGAAGGCCGCGCTGCAGCACCGAGGATTGGTAGAGATAGTAGTAGAACAGGGTGTTGTACACCATGGCGGTATGCCCGATGCCCTGCACGTTGAACAGCGTTTGCGCGAGCATGGTGGCGATTTGGTAGGTGACGATGACGATGAGGATGCCGCCGTCGAAATATTCCCATTCCTTTCGCTTGTTCAGCAGGACGATGACGGTCGCGGCAAGGTACACGAGCACGCATATGATGGGGAGCATCCCAAGCGGCCCGCGGACGAAGATGTTGTTGGCATCGAATCGATAGACGATGTCGGTGAAGTACACGGAGAAGCCCGCGACGGCGCTGATGACAAGGGGCGCAGCAGCCGCCACGGAGACGAGGAACGGTCGCTTCTTCGGCAACAGCATGACTATCAGCAGGTAGAGCACGAGCGCGCGCAGGGTGTAGCCGAAGGCGCTGTAGAGCGGACGCCAGAACGTGCAGTAGTCGAGCAGGCTGTAATAGGTTTCCCGGTTGGCGATGAGGATCTCGAGCGCCTCGGTGGCGAGCACGGCATAGAACAGGTAGCGCGAGCGGCGGTCGAGCGTCTTGCCGCGCACGATGAGCAAGCAGAGGAAGCAGAGCCCGAAAAACGGTGCGATATCGGTAAGCCAGAATAGATCGGTCATTGCTTTGCGCCTTCCTTTGCCTTGGTGGTCCCACTATAGCAAATGCGGGGGTTTCCGGCAGCTTGGGCGGGTCGGGAGGCGCGGCGGAAGTCTGAGAGGCGTTACCCGGATGGCGAGGGATGGATTTGCGTTTCGCGTGGGCCCTTTCAGGCTTGGGTGCGTGGCGCGTTTCGGGGCTTGATTCTGAAAATAATTCTAATTTCCTATTGATAACCATTCGCAATAAGTGTAAACTGCAGGCATGCCGATGAGAAAGGAGGGAACCGTGGCAAGACGCAACACCGTTCAGCAGAAGGTCATCGCCGAGCAGCTTTCGAAACTGCATGGGCAACACCCGACCGCCGACGCCGTGTACAGCGCGCTTTCCGCGGACTACCCATCCATCAGCAAGGCGACGGTGTATCGCACCTTAAATCGCATGGCCGACGACGGGGCGGCGCTCAAGGTAAGCGTGGCCGACGGGGCCGACCGCTTCGACGACACGCTGCGCCCGCACTACCACGTGGTGTGCACCGCCTGCGGGCGCGTCGACGACGTCGAGATAACAGACGAGCTCGCGTCGATGGACCTGGTGGCGGCCGCAAGCGCGCCGGGGTACGAAATCACCGGATGCAACCTGCTGTTCAAAGGCATATGCGAAGCGTGCAAAAGGGGGTCAGGCAAATGAGTCCAGCTATCGATTCAAAAGCGTTTCACCAGTTCAGCTATGGGGTGTTTCTGCTGTCCGCCCGCGAGGGCGAACGCGACGGCGCGTGCATCATCAACACCGCCATCCAGGCGGCAAGCGAGCCGCGCCAGGTGAGCGTGTGCTGCATCAAGGGCACGCACACCCAGGAGATGGTGGGGCGCACGGGGCGCTTCTGCGTGTCTATTCTTACCGAGGATGCGCCGAAGTCCTACTTCGAGCACTTCGGCATGAAGAGCGGGCACGCCGTCGACAAGTTCGCCGACGGGGCCGCCGAGGCGGCCGGCGCGAAGCTTGGCCGCACCGAGGGCGGGCTTGTGTACGAGCAGGGCGCCAACGCGTTTCTGGACTGCACGGTCACGGGCAGCACGGATTTGGGAAGCCATGTCCTGTACGTGGGCGAGGTCGTCGAGGCCGCGCGTCTGTCGGACGCGCCGTCGCTGACCTACGAGCACTACCGCACCGTGACGCGCAAGCAGGGTTCGCCCCGAGCGGTGCAGGCCGCGGCCGCAGCCGCCGCGACGGCGAGCGCCGAGGCCGCCGCGCCCGTCGCCTGGAAGTGCGCGATCTGCGGCTATATCTATGAGGGGGAGACCATCCCCGACGACTTCATCTGCCCGATCTGCAAGCACGGCTCCGAGGATTTCGAGCCCGTGTTCGCCGACCGGCCCAGCAGTGGAGATAGGAAACCTGAGGGAGAGGCTCAGGAAGACGAGAAAAAGGAGAACGAAACCATGGCAGCAACGAAGTGGGTTTGCAAGGTGTGCGGTTACATCTACGAGGGCGAGCAGCCGCCGGCGGAGTGCCCGGTGTGCCACGCGCCGGCCAGCCAGTTCAAGCAGGTCGAGGGCGAGCTGGAGCTTGCCGCCGAGCATGAGTACGGCATCTACGACAAGACCGTTCGCGACAATCCGAACATCTCCGACGAGGACAAGGCCTACATCCTCGAGCAGCTGAAGGCCAACTTCACCGGCGAGTGCTCCGAGGTCGGCATGTATCTGTGCATGGCGCGCATCGCGCATCGCGAGGGCTATCCCGAGGTGGGTCTGTACTGGGAAAAGGCCGCCTACGAAGAGGCCGAGCATGCCGCCAAGTTCGCCGAGCTTTTGGGCACCGAGCTCGAGCCGAACATGAAGGCGACCACGAAGGACAACCTGGCATGGCGCGTCGACTGCGAGTTCGGCGCGACGGCCGGCAAGGTGGAGCTGGCAACCTGCGCCAAGAAGAACGGCCTCGACGCCATCCACGACACTGTGCACGAGATGGCTCGCGACGAGGCACGCCACGGCAAGGCGCTCAAGGGCCTGCTCGAGCGTTACTTCGGCTAAACGGGGCGCGCTCAAGCGTAGCAGCAAGTGTTTTCGGTCCCGCAGCGCGCATCGTCGCGCTGCGGGACCTTTTTCGTGAAAGGGGCGTTTGTGGGAAAGAACGGGAAGCCGAAGGCGAAGAAGGCCGCCGGCAAGAAGCCGGCCGGCAAGGCGCGCGCGGCGCAGCAGGCCTGCCCGCTGGTGGCGCTGTACGGGCTCGACGCGGGCAGCGAGCGCGGGGATGCGGTGCGCGCCGTCATGGGCGAGTTGGGCATCGCCGTGCGCACGATTGCGCCGGCGAACCTAAACGACGCCGTCGGCGCCGTCGCCGGCATGGTGGGCATGCGCCCGTCGCGCACGCCGTTTAAAGGGGACGCTCCCACAGGCGAGTTCATGCTCGTGTGCAACTGCACAAGCGCCCAGCTTGACGAGATGCTTGCGGCCATGCGCGCGGCAAACGCGAGCGTCGCCCATAAAGCCCAGGTCACGCAGTTCAATCGCCTGTGGCCGGTGCGCAAGCTCATGGAAGAGGTTGCGCGCGAGCACGCCGCCATGAACGGCTAGCGCCCCGCTTAGGCGCGGCCTTTGCGAGGTCTAGCTGCGCGCGGTGTCGTAGGCGTCCATCACCTTCTGGCCGTGCGTGGCCGTTCCGCCCGGATGCATGTTCTGGTAGGTCACCGACGCGTCGTAGCTCCAGGTGGTGATGCCGTTTGCCTCGCAGTAGGCCGACCAGCCCGCGCCTCCGTAGTTGTAGCCTTGCGCGATGAGCCCGATTTTGCCGGTGTCGGCGGGGTCGATGGGCCCGAGCCAGCTTTCGAGGTACCCGATGGTCTCCTTGATTTCGATCGTGCCCGCGTAGATGGACGCCGTGGCGCAGTTGGCGGGCACGGCGATGGACGGCGTGGCTCCCCATCCGGCCAAACCGTTCGCCCCAAGTAGGGTGACGCTTTTGCTCCCCGCGTTCACGCCGGCGCAGCCCTCTCCGGCCTGCATGATGTCTTGGCTGCAGCCGACGACCGAGCTGACGTTGATGTTCCCGCCCGATTCGACCTGCATGATGGCCATCACGGTGTCCTGCCATTCGGCGCCGAGATCGAGGTCCTTGCAGGCGGCCGCAACGGTGGGGCGCCAGTATTCGACGTCGTCGGGAAACAGGCTCGCCGTCGCACTCTCCGAGTTCGCCGCCGCCGGGCCCGCCAGGGCAAAGGGGTACGTTTCCACGGTTTGCGCGGCCATGAGGGAAACGACGATCACGGCAATCGCGATTCCGGCGGCCAGGTAGTAGTGGGGCTTGTCGGGGGTGAGGTTGGCGACGGTGCCGATGGGCCCGCTTGTGCCGGCCGGGTTGACCGACACGCGGTCGCTCCATTGCTTCTGCGCGTTCGAGCGGAGGTTTTCAAGCGGCTGCTCGGTAATCGGCCTGCCTTTTATGCAGGCGGGCGTCGTGTGGCTGCCGGGCTTTCTCCTCGTGGGCTTTTTCCTGCCCGCGCCTGTGCGCCCAACCGGACGGTTCGTCTTGTTGTCGGTTATCTGAGCGCGCACGCGGGGCCTTTCGTTGCAACGGGGTGGTTCGGACGGGTTTGCGGTGGAAGCGTTCGGGCTATCCGTACGTGGTGTATTCGTACGTCGTCAGCGCGACCATGCCGAGCGCGATGGCCACGGTCAGCGCGATGCGCGCCTTGTCGGAGAGCTTGTCGAGCAGCCTGCCGCCTATAGGATAGGCCACCCAGACGAAGAAGGTGAGCAGCGCGGCGATGAGGACGTCGTTGACGATCCACGCCTGGCCCAAGATGTTGCCGGGAAGCTGCGAGTTGTCCCATAGCGGGTAGTTGCCGTCTTCGTTGGGCTGGTTTTGCAGGAAGCCCTGCGTGAGCTCGGCGCCCATGGCCACGAAGATGCTGACGATGAAGAAGTGGATGCCCGCCCGGATGTCGGATTTTCGCCACTTGATGAGCATTTCCCGGTAGGGGACCAGGATGATGGAGGCGATGACGACGCCGAATCCGTAGACGAAGAACGGGTAGTTGATGTCGTTCCAGACGCCGGAATTCGGGTCGACGATGCCGAAGAAGTAATCGTTGAACAGGCAGTACACCCATTCGCACCAGTGGCCCACCACGCTGAAGATGCAGAAGTAGACGACCATGTTGCACCAGAAGCGCCAGTTGCGCAGGCGCAGCATGCTTTTGCGCCAGATGCTGCCGACGCCCGAGGGATGGCGTCGGGGAGCGCTGCTTGTCATGGGCTTCCTTCCGTTGTGCGGTGAGTGGTTCGCGTATAGGTATTGTAACGGGTGGGGCGTCCGGCGGGGCCGCGCGGGCGGGGGACTCCATCGGAGCAGCCGATACCGGGGGTTTACCCGGCAGTTTTGCGCTTCTTGCGTGCCGCGCGGGCGAGACGGCGGGAACGGGCGGTATCGTGTGGGGCTGCTTAACCGAGGAAAGGACATGCCGTGATACCGTTCGTGCCCCAAGTAATCCCCAACATCCTCCAAGCACTCGTGTTCGCGGGTGCGTTTTCCCTTGTCTTCGCGCCCGTGCTGCGCAAGCATCCGGTGCCGTTCTATGTGCTGTTCATCGTCGCGTGCGTGCTGTCGTTCTCGTCGGTGCTTATTTTCGTCCCGACGCTGTACTACGTCGACCAGCTGCTTGCGAGCTGCTACACGGGCGTGGCCATCTACCTGCTGGTCATGTTCGCCGGCGCGCTGCCGAAATCGTGGGCGGTGACCAAGCGCCTGCTGTCGGTGCGCTCGGAGCTGTCCATCTTAGGCGGCTTCGTCATCCTGTTCCACGTGGTGAAGGTGGTGCCCATGGTGCCGCTCGCCTTCACGTCCGCGTACTCGCGGATTTGGGGCGACGCCCTGCCGTGGATGTTCGTCGCGACGGTCGTGGTGGGCGTGCCGCTGCTCGTGTGCTTTCTGGTGCCGTGGATCACGTCGTTCAAGTTCATCCGCAACCGCATGGAGCATAAGAAGTGGAAGCGCGTGCAGCGCCTGGCCTACCCGTTCATGGCGCTGCTGGTCGCGCAGGGCATGCTGCTGGCCGCAGGGCATGCGGCCTACGTGGGCGCCGGCGATGCGCGCTTCGTCAACTACGTGGTGGTTGCGGCAACCTACGGCGTCATCGGCGTGACGTACTTGGCGCTGAAGCTCGTGCAACGCCGCAAGAAGAAGGCGCGCGCCTAGCGGGTGCAGTGCGTGATGGGCAATGCGGCCCAGTATAACGTAC
>CAVCPR010000095.1:0-8661 GCA_963604235.1 Anaerovoracaceae bacterium | reverse complement strand
GACTTGCAACAATACCTAGACTCCCTGCATCGAGACGATTGCTATCTCGTCGATGCCGTTCTGAAAGAGGGCGCGCTCGAACGCACGGAGCGCGTGTTCTTTGCCGGTGCGAATGGTGGCAAGCTCGGACCGTTCGTGAGGAAGACGTACCGCTCATCCGACGGTGTCGGTGCGGCGTGGCAGCGCGTGATGGATGCGCAACGCGCTGGTGCCCGTTTCGTGCACCTGCCGCGCATCGTCGATTGCTATGAACTGGGCGAGGAGTGCGCCGTCGTCATGGAGTTCGTGCGTGGGGAAACACTCGAAGGGGTTGTGCGTGCTCGCGGCGCCTCTGGGCAGCTGGCGCGCGAGCTATTCCCGGGTGCTTGCGACGCCGTCTCGGAACTGCACGGCGCGTTCGACCCGCCGATTATCCATCGCGACATCAAGCCGAGCAACCTCATGCTTTCCGGCGATGAGGTGGTGCTCATTGATTTGGGCATCGCGCGCACCTTCGACCGCGATGCGGTAGCTGACACCGCCAAGCTCGGCACGCGCGGCTTTGCCCCGCCCGAGCAGTTCGGCTTCGGGCAAACCGACGTGCGCAGCGACGTGTATGCGCTTGGCATGCTGTTGTTTTACCTGCTGACGGGCGCCACTCCGGAGCCTTTGAACGTCGAGCGCGTCATGTGCGAGCAAGGGATTGCGCAGGAGGTGCGCGCGGTGGTGCTGCGGGCGACCGCGTTCGATCCCGCTTCGCGCTATGCGACGACGCAAGACCTGAAGCAGGCGTTTCTCCAGGCTATCAGTACGGAAGTTGTCGGCGACGCGGAAAGCAATGCGGATGGCGATCCGGGAGGGGATGCGGGAAGCGAAACGCCTTCAACCGAGAAAGACGAACGCCGCGAGCCGCCATCGCCGGTGCGGCGTTTAGCCCGGCTCGGGCTCATGAACCGGTCGGCGGCCCCGCCCCGGAAGCCATCGCCGGCACGCCGCCTCTCCCGGTTCGGGCTCGTTTGGGACATTGCTCTCGCAGCCGTCAGCGCCTTCTTCCTGGTTGTTTGCATCCTGCTGTTCTTCTTTCCCGGCAACGAGCTTGCGGACGCCGCGCCGCTGCCACGCGCCGTTCAGCTTGCCGGCATCTGGGCATTGCTGCTGGCGCCGGCCATCGCGTTGTGCGACCCTCGACCCTTGGCGCGCTTGCTGCCGCGCTTCGCTCAGAGCGGTTTCTTGAGGCGCCTGGGCATCGCCGTCGTTGTTGCGCTGGTCGCATTCGTTACCGTGGGAATCTCCGCTGCTCCACGTTAGGGCGCTTCTCACCAAAGGCCCCGCATCATGAAAAAAGCCCCTCAACGAGGGGCTTTGCTATTTGTTGGCGGAGATGCGTGCGAATCGAACACACCCAAGACGTTCTGCGCGCCTCACAACGGCTTTGAAGGCCGCGGGGCCCACCAGGACCCATCCATCTCCAAATATTTACTCAATCGGAGCAATTCATTGTAACGCAATACCTGCCCGGTCACGTTGGAAATCGATTATTCAACAAGCTCGCGCGCCTCACCGGCGCGACGCGTCAGGCCAATGGCATCGAAGTGCTCCAGCAGTGGGATGGCGTACTTGCGCGTCGTGCCCATGGCGTCCTTGAGCTCGGCGGCGCTCGCGGCCCCGTCGGCCAGCCGCCCGCGCACGGCCGCGGCAAGCGAATCGATGACCGAAGCGGCGAAGTAGAACTCGTCGCTCACCTTCACCGCGCGCCCGTCGCGCTCGAGCGTCCCGAGCGCCTTATAGCCCACTTGCGCCGTCACGCCTGCCTGCGCGATGAGCTCCTTGGTGGCCGGCGGCGTGGCCCCGGCGGCTTCGAGCGCGGCAAGCAGGGCGGCTGCCGTCTGCTCCTCCATCTTGCGGGCGCCGGCGCCGGCCTGCGGGTGGCTCACCTCGCCGCCGTCGACGACGATGCGCTCACCCTGCGCGGCATGGGACAGCAGCGCGTCGAAGGTGGCGGCGGGGCAGGCGGGCGCAAGCGAGCTGCGCAGCGACTCTTTCGACGCGCCGGTGGCTTCGGGGTTGGCTGCATGGAACTTCAGCAGCGCGTTTTCCAAGGCGCCGTCCATCTTCTGCAACATTCGCTTGGTGGCGAACAGCGTCGCCGCGCTGTTATCGGCGTCCGCGGCCTTGCCAGTCGGCTGGAGCGTCACAGCCCGTCCGCCGCTCACGAGCTCGGCAGCGGCTTTTCGAGCGGCCGCCGGCGAAAGCTCCGCCGCGCGCGCAACCTCGTCGCAGCTCAGCGGATACGCGGCGCCCTCGAGTACGGCCGCCACCGCAGCAGTCGCGTCGTCTGCGCGCAGCGCCTCGATCAGCGCCTCTTCGCCCTGCGTCAAATTCGTCGAGCGGCGCGGATGCGCGCGCAGGACCTCGCCGCCGCCGATCACGTGGACGGGGGAGTAGGAGCGGATAATGAATCGGTCACCGCGTGACACCGATAAATCCTCTTCGGTGCGCAGCTGCGCGAGCGCTTTTGCGCCGGGCGCCAACTTTCCGCCGTCCATAAGCAGAACGCGCCCGATGACCTCGCGCGTCCCGTGCGCCACGTGCACACGTGCACCGCTTTCGAGCGCCTTGTCGCTGCCGGGAATACCCAGGTAGGTGAGCTCGACGTCGAAGTGGTCGCTCGGGCGGATGGTGCCCGGGGTGGCGAGCATGTCGCCCGGGCGAACCTCGTCGGTCGAAACGCCGTTGAGGTTCAGCGCCGTGCGGTGGCCCGACCCGGCCACCTCGACCGCATGCCCATGCACCTGAATCGAGCGCACGCGCGTCTTCGTGCCGGCCGGCAGGATCTCGACCTCGTCACCGACGCGCACCTGCCCGCTCCACAGCGTGCCCGTAACCACGGTGCCGGCCCCCTTGATGGTGAACGAACGGTCGACGGGCAGGCGAAACGCCTCCTCCTCCCCGCGTCGGCGCGTCGCCTTCGCGGCCGCCTCGATGGCGGCCTTCAACTCGTCGAGCCCCTCGCCGGTCTTGCTCGAAACGCCGACGATGACGGCATCCGCATAGGGGGTCGTAGCAAGGCGCCCACGCACTTCGTCGGCGACGAAGCCGCGCCATTCCTCATCCACCAGGTCGCACTTCGTGAGCGCGACCACGCAGGTGGGCACCCCGAGCAGCGTGAGCACCGCAAGATGCTCCTCGGTCTGCGGCATCACGCCGTCATCGGCGGCGATGCACAGAAGCGCCACGTCGATGCCGGTCGAGCCGGCGATCATCTGCCGCACGAAGCGCTCATGGCCCGGAACGTCCACCACGCCCATGCGCTCGCCGCCGGGCAGCGCAAGCTGCGCGAAGCCGAGCTCGATGGTGATGCCGCGCTGCTTCTCGGCCGCGAGGCGGTCGGGGTCGGTGCCCGTGAGCGCGAGCACGAGCGAGGACTTCCCGTGGTCGATGTGCCCGGCGGTTCCCAGGATTAAATCCGGGGTGGTCGCGTCGTCGCCTGCCTGCGTGTTCTGCGCGCCCTTCACGTCTTGACCAGCCATGCTAAGCCTCCTTCGCGCCCGTCGCCTCGGCGAAGTACGCGCCTGCCGCCTCGGCGATTTCGGGAATATCGTCGGCGCAGATAGTGCGCGCGTCGAGCAGTACCGCTTCCTTCTTGATGCGCCCGATGACGGGGACGCGCCGCTTTTGCTGCAGGAAGCGCTCGCAATCCTGCGCGCAGCCGCATTTGAACTCCACCTTCACGCAGTACGTGTCGATGTCGCACATGGGCAGCGACCCGCCGCCGGCGCGTCCGGTTTCCTCCACCACTTCCAGGTGCGCTTGACGCGCCGTCACCCGCTTGCGCAGCGCGTGCAAGAGCGCCTTCGCGCGCTCGCGGACGTCCTCGGCCGGCTCGGTGAGCATGCGCAGCGTCGGGATCTTTTGAAGCGCCGCCTCAGGCTCCAGGTAGATGCGCAGCGTCGCCTCGAGCGCGGCAAGCGTCATCTTGTCGAGGCGCATCGCGCGGGCGAGCGGGTTCTTCTTCAGACGGTCGATGAGCTCGCGGCGTCCGACCACGATGCCCGCCTGCGGGCCGCCGAGCAGCTTGTCGCCGGAAAACGACACGAGGTCGCAGCCCGCCGCAAGCGACTCGCGCACCGTCGGCTCGGCGTATTCGCCGAACACCTCGAGGCGCATGAAGGCGCCCGAGCCCTGGTCCTCGTAGACGAGCAGCGCCGGCGCCTCTTCACCGGACGCTTCCGCCCGCGCCGCACGCCGGGCGTTTTCCGCATCGGCAATGCGGCGCAGCTCGGATTTGCTCACGCTTTCCGTGAAGCCGACCAGGCGGTAGTTCGACGGGTGGACCTTGAGCAGCATCGCCGTGTCGGGCGTGATGGCGCGCTCGTAATCGACGGCGTGCGTCTTGTTCGTCGTGCCCACTTCCACCATGCGCGCGTCGGACTGGGCCATGATGTCGGGGACGCGGAAGCTGCCGCCGATTTCCACGAGCTCGCCGCGGCTGACCACCGCCTCGTGACCGCGCGCGAACTCGGAAAGCACCATCATGACCGCCGCGGCGTTGTTGTTCACCGCGATGGCGGCCTCGGCGCCGGTCAGGCTGCAGATGAGGTGCTCGACATGGTTGTGCCGGCTGCCGCGCGCCATGGTGTCGGTGCTGTATTCCAGCGTGGAGTAGCCCCTCGCCGCCTCGGTGACGGCCGCGACCGCCTCCTCGGCAAGCGCGCTGCGTCCCAGGTTCGTATGCAGCACCACGCCGGTCGCGTTGATGACGCGCCGCAGGCTCGGGCGCAGGTTGCGCAGTGCATGGGCGCAGGCGGCATCCGCGATGGCCGTGGCGTCCGCCGCTTCGTCGGTGCCCGCGAGGATGCGCTGGCGCGCCTCGTCGATGGCCCGGCGCGCGCACTCCACCAGGATATTGCGCGGCACGAGCGCCTCGAGCGCCTGGACTTGCGGGGCGTGCATGAGTTCTTCCACCTGCGGCAGCTGCCGCAGCGCGGCGATGTTGGGTGCTTCTGACATCGGTACTTCCTTCTATGTAGACGCGGCGCGGCGGTCCTCCTCCGCGCATCGCTTCGCGCGTTTCTCAAGGACGCAGTATAGCGAAATCTTGCCCCGCGCCCGCCCGCGATGGCCCGTGTGCGGACATTCGGCATGTTGCGCGGCGCGGGTGTTCGCAATGCTATACTCAGGCCACTGACGTGCATTTCTGCCTCTGCGCGTTTTCTTTGCGAATCCTGAAGGCATTTCGCCTTCCGCTTTCCCGCATACTCAAGAATGCCACCCAGACGAGAAAGGGTACGCATGCCCACCGATGACATCCAGGCGCAAGGCGACGCCGCCGCGAGTGCGGCCCACGCCGAGCCGAACGTTCCGACCGACCTTCCTTCCATCTACGAAAGCTTCGACGAGGCGCGTCGCGCCAGCTTCGTCGCCGCCATGAACTACAAGCAGGGCGGTGGGCGCTTGGCCGGCTACCTGTGCTCCTACAGCCCGCTCGAGCTGCTCGACGCCGCCGGGGTCGCGGCGGTGGGGCTGTGCGGCATGAACAATGAGACGATCCCCGATGCGGAAACGGTGCTGCCGAAGAACCTCTGCCCGCTCATCAAGGGCACCTACGGCTTCGCGCTCACGAACAAATGCCCGTTCACGTACTTCAGCGACATGGTGCTCGGCGAGACCACGTGCGACGGCAAGAAGAAGATGTACGAGCTTTTGGCCGACATCAAGCCGGTGCACGTCATGCAGCTGCCGCAGAGCCAGACCCGCAGCTATTCGGCCGACATCTGGTACGAGGAAGCCAAGCTGCTCAAGGAGGAGCTTGAGCGCCGTTTCGAGGTCACCATCACCGACGAGGCGCTGCGCGAGGCCGTCGTGAAGCGCAATCGCATCCGCCGCGCCATGTGCGATCTCTATGCGCTGCAGGCGCTCGAGCCGCCGGCGATGAGCGGCGTGGAACTGATGACGACCCTGCTTAAGGCCACGTTCAGCTTCGACGTGGACCAATACGCCGAAACGCTCGAGAAGCTTGCCTCCGAGCGCAAGGCCGCTTACGAGGCCGGCGAGCGTCCCGTCGCGGCCGGCGCCAAGCGCATCATGCTCACCGGCTGCCCCACGGGCGGCGTTATCCAGAAGGTCGGCATGACCGTCGAGCACGCCGGCGGCGTCATCGTGGCGCTCGACGACTGCTCGGGCGAGCGTACGCAGTCGATGCTCGTCGATCCGGACGCGCCGGACATTCTGCGCGCCATCTCCGACCGCTACCTGAAGATCAATTGCTCGGTCATGTCGCCGAACGCCGGGCGCATCGAGCATATGATGGAGATGGTCGACAAGTACAAGGTCGACGGCATCGTGGAAGTGGTGCTGCAGGCCTGCCACACGTTCAATATCGAGGCGGTGAAGGTGCAGGCCGCCTGCGAGGAGCGCGGCGTGCCTTACCTCAAGCTCGAAACCGACTACTCGACCAACGACGCCGGTCAGGTGGAAACGCGCCTGGCGGCGTTCATCGAGATGCTGTAGCGTATCGCTTGCCGGCCGCATTGGCCGGCGAGATTGCGAAGAGACAATGCGGCGAAGGGCGCCGCGGAAAGGATAGACATCATGGAGAAGCTCGATTGCAAGGGCATGGCGTGCCCGCTTCCGGTCGTGAACGCGAAGAAGGCGCTGGCGGAGATGGAAGACGGCCAGCTTGAGGTTGCGGTGGACAACAAGACCGCCGTGCAGAACCTGCAGAATCTCGGCAAGTCGCTCAAGATTGAGACGGAGTTCGTCGAGCGCGGCGAGGCCGACTTCGCCGTCGTGTTCACCAAGACCGGCGAGGAGGCGCCCGCATCCGCCGGCTGCGGCGAGCTGGTGCCGGCGGGCGACAAGGTGGTCGTGCTCTCGAGCGAGTTCATGGGCTCGGGCGACGATGAGCTCGGCGCCGTGCTCATGAAGGCATTCACCTTCGCCCTCACGCAGCAGGACGAGTTGCCGCAGGTTATCCTGGCCTACAACGGCGGCGTGAAGCTCACCGTCGAGGGCAGCCCGGTGCTCGAGGACCTGCGTAAGCTCGCAGACGCCGGCGTGGAGATCTACAGCTGCGGCACCTGCCTGAACCACTACGGCCTGACCGAGAAGCTCGCCATCGGCGAGGTCACCAACATGTACGTCATCGCGCAGAAGCAGCTCGAGGCGCGCGTGGTCGTGCGCCCGTAGGGGAGTGCGCGTGCGACAGAAAACACCCCACGCGGTCGTCACCTTCGCGAGCACGGCCGATGCGATGGCGGTGCAGGCGGCGGCCGACGCCGGAAAGGTTGCGGGGCGCATGATCCCGGTGCCTTCTGAGATTTCCGCCGGCTGCGGGCTGGCCTGGTGCGCGCCGGACGACGACGTCGAAGGTATCAAGGACGCGCTTGCTGCGCTGGGCCTGCCTTTCGCGGCGGTCGACATCGTGAACCTGTACTAAAACAAAGCGGCGGTCAGGAATTCCTGGCCGCCGCTTTGCTGTTTCCCTACCAATCCACCTGGATGGTGCCGGGCTTGCCGTCGATGAAGCGCCCGATGCGTGCCGGCGCCCGCCCGGTGCGCACTTCGAACTCGCGCTCGAACACCTCGGCGTTTTCCGGAGGGATGGCGACGAGCAGGCCGCCGGAGGTCTGCGGGTCGCACAGCACGCCCATGCGGTTGTCGAACTCGAAATCGTCGAGGGCGCCTTGTGCCACGAAATCGCTTGCCCACTCGATGATGCCGAACGTCTTGCCCGGCCGGCAGTAATCGCACGACAGCTCATAGGCGCCCTCGAACAGCGGCAGCGCATTCCAATCGAGCTTCGCCGCGCAGGCCGACGCATCCACCATCTCGTGCAGATGCCCTGCAAGCCCGAACCCCGTCACGTCGGTGGCGGCGCGCATGCCGGCGGCGATGCCCGCTTCGGCCGCCGCACGGTTCAGCTCCATCATCCCGTCGATTACCGGGCGCAGGTCGGCGTCGGTTTTGAGGCGCGCGCGCAAGGCCGCGTTCATGATGCCGGTGCCGATCGTCTTCGTGTAGTAGAGCACGTCCCCGGGCAGCGCCCCGCCGTTGCGGATCATCTTCTTGGGATGCACGAGCCCGAACACCGACAGCCCGTATTTCGGCTCGTCGTCTTCGATGGAGTGCCCGCCGACCACGAACGCCCCGGCTTCGCGCACCTTGTCCGCGCCTCCGCGGATCACCTCGCCGACCACTTCAGTCCCCATGCAGCTGGGGAAGGCGAGGATGTTCAGGGCGCACACGGGCCGCGCGCCCATGGCGAACACGTCCGAAAGCGCGTTGGCGGCGGCGATGGCGCCATATTCGTAGGGGTCGTCGACGACGGGCGTGAAGAAGTCGAGCGTGAGCACAGCTGCGTTGTTCTCGTCCACCTGGTAGACGGCGGCGTCGTCGGCGGTGTCGAACCCGAGCAGGATGTTCGGGTCGGGCATGGCCGGCGCGATGCTTTTCAAGATTTCCGAGAGGTCTCCCGGACCCCACTTCGCAGCTCAACCGCCCTTGTCCGTGAGCGTGGTGAGCCGGATGCGATCGCCGTCGTTGACGGGCTTGTCCGATATGCGTCCGCTGTCGCTCATGGCTTCCTTTTCGCTGGTGAGGGTGTGCATCGTTTGCTTGCGGCAGAGTATATCATTATGCTTCGCCGCGCATGATTCGCATCCGGCGCCGCCCGCCGTCCGC
>CAVCPR010000094.1:0-8669 GCA_963604235.1 Anaerovoracaceae bacterium | reverse complement strand
AAGGCCGAATAGGTCTTCGCCGGCTTGCATAGCTTGCTTGAAGGAAGGTCCTGCGGGGCCTTCCTTTTTTTGTTGGGCGGGGTTCGTTAGCGCCGTGCGGTCGGGCGGGCAGGTGTGGGTGCCGAAGCGAGCCGATGCGAAGGGGGTTCCACATTCGCGGTGGGCGATGCGCTTGGGCCTTCGGGGGCGGCGCCGTGCGGTATACTGCGCCGTATGCGTTTGCGAACCTCCGTCTACATACCGGGTGATTCCCCTGCTCATCGCTGCGATGCACGTGCGAAGGTGCTGCTGCTCGCCGTGTATTCCGCCGCGGTGTTCTGGGTGGATACCTGGGCGGGCATGGCGCTGTTCTCCGGCGGGCTAGCCGCATGCGTGGCGGTGTCGCGCGTGGGGTTTGCGCGAGTGCTTGCCATGGGCGTCCCGGTTTATGTGCTTGCGGCTTTCACCGTGCTGTTCGCGGCTATCAATCCAGAGGTTGGCGTGTGGCTTGGGTGCCTGTATGCCGCCCGCATGATAGTGCTGGTGTTGGCCAGCCTGCTGGTCACGTTCACCACCACGTCCACGCAGCTCAGCGACGCGCTTGGCTGGTTCATCCGCCCGCTTCGGTGCCTGCGGGTCCCCGTCGACGACATCGCCATGGTGTTCTCCCTGGCCATCCGCTTCATTCCCCTGACCGCCCTCGAGCTGGGCATGGTGCGCGATGCGCATTTCGCCCGCGGTGCTGCCTTCGAGGGCGGGGGCCTCTCGAAGCGCCTGGGCGCCTGGGGCGGCGTGTTCATTCCGCTGTTCGTGCAGCTGTTTCGGCGCGCCGATCGCTTGTCGGTTGCCATGGACGCGCGCTGCTACGGGCTGCCGAGCGTGCGGCGCGGGCAGTTGCGCCCTCTGCGATGGAATGCGGCCTCGTTGGTCGCGCTTGTCGTGGGCGCTCTGCTGATGATCGCCGTCGCCTGGTTTCTGTAACCGCGCAAAAGTCCCGATTGCGGCCTCATCCTGCCGCCCAGCCAACAGCTTCCCCAGCACGCCTTGCGGGCGTGGTACAATCCGCCCCGTATGGCCCGGCACGGATGCCGGGCGCAAAAGGAAACATCCTTAGAGGAGGCATGCAATGAGCGTCATCATCGATGTGTTCGGGCGTGAGGTCCTGGACTCTCGCGGCAACCCCACGGTTGAGGTGGAGGTTGTGTTGGAGGATGGTTCCTTCGGCCGCGCGGCCGTTCCTTCCGGCGCGTCCACCGGCGCGTTCGAGGCCGTTGAGCTGCGCGACTGCGACAAGGATCGCTATCTGGGCAAGGGCACGCTCGACGCGGTCGCCCATGTGAACGACGAAATCGCCGACGCGCTGATCGGCGTGGAGGCCGATGACCAGCGCGCCATCGACGACATCATGTTGGAACTCGACGGCACCGACAACAAGGGCGCCCTGGGCGCGAACGCCATCCTGGGCGTTTCGCTGGCCTGCGCAAAGGCCGAGGCGGAGTCCTGCGGCCTGCCGCTGTACAAGTACATCGGCGGCGTGAACGGCCACATCCTGCCGACGCCCATGATGAATATCTTGAACGGCGGCGTGCACGCGGACAACAACGTGGACTTCCAGGAGTTCATGATCATGCCCGTCGGCGCCGAGACGTTCGCCGAGGCGCTGCGCTGGTGCGCCGAGATCTACCACACGCTGAAGAAGGTGCTGCACGAGGCCGGCCTCGGCGGCGGCGTGGGCGACGAGGGCGGCTTTGCGCCGAACTTCACCACCAACGAGGAGCCGCTCGAGTACATCGTCAAGGCGTGCGAGGCCGCCGGCTACAAGCCCGGCAGCGACATCATGTTCGCCATGGACCCGGCTTCCACCGAGTTCTACAACGCCGAAACCGGCAAGTACGTGCTGGCGGGCGAGGGCCGCGAGCTGACGAGCGCCGAGATGGTCGACTACTGGGCCGCGCTGGTCGAGAAGTACCCGATCATCTCCATCGAGGACGGCATGGCCGAAGAGGATTGGGACGGCTGGAAGGCCCTGACCGACCGCATCGGCGACAAGGTGCAGCTGGTGGGCGACGACCTGTTCGTCACGAACAGCAAGCGCCTGGCCAAGGGCATCGAGTTGGGCTGCGCGAACGCCATCCTCATCAAGGTGAACCAGATCGGCAGCCTCTCCGAGACGCTCGACGCCATCGAGATGGCCAAGCAGGCCGGCTACGCCTGCGTGATGAGCCACCGCTCCGGCGAGACCGAGGACACCACCATCGCCGATTTGGCGGTCGCGCTCAACACCGGCCAGATCAAGACGGGCGCCCCGTGCCGCTCCGACCGCGTGGCCAAGTACAACCAGCTGCTGCGCATCGAGGAGGAGCTGGACAGCCAGGCGCAGTACGCCGGCCTGAAGGCCTTCTACAACATTTCGCGCTAAACCGCGAAGGCGAACGTGCGGATTTTGCACCCCCGGCAGCCGTCGGGGGTGCTTTTTCTTTTTGGCGCCGTTTCGCCTGCTACAATAGCCAACATCTGTATCACAGCGTCGCAAGGAAGATAAGACGATGAAGCAATACAATCCGCACGAGATCGAACCCCGTTGGCAGAAGGCGTGGGCCGAGGAAAACCTTCATCAGGTGACCGAGGATTCGTCGAAGCCGAAGAAGTACGTGCTCGAGATGTTCCCGTATCCGTCGGGCGACATCCACATGGGCCACGTGCGCAACTACACCATCGGCGACGTCATCGCCCGCTACTCGAAGATGCGCGGCTTCGACGTGCTGCACCCGATGGGCTGGGACGCGTTCGGCCTTCCTGCGGAAAACGCCGCCATCAAGCACAAGAGCCATCCGGCGAAGTGGACGTACGCGAACATCGAGACCCAGAAGGCGTCCTTCAAGCGCATGGGCTTCTCCTACGACTGGGACCGCACCGTGGTCGCCTGCGACCCGGAGTACTACCGCTGGGGCCAGTGGATCTTCCAGCAGTTCTACAAGCGCGGGCTGGTGGAGCGCCGCAACAGCCCGGTGAACTGGTGCCCCGGCTGCGGCACCGTGCTCGCCAACGAGCAGGTCACCGAGGGCCGCTGCTGGCGCTGCGACAGCGAGGTCGAGAAGCGCGACCTGACGCAGTGGTACTTCAAGATCACCGACTACGCGCAGGAGCTGCTCGACGACCTGGACACGCTTGAGGGCTGGCCTGAGCGCGTCAAGCAGCAGCAGGCGAACTGGATCGGCCGCTCCGAGGGCGCCGAGGTGAAGTTCACGCTGTGCGATCGCGACGGCAGTGCGCCCGAGAACCCCACCGACGACGACCTCATCATCGTGTTCACCACCCGCGCGGACACGCTGTTCGGCTGCAGCTTCTTCCTGCTGGCGCCCGAAAGCCCCATTCTGGCCGATCTGGTGGCCGGTTCCGAATATGAGGCCGCCGTCATGCAGGTGGTCGAGGACGCGAAGAAGATCACCGCCGTCGAGCGCGCGCAGGGCAGCAAGGAGAAGCACGGCGCGTTCACCGGCCGCTATGTGGTGAATCCCATCAACGGCGAGAAGGTGCCCGTGTGGGTGGCCGACTACATCGTGGCCGACTACGGCACCGGCGCCGTCATGGCCGTGCCCTGCGGCGACCAGCGCGACTTCGAGTTCGCCAAGAAGTACGACCTGCCCATCATCCCGATCATCTTGGGCGAGGGCGATCCGCTGTTCGAGCAGCTGAGCGGCGAGCAGAACCGCGTGGTCACCAGCGTCGATTGGGAAGCGGCCATGGAGGCCGAGGGCGTGCTCGTGCAGTCCGGCAAGTATACGGGCATGACGGGCGGCAAGCACTCCGAGGGCGAGGCGGCTATCGTCGCCGACCTCGAGGCCGCCGGCCGCGGCAAGCGCAAGGTGGAGTTCCGCCTGCGCGATTGGCTGATTTCCCGCCAGCGTTACTGGGGCAACCCCATCCCGATGATCTACTGCGACGAGTGCGGCGTCGTGCCGGTTCCCGAGGAGGAACTGCCGGTCCGCCTGCCCGAGGACATCGACCTTTCTGCAGGTGAGACGCTTGCTTCGCACGAGGAGTTCGCGAAGTGCACGTGCCCGAAGTGCGGCAAGCCCGCCCGTCGGGAAACGGACACGATGGACACGTTCACGTGCTCGAGCTGGTACTACCTGCGCTACACCGACCCGCACAACACCGAGGCGCCGTTTAACACCGACAAGGTGAACCGCTGGATGCCGGTCGACCAGTACATCGGCGGCATCGAGCACGCCATTCTGCACCTGCTCTACAGCCGCTTCTTCACCAAGGTGCTGCGCGATTTGGGCCTGGTGAACTTCGACGAGCCGTTCAAGAACCTGCTGTGCCAGGGCATGGTGCTCGACGAGCACGGCGATGTCATGAGCAAGTCGAAGGGCAACGTCATCTCCCCCGAGGACATGATCGCCGGCTACGGTGCGGACGCGGTGCGTGCCTATATCCTGTTCATGGCGCCGCCCGACAAGGAGCTGCAGTGGAACGAGGACGGCCTGGCCGGCATGCACAAGTTCCTCAACCGCGCGTGGCGCATGGTCTACGACCTGGCGGGCAAGGCCGGCGAGGACACGCTGTTCCAAGCAGGCGCGAGCGAGGCCGAGGTCGCCGAGGCCCGCAAGGTGCTGCTGCGCGAGCGCCATCGCGTGGCCGGCAAGGTGGTCGACGACTTCGACCGCAACAACTTCAACACGGCCATCGCCGCCATCATGGAGCTGGCGAACGCCACGGGCGACTACCTGCGCAAGTGCGGCCCCGAACAGCGCGCGGCATCGGCCGACGAGCAGGCGTTCGCGTCGGAGATCGCCGAGGTGCTGGTGAAGCTGCTGGCCCCCATGTGCCCGCACATGTGTGAGGAGCTGTGGCATGACGCGCTCGGCTGCGAGGGCAGCGTGTACGTGCAGCCGTGGCCTGAGTTCGATCCTGAGCAGGCCAAGGCCGACGAGGTTGAGCTTGCGGTGCAGGTCAACGGCAAGGTGAAGGCGCGCATCACGGTTGCCGCCGACGCGGCCGACGACGACGTGAAGGCCGTGGCGCTCGAAGCGGTGAAGGCCGCCGTCGAGGGCAAGGATCTCAAGAAGGTCATCGTGGTGCCCGGCCGTCTGGTGAACATCGTTGCGAAGTAACGCCTGGGCGTGTACAATCGAAAACAGCGGCGATGCCCGTAGGATTTGAGACCTGGACGGGCGACGCACTAGGATTGGGAAGCGGTAGTTGCACCTACCGCTTCTTTTTATTCCGAGTGGACACTCTCCCTTCCACGTAAGCTAACAAGCTTATGATGAACGAACCGATCGAGCTGGCTGCTGCCAGCGCAAACAGAAGGTCCATGGCTTCACCTCCTTCCGAAGGCGTCACCCAAGGTACGAACGAGCATCGCCGCATCGAAGTAGCGTAGCAGATCGACCTTGCATGCCTCTTGCGTAGAGCCTGCGCGGCGCACGACGGAACTGCTGCCGAATGGATGCGGCAGTGCGGCGTTTGTTGTCTGCGTTGGGATTCGGTGGCTTTGCTGAGACGGAGTTGCGGCGATTCGGCGGGTCTTGCGGGGGATTGTTTCCCGTTTGCTATTATCGGGTGTCCGATGAGCAGTGCGAAGCGACATAAGGGATGTTTGAGGCGGATGCTGGATATGGTGCTGGCGTGCGTTGTTGCCGTGGCGGCGGTGTTCGCCGCCACCAACGTGATTACCGTGGTGGGTTCGAAAGGCTCGATCGTGACGGCTTCGGCGGCGCAAAGCCAAACGCAGCAGGCCGACGCCATCGTGGTGCTCGGCGCGAGCGTGCTTGCCGACGGAACGCCCTCGACCATTCTGCAGGACCGCCTCGACGACGGCATTCAGCTATATTTCGCGGGCGTGGCGCCGAAAATCATCATGAGCGGCGACAACGAAACCGCATCGTACAACGAGGTCAAGGCCATGAAATCCTATGCGATTGCGCAGGGCGTGCCCTCCGAGGACATCTTCTGCGATCATGCCGGCTTCTCCACCTACGAAAGCATGTACCGCGCGAAATACGTGTTCGGCTGCGAGCGCATCGTCGTGGCGACGCAGACTTATCACCTCTACCGCGCGCTGTGGTCGGCGCAGTGCCTGGGCATGCAGGCGCAGGGCGTGCCGAGCGACTACCGAACCTACCAGAAACAGACCCAGTACGACATCCGCGAGATTCCCGCCCGCACGAAGGATTTCTTCAAGGCGCTTCTGCGCGTGCCCTCGACATACGTGGGCGACCCTATCAGCCTTAATCAGTCGGGCGACGTGACGAATTAGGGGCGCGCATGTCGCGCGATGCGGAGCCGCGGCGCCTGGATGGCGTCCCCCCCCGCAGTGCACGCCCGTTATGGTTGGAAGGCCGAACGCCTCGCTGCCGATTGGCGGCGAGGCGTTCGGCCCCCTGACTTGTCTCAGTGTCGCGCGCCGCTGTCCTGCGCGCTGGCGCGGGCTTCCGCGCGCCGTCCTCGCCTGCGCCCGTTACAGCTCGTCGGTGTCGAGCCAGATGGTGAAGGGGCCGTCGTTCACGAGGCTGACCTGCATCATCGCGCCGAACCGGCCGGTTTGCACGTGCGCGACGTCGGCTTTCGCGCGCGCCACGAACGCCTCGTAGAGCTCCTCGGCCGCCTGGGGCGCGCCGGCTTGCGTGAACGAGGGGCGGTTGCCCTTCTTGCAGCTCGCGTACAGCGTGAACTGGGAAACCACCAGCACTTCGCCGCCGATGTCGGCAAGCGACAGATTCGTCTTGCCGTCCTCGTCCTCGAAGATGCGCAGTTTGAATATCTTGCTCCACAGACGCTCGATCTGCGCCTGACCGTCCCCGTCGCCGACGCCGAGCAGGATGAGATAGCCCTTCCCGCACTCGCCGACAACCTGTCCGTCGATGCTCACGTTCGCGCTGGTGACGCGCTGGATTAAAGCTCGCATGCCCGTTCCTTTCCGTTTCTCCGTGCGAACAGGATACCCGATACGCCGCGTTCGGCCGGTGGACGCCGGGAAACGGCGCGGCATTCATGTTCGCCATAACTAACGTAGGGGCGTGTCGCGCCTGCTGGCGCGGCGAACCGCTATACTTAAAGGTTGCAAGGGGGGTAGACGAGAAAGGGGCAGCAATGCCGAGTGCCAAGAATTTCTTCGGTCTACTCGAAAAACTTCAGAGTGCCGATATCACGGTTCACCAGAACCGCTGCGCCGTTGTGCGCAATCGCAATGCGAAATGCATGAAGTGCGCCGAAGTGTGCACGTCGGGGTGCATTTCCTACGACGACAACGAGCTGATCATCTCTCCGGAAAAGTGCATCGGATGCGGAACGTGCGCGACGGCGTGCCCGACCTGCGCGCTCGAGGCGCACCGGCCCAACGACGCCGAGCTTCTGCACCAGTGCCTGAGCGCCATGCGCGCCGCCGATGGCGAGGTCGTCATCGCGTGCGAGCAGATCACCACCGCAGCGGAGGGCCTGTTCGACCCCGAGAAGGTCGTTTCCGTGACGTGTTTGGGCCGCGTGGAGGAAAGCCTGCTGGCCATGCTGGCCGTCGCGGGCGCCAAGCACGTGAGCCTGATCGAGGGCAAGTGCGCCGCCTGCGAGCACGCGACCGGCTTCCATATGGCCGAGCTGGTGCGCGATACCGCCAACACGCTGCTGGAAACTTGGAACAACGGCATGCGCGTCGACCTGGCCAAGAAGTTCCCGGCCAGCGTGCGCGCCGCGGGCAAGGCCTCCTTCGACGCCGACCGCCGCAAGTTCTTCTCCGACATGAAGTCCGAGACGAAGCTGGCCGCCAACGCCACCGCCGACTACGCCCTCACCGAGAAGCTCGGCATCGAGGACCAGACGCAGAAGCGTTTCCAGAAGGTGATGGAGGACGGCACGCTGCCGCATTTCGTGCCCGACCGCCGCGAGCGCCTGCTGAACGCCCTGGCGAGTTTCGGCGAGCCGCAGGACGTGATGATCGAGACGCGCTTGTGGGGACACGTGATCATCGACCCGGACAAGTGCTCGAGCTGCCAGATGTGCGCGACGTTCTGCCCGACCGGCGCCATCTCGAAGTTCACCGACGAGGACGGCACGTTCGGCGTGGAACATTTCCCGGGCGACTGCGTGAAGTGCCGTTGCTGCACCGACATTTGCCCGAAGGAGGCGCTGACGCTCTCCGACGAGGTGTTCGCCGTCGATCTGCTCTCCGGCGCGGTGGAGCGCTACGAGATGAAGCCGCTCGCGCATCCCATCGACGACCCGCATCAGATCTGGTACACCATGAAGGACCTGCTCGGCTGCGACCAAGTCTACGAACGCTAAGGTTGCAGTTCGGGTTGCTGCGCGGGGTAGCCCGGGGCGGGTTGCGCGGCCTGCTGCTCGGCTGCGACCAAGTCTACGAACGCTAAGGTTACAAGTTCGGGCCGCTTGTCCGCCCGGAAGGCATCGCCGCGCGCTTGGCGCCCCTAGCGTCACCACCAGCGAAGGCCGCCGCCCCAACCCGGGGGAGGCGGCCTTCGCATTGTCGCGCTCGCCGCCTGCGCAAAACGGCGGACGAGCGGGGCGGCCGGGCAATGGGTTCGCCGGCGGGGAGCGAATGGGCCAGCGGATATCGAACCCTCCGGCCCATCCGAGAAGGGCGGGCGATGGGTTCGCTGGCGGGGAACGGACCCGCCGGCGGATATCGAACCCGCCGGCCCATCCGAGAAAACACTGTCGCGCCTTCG
>CAVCPR010000093.1:0-8918 GCA_963604235.1 Anaerovoracaceae bacterium | reverse complement strand
GTCCGGCAGCGAACGCCCCCTACAGCACCGCTTGCACGAGCTGGGTTTCGAAGCCGGCGTCCTTGAGGGCGCGAATGATCTGGTGCTTGTGGTCGGGGCCGAACGCCTCGATGGTCACGCGAAGCTCCACCGCCGCATTGCGGTTCGTGGAGACGAACTGGTTGTGCTCCAGGCGGATGACGTTGCCCTTGTTCTCGGCGATGACCTGCGCCACGCGCACCAGCTCGCCGGGGCGGTCGGGCAGGAGCACCGACACCGTGAAGATGCGGTCGCGCTGAATAAGGCCGTGCTGCACCACCGACGACATGGTGATGACGTCCATGTTTCCGCCGGAAAGAATGGAAACCACCTTCTTGCCGGTAAAGTCCAGATGACGCAGCGCCGCCACGGTGAGCAGGCCGGAGTTCTCGACGACCATCTTGTGGCTTTCCACCATGTCCAGGAAGGCGACGACCAGCTCAGAGTCGTCGATGGTGATGATGTCGTCGAGGTTTTCCTGCAAGTACGGGAAGGTCTTGTCACCGGGCTCGAGCACCGCGGTGCCGTCGGCGATGGTGTTCGCGTTCGGCAGCTTCACCACATGCCCCGCGTCGATGGACGCCTTCATGCAGGCCGCGCCCTTAGGCTCCACGCCGATCACCTTGATGTGCGGGTTCAGCAGCTTGGCCAGGGTGGACACGCCGGTGGCAAGCCCGCCGCCGCCGATGGGAACCAGGATGTAGTCGACCAACGGCAGTTCCTGGACGATCTCCATGGCGATGGTGCCCTGGCCGGTGGCAACGCCAAGGTCGTTGAACGGGTGGATGAACGTGTAGCCGTTTTCCTCGGCAAGCTTCACGGCGTGCTCGTAGGCCTCGTCGTAGACGTTGCCGTGCAGAACCACCTCGGCACCGAGGTCCTTCGTGCGCTCGACCTTGATAAGCGGCGTGGTGGTAGGCATGACGATGGTGGCCTTCACGCCGTAGCGCTTCGCGGCGTAGGCGACGCCCTGCGCGTGATTGCCCGCCGATGACGTGATCAGGCCGCGCGAGCGCTCCTCGTCAGTGAGCGTGCTGATCTTGTAATAGGCGCCGCGCACTTTGTACGCGCCGGTGCGCTGCATGTTTTCCGGCTTAAGGAAGACGCGGTTTCCGCTAATCTCGCTGAAGTACGGGCTTTCGATGAGTTTCGTCTCCAGTGTTACTTCCTTGACTTTGGCGGCGGCCTCTTCGAACGCTTCGAGCGTCAGCATGTCATCCCTCATTTCGGTTAGCGGCGGTTTTTATGTCGATGAACACTATAGCCCGGCGCGCGGTAAAATGAGGAACGTTCATAGCAGCGCAACAAATACAGGCACGTCGACGGCGGGATTTAGCGGCAGCGACGCGCCGGAAAGAAGGAACCATGAAGGTTATCGCAACGAAGAACGCCCCGGCGGCGATCGGCCCGTACGTGCAGGGCCGCGTGTCCGGCAACCTGCTGTTCGCCAGCGGCCAGATCGCGCTCGACCCCGAAACGGGCGAGCTGGTGGGCACCACCATCGAGGAGCAGACGACGCAGGTCATGAAGAACGTGGCGGCTATCCTCTCCGAGGCGGGCACCGATTTCGACCACGTGCTGAAGGCCACCTGCTTCCTGGACGACATCAACGATTTCGCCGCGTTCAACGCCGAATACGCGAAGTCGTTCGGCGACGCACGCCCGGCCCGATCGGCCGTCGGCGTGGCGAAGCTGCCGAAGGGCGCGCTTGTTGAGGTCGAGGTCATCGCCGAAGTGTAGGTGGGACGCGAAGCGCATCACTGATTTTGCACATTGCCGCAAAAGGGAAGGCCCTCCGATTGGAGGGCCTTCCTGCGTGTTCGGGCGATTAACTCGCTAGCCTTGCACCTTCTTGCGCTTCTTTTTGTTTGCCGTGCTCTTGTGCGCGGACGTGCTCGACGCGGAAGGCGTCTGCGGCTCGCCAGCACCCTCGGCCACGGCGACCGCGCCACCCGCGACCGCGACAGCCGTGCCATCGGCACCGGCGGCGACCACGGCGCTCTCCTGCGGCAGGCGGTTCAGGAACCAACGCTGGATGTCCGTGCCGTACTTCTTCTGCAGCTTGGCGAACTTCGGCTCGTGCGTCTTCCACATCACGTAGATGGGCGTGGCGATGGCGTAGGACGAATAGCAGCCGCACACCAGGCCGACCGTCATGGCGAGCGCGAAGTCGCGCAGCGTCTCGCCGCCGAAGATGAGCATGGCCACGACCGGGATCAGCGAGGTGATGGACGTGTTCAGCGAACGCACCAGAACCTCGTTGACGGAGTGGTTCGCCATGGTGGCGAAGGTGCACTTCGGGGCGTCGCCCTTCATGTTCTCGTTGATGCGGTGGAACACGACCACCGTGTCGTACAGCGAGTAACCCAGAATAGTAAGCAGCGCGGCGATGGTGTTCGGGGTGACCTCGCGGCCAACGAGCACGTACACGCCGATGACGATCACCAGGTCATGCAGCAGCGCGATAACCGCCGAAACGCCCATCTTGTAATCGCGGAAGCGGATGGAGATGTAGGCGATGATCAGCAGCAGGCTGACCACGAACGCGATGGCGGAACTCTGGATGACGCTCGTGCCCCAGTCCGGTCCGATGGTGGTCACCTCGAAGCTGTCGGCATCCCAGCCGAACTCGTCGGCAACCTGGTTTGCCGCGGCGGCCGCGTCCTCGGCGGACGTGGTGGTGGTGCGCACCAGGAAGCCGTCCTGGCCGTCGGAGTTGGTGGTCTGGATGACGGCGTCGGGCTCGCCGGCGTCGGCGAGGGCCTCGCGCAGCTGCTCGGTGGTCACGTCTTCGCCGCCCTGATGGAACGTGATGGACGTGCCGCCGACGAATTCGATGCCGAAATTCACGCCGCGGATGCCCACGAGCGCGACGACCACGACGAGCGCAGCGCACGCGATAGTCAGGAAGATCTTGCGGAAGCCGAGCAGATCGATGTCGAGCTTGATGAAGCGGCCCTTGACGTCCTTGCGGCTTTCCGCAGGCTTCTCACCCTGGAAGTACGGCGCGGCCTCTTCGCAGTCCTTCACGCCCCAGAAGCCGGGGTGCTTGGCGATGCACTTCGGCGCAAGCAGGCGGATGATGGGCGCCTTGAACACGAGCATCATGACGATGTCGCAGACGATGCCGAGCGCCAGCGTCAGGCCGAAGCCCTTGACCGAAGCCGACGCCAGGAAGAACAGCGTCAACGCGGAGACGAGCGTAACGAGGTCGGCGTCGATGGAGGTCATGATGCCGTGGCGCACGCCGGTGACCGACGCCCCGCGCACCGAGCGGCCCATGCGTATTTCCTCGCGGAAGCGCTCGAGCGTGAGGATGGACGAGTCGGCGGCCATGCCGATGGTCAGCACGACGCCGGCGATGCCGGCCATGGACAGGCTGAACAGGCCGAAGTGCGAAAGCACCGCGAGCAGGCCCAGGTAGAGCACCGCGAACACGGCCATGGCCGCGGCGGTGAGCAGGCCGAGGCCCTGGTAGAACACGAGCAGGTAGAGCATAACGAGCGCCAAGCCGATGATGGCCACGAGCACGCCGGACGTCAGCGCGTCCTGACCCAGCGTCGGGCCGACCACCTGGGACTGCGCGTACTCGAAGCTCACGGGCAGCGAGCCGGACTCGAGCACCGTCTGCATGGCGGAGGCGCTGTCCTTGTCGTAGCCGCCGGTGATGGAGACCTGGCCGCCGGTGATTTCGGACTGCACGGCGGGGGCGGACTGCACCTCGCCGTCGAGGATGATGACGATCTTGCCCTTGGAGCTGGCCAGCTCCTTCGTGGCGTCGGCGAAAGCCTGCGTGCCCTCGGAGTCGAGCGTCACGTTGACCGAATAATCGGTGCTGGTTTCCGAAGCGCGGCCGATGTCGACCTTCGTGATGTTGCTGCCGGTGATGAGCGGGGTGTACGTGCCCGACTCGACCGAAAGGTGCTCGACGGTGCCGGAAGCGAACGTGTTGCCGAAGTCATCGGTAAAGGTGCCGTTCGTGCCGTACTGACCGTTCTCGATCTTGGTCTGCACGTCGGAATCGGTGAAGGAGTCCAGGCGGGCGAATTCCAGCTGGCCGGTCTTGCCGATGGTGGCGAGCGCCGTTTCGGTATCGGACAGGCCCGGGATCTGCACGAGGATCTGGTCGGTTCCCTGCAGCTGCACGACGGCCTCGGACGCGCCGAGGGCATTCACGCGCTGCTCGATGATGGAGCGGGATTTCTCCATGTCGTCGGCGGAAACGGTGCCGCCGTCGGTGCTCTTCGCGGAAAGCACGACCGACAGGCCGCCCTGGATGTCCAAGCCCTGGTTGATCTTGTCCTGCGGGGGCGTGAACATGAAAATGGAGCCGATGACCAAAACGGTGGTCAGCACCAGAAGCCAAACGTTGCGGCGATTGACGTTGCCGCCCTTCTTCTTTTTGGCTTTAGCGTTTTGCTGCGCCATGCAAACTTCTCCTGCCTAGATCGAACGCAAGCGGCGGCCAGCTGCCGCCGCGTTTACGCATTAACTTCGCTATTGTCCCACAACTGAGAAGAATCGGGAAGATTAAACGACCCTGCATGGAAAAGTTATATGGAGCTGACAATGGCGGGGCGAACGCGGGGCGGCGAGCCGGTCGGGCGCATCGGCCGCGACTCGGCGAGCCGATCGAGCGCATCGGCCGCGGCGGGACGACTGCTCGGCCGCGGCGGGACGACTGCCGAACACGCGCATCAAGCGAGACTTGGCCCGTCCCCCTACAACCCCTGCAGCGCGGCTTTCGCAATCCGCCTGCCGTCGGCGTCGAGCACGCGCAGAAGCGCGGCCACCTCGTTGAGCCGCAGCATCCCGGGGCGGCGCTCGAGTTCCGCGTACGCCTCGACCGACTTCTGCAGGCACGCGGCGCACTCGCCTGCGGTCAGGCCCGACGCCACCCTCGCCTGCTTGAGCCAACTGTCCATGAAACGCCTTCCCATCCGCCTTGCCGACGCTACTAAGTTTAGCGGGTATTCGCCCTGAGCAAACAGGGAATATTCACCGAATTTGTTAGCATTGAGCGCGACGTGCGAGCAATCTGCATAGCGAGGAGCAGGACGCATGCGCAGCAATCATGTAGGCAACAACATCAACGCGATCAGGGTGGATGCGGGCTTGTCCCAAGTCCAGTTCGCGCAAATCTCCGGAACCAGCCAAACCACTATTTCTTCGTGGGAGTGCGGCAAGAGTAGCCCGCGCCAGTCGAACATCGAGCGGATTCTGCAGGCGTTTCCCTACCTAACCCTCGACGACGTCATCAGCGACGAAAGCGGGTTCGCGAAACGCTCGCTTCGGGCCGCAAGCGACGCCGCGCACGCGACCGCGCCGCTGTACGGCACCATCTCGGCCGGGCAGCCCCTCGAGATGCTGCCCGTCGAGGAGCACGTCGACCTGCCCGCGTCCGTGTCGCAGCGCTGGCCGCGCGCATTCTTCCTGAAGGTAAGCGGCGAATCGATGAACCGGCGCATACCGAACGGCTGCCTCGTGCTGATCAATCCGGCGAAGGCGATCGACGCAACCGCCGACGGCAAGGTTTTCGCCGTATGCATCGGCAACGAGGACGCCACCATCAAGCGCATCCACCTGCTGCACAACGGCGTCGAGCTGCTGCCCGACTCCACCGATCCGACGTTCGAGCCGCGCGTTTTGAACTTCGGCCGCCCCGGCGAGAGCCTGCGCATCCTCGGAGAGGCGGTCTGGTTCTGCAGCCCGCCGGGCTTCAGGATGTAAAGGGAGCTTCAGGCTATAGAAGGCTATTAGAGCTGCTATACTGGAAAGGTTGCTGCCCATATCGGGGTAAAACCCTGGTAAGATTTGCGTAAGTTTTTCGCCTCGTAGTTCCCGAAGTCAAGGAGCGTGCCCGCCTATGAAGCGTCTCGCGGTCATCGTATGCATCGCCGTCGTGGGCCTGTTCGCCCTCGGATGCTCGGCGAACCCGGCTCAGGGCGCGGGCTCCGATTCCGACAAGCCGATCCTGAAAATAGGCATCGACCTCTATGAGCCTTATACTTACTACGACGACAGCGGCCAGCTCACCGGCGCCGATTACGAAATCGCGGTCGAAGCATGCAAGCGCCTCGGCTACACGCCCGAATTCATCGGAATTTCCTGGGAAAAGAAGAACGACCTGCTCGCGTCGGGCGAGATCGATTGCATCTGGTCGTGCTACAGCATGACGGGGCGCACGGACAAATACCAGTGGGCCGGCCCGTACATGAACAGCTACCAGGCGGCTATCGTGCGCGCGGACAGCGGCATCACGTCGCTTGAGCAGCTCGCCGGCAAGCGCGTGGCCGTGGAGGCCACCACCAAAAGCGAGGAAGCGTGGGTACGCCACGCCGGCGACGTCGTCCCGCAAGCGGCCGACGTGCTGACCTTCACGTCGATGGACGAAACGGTTTCCGCCCTGCGTCTAGGCAGCGTCGAGGCGACCAGCGGTCACGTCGGCCCCATGAGTGCGCTCGTCGAAAAGTCGGAAGGCCTGCTCACGCTGCTGCCCGAGGGCTTCTACGCGACGCAGATCGGCGTGGCCTTCGATAAGAATTACGCGAACACCGAGCTCGTCGAGGCGCTTGACGCGACGCTCGACGATCTGATCGACGACGGCACCGTGGCGCGCATCGTCGCGAGCTACGGGCTTGATCCCAACGCGGTCGTGGGGGGGGTACACGATGAGCAGTAATTTCGAAACCGCCGTCGACACCTCGACCGGCGCGGACGCGGGCAGCGCCGGCGCCGCGACCGAAAGCGCAACGACCGCGGGAACGCCCGCCACGCCCGCCGCGGCCAAAAAAGGCCTGAGCAGCACCGCCTTGGGCGCCATCTTCCTTGCCGTGGGCGTCATTCTGTTCGTCGCCGCCTACTTCGTCTTAAGCGATCGCGCCGTCGACGAGGCGTCCGAGATCGCCCAGAACACCATCGCGTTCGCGCGGCAAAGCGTGCAGCGCAACGAGGAGAATATCTCCAGCTCGAGGACCAAGAGCGTCACCTCCGTCTGGGAAAAACTCGAGGAGCTGGAAAACCGCTACGACCTCACCAACAACGCGGACGCCGACGCCATCGAGGACTATCTGAACCGCATGAACCTTGACGCGGTGTTTTTGCTCGACACCGACCGCACCATCGTGCGCATTGCGGGCAAAACCGCCGTCGTCAACGCCGTCGCGAGCACGATAGCGGCAAACGACAGCCTCGACGAGCTGGCCGCATACCCGACGAAGAGCTATCTTTCGCGCGCGACGACGGCGGGCGAATACTACGACTACGCGGCATGCGGCTTCCCTTCCCTCGAGGGCGGCATCGTCGTCGCCGTCAACCACGTCGAGCGGGGCGACGTGAACGACGGCCAATCGATGTTCCGCGCCATGTTCGACAACTACATCTTCAGCATGGACGGCGCCGTGGTGGTCGCGAACGAGGACGAGGTGCTCGCAACGAACGTCTCAAGCGCTTCGGCCCTGTCGCGCAACACCTTCGACAGCCTGTTCAACGTCACGGTCGACCATTCGAACGGCGGTCTTGTGAAGGGCTCCTTCGACGGCAACCCCTGCTACGGGCTGTCCACCACCACCAACGGCTACGACCTGTTCGTGATCTTCCCCGAATACCAGGTGATGGCGCAGCGCAACACGCTTCTCGGCGTCGGGGTCATCCTCTACATAATGATCGTGCTGGCCGCGCTCGTCGTGCGCGTCAATGTGAGGAATTCCAAACTGCTCCGCGAGCGCGAGTACACGGAAAGCCTCGAGCGCGCCAACGCGGCGAAAACGGACTTCCTGCGCCGCATGAGCCACGACGTGCGCACGCCCATCAACGGCATCCGCGGCATGCTCACCATCGGCGACCACTACGCCGACGACATGGAAAAGCAAGCCGAATGCCGCAGCAAGATGTGGGAGGCATCGAGCTTCCTGCTTGAGCTGGTGAACAGCGCGCTGGACATGAACAAGCTGGAAAGCGGCGAGATGCGCTTCGAGAACAAGCCCTTCGACCTGAAGCGGGCGGCACAGTCGGTCGTCGACGTACTGCATATCCAGGCCGACAATTCCGGCGTCGAGCTGACGTCGAAGATCGACATCGAGCACGCGCATGTCCTGGGCAGCTCGCTGCATGTTCGTCAGGTGCTGCAGAACCTCGGCGGCAACGCCATCAAATACAACCGCGCGGGCGGCTTCGTGCGCATCGAGGCGACGGAACTTGGCGTGGAGGGCGACCGCGTGCGGGTTCGCTTCGTATGCCGCGACAACGGCGTCGGCATGAGCGAGGAGTTCCAGGAGCACGCCTTCGAGGCGTTCGCCCAGGAGGATTCCAGCTCGCGTTCGCTGTATCGCGGAACGGGCCTGGGACTTGCCATCACCAAGCAGATCGTCGACCAGCTCGGCGGCACCATCGAGCTTGAGAGCGTCAAGGGCGAGGGCAGCACGTTCACCGTCGAGCTCTCCTTCGAGATTGACCCGAACGCAGGCGCCAACGCTTGCGGGGAAGCGCAGGCCGACAGCGGATCGCTTGCGGGTCTGAAGGTGCTTTTGGCCGAGGACAACGATCTGAACGCCGAGATCACCCTGTTCATGCTCGACCAGGAAGGCATTTCGGCCGACATCGCCCGCAACGGCCAGGAAGCGCTCGATCGCTTCAAGCAGTCGCCCAACGGGCACTACGACGTCGTGCTCATGGACGTGATGATGCCCATCATGGACGGCTACGAGGCTTCGCGCGCCATCCGCCTGCTCGACCGCCCCGACGCCAAGACGGTGCCGATCATCGCCGTGACCGCGAACGCGTTTGCCGACGACCGCGACTTAAGCGCGCAGTCGGGCATGAACTCGCACGTGTCCAAGCCGCTCGACGCCGACAAGCTGGCCGCCGCCATCCGCAACGCGAGACCGTAGGGGCGAGCCGGC
>CAVCPR010000092.1:0-9038 GCA_963604235.1 Anaerovoracaceae bacterium | reverse complement strand
CCCCCGGTCTAGAACTTCGCCTGGATTTCGCCGGTTTCCAGCTTGTGGAGGCGCTTCAGCTCCACCAGGACGAAGATCAGCGTGGTGAAGATGGCCAGGAAGTCGCCGACGGGGGCGGCGAAGTAGAGCGCATCTAAGCCGGTGAACTGCGGGAACATGGTCGGCAGCACATGCGGCAGGATCAGCAGCGCCGGGATGAGGAACACGATCTGGCGCGTCAGGGACAGAAACACCGATTTCGCCGGCTGGCCCGTCGCCTGGAAGTAGTTCGATCCCACGATCTGGAAACCGACGAAGGGAATCATGATGAGCTGCACGTTGAGCGCGAAGACGGTGAACGACAGCAGCTCGGGGTCGGTGATGCCGAAGAAGCCGACCACCTCGTTCGCGAAGATGTGCACGAGCGCCCACAGCACCACGGCCATGCTCGTCGCGCCGGCAATGCCCCAGGCCAGGGTCTTCTTCACGCGCAGGAACAGGTGCGCGCCGTAGTTGAAGCCGAGCAGCGGCTGAATGGCGATGGCCATGCCGATGAGCGGCAGCACCACGAATGCCGCCACGCGCTGCACCACGCCGATAGACGCCAGCGCGCCCTCCGCGCCGATGACGCTCTGCGCGCCGTAGACGTTCAGCAGGTTGTTCAGCACGAAATTCACCACGGCCATCGCGGCCTGCACCATGAAGCTCGCCAAGCCCAGCGACAGGATGAGGCGCACCGTGGGGCCATGCAGGCGCATCTTATGCAGATGCAGGCGCATGGGAACGCCCTTCGTGCAGCAGAAGTACCACAGCACGGTGGCGCAGGAGAGCGCCTGGCCGCAGATGGTCGCCAGCGCGCTGCCGGCAACGCCCAACCCCAGGACCAGCACGAAAAGCGCGTTGAACGCCGTGCAGGCGACCGCACCGATGATCATGGTGCCCAGCGCGCGGTTCGGGGCGCCGGCCGTGCGGATGAAGTTGTTCACGCCCATGCCGATGCACTGGAAGATGAAGCCACACGAGATGATTTGGATGAACATGCGCGCGTAGTCCCAGTCCTCGGCCGTGGCGCCTGACACGGTGAGCAGGCCGTTGATGATGGGCGGGCACAGCACCGCGGCCGCGACGATGACCGACAGGACAATGGCGAGCGAAACCGTGTTGCCCAGGCTGCGCTCGGCCTCGCCGGGCTTGCCCTCGCCCATGCGCAGGGCGGCCAGCGCGTTGCCGCCGTTGCCGACCAGCATGGCCAGCGCCATGAACACCGTCATGATGGGCATGGCGACCGTCGCCGTTGACAGGCCGATCTCGCCCATGGCCTGGCCGAGGAAGATGGAGTCGATGACGTTGTAGGCGCCGTTGACCAGCATGCCCAGGATAGACGGCACGGCGAATTCGGTGATGAGGCGCGGGATGGACTCGGTGCCCATGCGGGCTACCTTGCTGTGCGGCGCGCCTTTGGCTGGAGCGCCCTGCTCGGGGGCCTGCTCGTTCGTTTCAGTGTTCAAGGGCGCGGCTTCCTGCCGCTTCTCGGGTGCTGCAGCCATTGCTTTGCATTGCCTTTCAAGCGTGTTCACGGGGTGGGCGTTATGCCACGACCCGTTGCGTTTTTCGTTTTTGTTTCATTCTAGACCGGGCATTGGCTTCTAGCCACACCCGGGGGCGTGTCCTGCGGGGAATCTATATATGGAAGGAAGCGCAGGCACGGGCTGGGCGGCGGGGCAGCCGTGCGAAAGCGAATGGAGCGATGCCACCGCGCCGGCCGGGTCTCGCCCCTCGCCCCGGCGGGCATCGGCGGGCATCGGCGAACCTACGCGCGAATGTGCGCCTCGCCCGAAGCGACGAGCACTTCCCCGCCGTCGGCGGTTCGCAGGATCAGACGTCCGTCGGGCGCGATGCCCGTCACCTCGCCGACGGAGATGGGATTTCCCTCGATGTCTTCCATGCTGACGAAGCGGCCGGTCAGCGCCGAGCATTCGTCCAGCTCTCGCGCGAAGGGGGCGAAACCCTCGGCGCACCACTGCGGGTACAGCTGCGCAAGCTCAACGCACAGGGCGCCGGCCACCGCCTCGATACGCCGCTCAACCGGACCTTGCGCGAAACCAAGCTCGTCGAGGAAGATCGGGATGTTCTTCCCCACCTGCGGGCAGGACTGCTCGGGGCGCGCGACGTTGATGCCCACGCCGACGCACAGCGCCCTCGCGTGCAGCTCGGACGAGATGCCGCCGAGTTTGAGGAACGGGCGCGGGGCGCGGGGCGCATCGGCGGTCGGCTCGCCGGCGGATCCCGCCGCGGCTGCCGGCTCGCCCGCAGATTCCGCGGCGCGCGCAGCCCCCGGCGCGCCTGTAACTTCCGCAGTGCCCGCGGCTCCCGGCGCGCCCGCGCGCACCGCCTCATCCGCCGGCGTCACCACCAAATCGTTCGGCCACTTCACCTGCAGCCTGTCGGCAACGTCCGGCAGCAAACCCGCCACCGCGCGGCGCACGGCGAGGCCCACCAGCAAACTCAGCGTCGGCAGCTGCGCGGGCGGCACGTTCGGGCGCAGCAGAAACGACTGGTACATGCCGCCGAGCGGGCTTTCCCATGCGCGGCCCTGCCGGCCGTAGCCCGCCGTCTGACGCAGCGAGCGCACGGCGAGCCCTTCCGGCTCCCCCGCCTCTATCGCCTGCTTGATGCGGTCGTTCGTCGAGGTGATGGACTCGTATGATTCGACGCGGAACTGCATGGCGACCTAGCGCTCGATCCGATTCGCCTTGCCGTAGCGCTCGGCCTCGGGCAACGCCGCCGCGGCGACCGCGACGTCGTTGGCCAGCACATGCCCCGGCAGCAGCTCGAGCAGCGGTTTCACCACGAAGTCGCGCTCCAGGATGCGCGGATGCGGCAGGGTGAGCACCTCGTTGTCGGTGACGTAAAGCTGATAGTCGAGAATGTCCAGGTCACAGGTGCGCGGGCCGTTCTCGATCTCGCGCACGCGGCCGAGGCTGTTCTCGATGGCGTGCAGGTAGCCCAAAAGCTCCTTCGGCGCGATGCCCGTGCGCAGCAGCACCACGGCGTTGATGAAAGTGTCCTGGTCCTCGTAGTAAGCCGGCTCGCTCTCGTAGAAGCTGGAGATGTCGACGATCTGCGAGTCGGGCAGGCTGCACAGCTCGGTGATGGCCTGGTTGAGCATGGCGATCTTGCCCTCGCGCTCCTCGCCGGGCTCGGCCACGAGCGGCACGTTGCAGCCCAGGGCCAACAGCGCGTAGGGGCGCAGGTCGGCGAGCGCCTTCACCGTTTCCGCCACGTTGTGCACGCGCACCACCGACGCGCCCAGCTCGCATGCCGCGAGCGCTTCGGTCGCGCTCACGTGGTCGCGCTCGACGGGGTCGTCGATGCCGTATGCGTACCCCAGGAAGCTCTTGCGCGAAACCGCCACCATGACCGGATAACCCAGGCGGTTGAACTCGTGGAAGTTGCGCACCAGCTCGAGGGTCTGCTGCGCCGTCTTGCCGAAGCCCGGGCCGGGATCGACGCAGATGCGCTCGCGCGCCACGCCGGCGGCTTCGAGCATTTCCGCCTGCTCGCGCAGGTAGTCGCGCACCTCCGTGACCACGTCGGCGTACTGCGGGTCTTCCTGCATGGTGCCCGGCTCGCCCTGCATATGCATGACCACCACGCCGCAGTCGCTCTCGGCCGCGACCTGCACCATGGCCGGATCGCGGAAGCCCGACACGTCGTTGATGACGGCGGCGCCGGCCTCCACGCACGCGCGGGCGACCTCGGCATGGCGCGTGTCCACGCTCACGCACACGCCCTGCTCGGCAAGCGCGCGCACCACCGGAAGCACGCGGGCAGCTTCCTCCTCGACGCTCACCTCGGCCGAGCCGGGACGCGTCGATTCTCCGCCCACGTCGATCATGTGCGCGCCCTCGTCGATGAGCTTCTGCGCCCAAGCGATCGCCGCCTCCGGCGCGTTATGCGTGCCGCCGTCGCTGAAGCTGTCGGGCGTGACGTTCAGGATTCCCATGATCACGGGCCTGCGCGTGTCGAACTCGAACGAACCGCATTTCCAAAGCATGTTGAGCCTTTCTGCTGCAAACCCGCCGGCGGCGGGCCGTATCCCGAAAGGGCCGCACCCCATGGCGCGACCCTTTCCAAAAGTCCTATTCGTTATCGTCGGCCCGAAGGCCCGGGCCCGCGGCACGAGGCGCGAAAGCCCGGCCCCGGCCTTGCCGCGCCCTACTGCGCCGAGGGCGGAACCGGCGGGCGACCGTCCGTCGGGGGCTGTTGCGGCGCGGGCGGCTGTCCGGGAGCCTGCGGGGCGACGCTGCCGTCCTGCGGGACGCCGCCGTTCCAGTTCGGATCGGCCAGCTGCTCGTCGCGGGCGCGGGCGGCCGCTTCCTCGGCCTCCTTCTTGGCGATGATGTCGCCTTCGCGCTGCAGGTAGTCGGACCAGGCGTTGTCCAGAAGCGCCTGGCATGCCTCGCCCTCCACCGTTTCGCGCTCAAGCAGCACGCTCGCCATGAGGTCCATCTGCTCGCGATGGCTGCTCAGGATCTCGTAGGCGCGGTCGTGCGCTTCCTTCATGATGCGGGCGACCTCGTCGTCAATGCGCTTGGCCGTCTCCTCGGAGTAGTCCTGCGTGTTGCCCATGTCGCGGCCCAGGAACACCTCGTGGTTGGGCTGGCCGAACACCTGCGTGCCCAGCTCGGTGGACATGCCGTACTGCGTCACCATGGCGCGGGCCATCTTCGTGGCGCGCTCGAGGTCGTTGCTGGCGCCGGTGGTCACGTCGTCGCAGAAGATTTCCTCCGCCACGCGGCCGCCCATGAACACGGCCAGCTCGTCGCGCATCTCGCCCACCGTGTTGAGGACCTTGTCCTCCTTCGGGATGGACAGCGTGTAGCCGAGCGCGCGGCCGCGGCTGATGATGCTGATCTTGTGCACCGGATCGGCCTTCGGAAGCAGGTGCCCCACCAGGGCGTGGCCGCTTTCGTGGTAGGCGATGGTGTGCTTGGTCTGCTCGTCCATCACGCGGCCCTTGCGCTCGGGACCGGCGATGACGCGCTCCATGGACTCGCTGACTTCCTGCTGCGTGATGATCTTCTTGTTGCGGCGCGCGGTCAGAAGCGCGGCCTCGTTGAGCAGGTTCGCCAGGTCGGCGCCGGAGAAGCCCGCGGTGAGCTTCGCCACGCTCGACAGGTTGACGTCGCTGCCGAGCGGCTTGTTCTTCGCATGCACGTTCAGGATGCGCTCGCGGCCCTTCACGTCGGGCACGTCCACCACAATTTGGCGGTCGAAACGGCCGGGGCGCAGCAGCGCCGGGTCGAGGACGTCGGAGCGGTTCGTGGCGGCGATGAGCACCACGGAGTCGTTCGCCTCGAAGCCGTCCATTTCCACGAGCAGCTGATTCAGGGTCTGCTCGCGCTCGTCATGGCCGCCGCCCAGGCCGGTGCCGCGCTGACGGCCCACGGCGTCGATCTCGTCGATGAAGATGATCGAGGGGCTTGCTTCCTTGGCCTGCTTGAACAGGTCGCGCACGCGGGAGGCGCCCACGCCGACGAACATCTCGACGAAGTCGGAGCCGGAAATGCTGAAGAACGGCACGCCCGCCTCGCCGGCCACGGCACGCGCGAGCAGCGTCTTGCCGGTGCCCGGAGGGCCCACCAACAGGCAGCCGCGCGGGATCTTCGCGCCCATGGACTGGTACTTCGCGGGGTTCGCCAGGAAGTCCTTGATCTCCTGCATCTCCTCGACGGCCTCGTCGACGCCGGCCACGTCCTCGAACTTCACGTCGGGGCGCTCCTCGACGTTCTGCTTGGCCTTGGCCTTGCCGAAGTTCATCTGCGAGTTATTCGCGCGCTGCATTTGGTTGAACAGGAAGAACAGCATGGCGCCGATCAGGATGATGGGCAGAAGCGTCGCCAGGATGTCGCCCCAGGGGCTGGGCGTTTTCACCTCGTACTTGATTTCGGGGTGGCTTGCCATCAGCTCGGACAGGGAACTGCCGGCCCACGTGGTGGTGAAGGCGTGCTCCTCGCCGAGCGTCTGCCCGCTGAGGTCGGTGGTGCCCACGCCGCCGAGCGCCTTGCCGTCGGAATCCTTCTGCGTGGCGGTGATCGCGTTCATGGCGTCGAAGGCGTCGTTGAAGGCGTCGGCCGCGGTGCTGCCCGCCGTCACCGCCGGGTAGTACTTGCCCGTGATGGTGTAGTCGCCGGCGCTGTAGGTGACCTCCGTCACGCGGCCCTGCTCGACGGCCTGCATGAATTCGGACGTGACCAGCTTGTCCGTGGTGGTGTTGCCGGCCTGCTGCATGGTCATGAACTGTTGCCCGACGACGAACGCGAACAGCAGGAACACGACTACCGCGACGATAGTGGTACGGGGATTGGGCTGTTGAAGCTGCGATTTGTTGTTTTGCGGCATAGCCTTGCTTTCTTATTTGTAGAGCTCGGATTTCAGAACGCCGATGTAGGGCAGGTTGCGATAACGCTCCGCGTAGTCCATGCCGTAGCCGACGATGAACTCGTCGGGGCATTCGAAACCGACGTGCGCGCACTCGATGTTGGCCTGCGCGCGGGTTTTCTTGCGAAGCAGCGTGGCGACCTCGATGGACTTCGGGTTGCGCGCCTGCAGGTTCTTCAGCAGGTAGCGAAGGGTGAGGCCGGAATCGAGGATGTCCTCGGCGATGACGACGTGGCGCCCCTCGATTTTCGAGGACAGGTCCTTCAGGATGCGCACGACGCCGGAGCTTTTCGCGCCGTTGCCGTAGGACGAGACGGCCATGTAATCCATCTCGCAGGGGATGTCGATTTGACGGGCCAGGTCGGCCATGAAGATGGCCGCGCCGCGAAGCACGGAGATAAGGATGATGCCGTCTTCGGCATCCTGGTAGTCCTTCGTGATGCCTGCGCCGATTTCCGCGACGCGCTGGGCGATTTGCTCCTCGGTGAACAGGATGCGATCGATGTCGTTGTGCACGGTGCCAACCTCTTTGTTGCGTTTAACCAGCATAAGGCGCTCGCGCGCCTAGTGGTTGGTAAGTTTACCATTCGCCCATCCAGCCCACGTGACAATACCGTAACGCCACATAAATAGATAGGAGTGCAGGGCGGGACGCGCCGCCTATTGCCGCAGGTCGGGGAATTCCTTGAGCAGGCGGGTGACCGGCAGGCCGATGACGGTGTCGATGTCGCCGTCGATGCGCTCGATCAGGCGCGCGCCCTCGCCCTGGGCCGCGTACGCGCCCGCCTTGTCGAAGGACTCGCCGAGCGCCAGATACTCGGCGAGCTGCTCGTCGGTCTGCGGATGGAACGTGACGTCGGCCGTGTCGACGAACGTGCGGAAGCCCAGCGACACGTCCTCGGCGGTCGGCGCCGACACGAGCCACACCGATACCGCGGTCATCACCTGGTGCGTGCGGCCCTGCAGCTTCCGCAGCATGTGCTTGGCGTCCGACAGGTTGGCTGGCTTGCCGAAAATCTCGTTGTCGCAGACCACCATGGTGTCCGCGCCGATGATGGCCGCCATGCCGACGAAGTCCTCGGAAAGCACGTCCTGCATCACGGCGCCCGCTTTGCGCTCCGCGAGCTTCTTCGCAGCCTCGGGCGGGTTTGCGGCCAGGTCGGGCTCGAGCGTCTCGTCGACCTCGGAAGAGCGGACGGTGAACTTCACGCCCTCGCGTTCAAGCAGGTCGCGGCGGCGCGGGCTGCCGCTGGCCAGGATGACCTCGAAGGCGAGGGGCTGCTCGGCGGTGGTTTCGGTATTCGACATCAAAGGTTCCTTCCCTTGCGTTATTTCTTCCTGCGGGCGCGAAAGGCCGCCATGGGCTCCAGCCGCACGCCGCGCTTGTTCGCGCTGACCGCGATGTTGCCCTGCACGTTGGCCACGTAGCCGCCGCGCGGGACCGCCTGCACGCCGCCCAGGTCATCCCACGCCGCGAGCACCGCGTCCACCGACGACGTCTCGACGCGCGCGTCGGGTCCCAGCATGGACTGCAGAACGCGCACCACGACGCGTCGAACCAGCGGCTTCGGCTGTTTGCCCAGTTCGGGCGCCAAAACGCCCCCTTCGGGCCAATCGGGGTCGCGCCCGGGCAGCGCCTCGGTCCACGCCATATGCGCCTCGAGCAGCTTGGTCGCCATGTCGTCGAGCAGGTCGTCCTCGTCGGCGATGAGGTTCATCGTGCGCCCCAAGACGTCCAGCAACTGCGGGCTGCGCTGCTTGACCGGGGGAATCACCTCGTGGCGAACGTAGGCGCGGAAGCGGTCGGTATGCGCGTTGGTGGCGTCCTCGCGCCAGAGGCTTCCCGCCGCATCATGGGCGCAGGGACGCCCCGCCGCGTCGCGTTCGGCCAGGTAGGCGCGCAGATCTTCGCGTCCCACGTCGAGCAGAGGGCGCGCCACCGAGGCGTTGCGGTACTTCATGGAGCGGAAACCGCCCGGCCCCGTCCCCACCATCGCGCGCATGAAGAACGTCTCGGCGCGGTCGTCGGCCGTGTGCGCCGTGAAGATGCGGCCCTCCGAAAGCGGCACTCCCGCATGGCGGCATAGGCTCGCGAGCGCCTCGTTCGCGGCGAGGTAGCGTTCGCGCCGGGCTATCGCCTCGACGTTTCCGCCTTCGGCAGCTGCCTGCGCCGCGATGTCGATTCTGCAGGTGAACAGCGGGATTTCCAGCAGCTCCGCCAGCTGCGCGACGAACGCCTCGTCCTCGTCGGCGTCCCCCGGGCGCAGGCAGTGGTTCACGTGCAGCATGGCCAGCGGCCCTACGAACCCTTCGGCGGAGAGGTCGTGCGCGAGGTAGGCGAGCGCCGTGGAGTCCGACCCGCCCGACACCATGAGCAGCACCGGAGAATCCGAGCCCGCAAGCTCCCGCGCGGCGATTGCGGAGCGGGCGGCGGCCAGCACGTCCTTGCGCGCGGTCATCGCGCGACCGCCCGGCTTCGGGAGTAGTGGCGACGCGGGCGCGACGAGCGGCACGGGCGCGGAGACGCCACCCAGCGCCCCGCCCGACGCGCCGCCCAGCGTTCCGTCCCCTCGATACGCAAAACGAAACGACGCACGCCGCTACTTCCCGCCCAG
>CAVCPR010000091.1:7228-9050 GCA_963604235.1 Anaerovoracaceae bacterium | reverse complement strand
CCTGCGTAGATGACCTCGTCGATGACGATGCCGTCGCCGTAGTCGGCCCCGAGCCAGTTCTCGGCGGTCATCATCCGCATGTCCCAGCAGCCCTCCTCGAGGCTTCCGTCGTTTACAGCATCGATTCCCACGCCGATGTGATGAGCGCAAACGTTCGTATCCAGGTTGCCGCTGAGCTGAATCTTCCACATCTCGGATATCCCTTCACTCGATCTCATTCATTGCGAGATTGAGCGATTGCCGCGCATTTTCGGCGCGGCTACAAGGTTGTTGGGGGGGGTGGCGGGGCGAGCGGCGTTCGCCGGGCAGGTTGCCGCGGGGTCGGGTGCAGGCGGTTCTCCTTTATCAAACGCGCATGATGCGGGCCTGGCGGAGACACGGCGAGCCGTAGGGGGGAGAATTCCCCTACGGCCTGGGCAACGAACTTCGCTTTCCGTGATACAATCGAAGCATCACGTAGGCGGGTCACTTCCGGCGCTTGTGAAACCATTCGAGCACGGCGGTTGCCAATATCGCCGTCAAGGCGGTTGCCGCAAGCTTCATGACGTCACCTCCTAACGCCGGGCGAGTGGACGCCCGGCATCGTGGTTTTCGCTTTAGGGATTAATCCCTAAAGCGCTTGATGAGGCGGGATATTGCGGCCTTGGCCGCGTCGTACAGAAACGCGGACGCAAGGCCTTGCAGTATCCCCAAGGCTATCTCCTCCACAGGCTCACCTCCCTTCGGTCGGCGGGCTTGAGGATTCAAGCCCCCGTCAGCACCAAGGTGCTGACGGGGGCTTGCTCATATATCGAGCGATAGCCCCGTTGCTCGTGAAGTTATCCGAACGTCGCGACGATCAGCCGGCGCAGCGCGTCCTCGTCCCCGTACGGATTGAGCAGCGCCAACGGGGTCCCCACGTTGGCCGGCAGGCCGGCGGGCCGGGAGAACGGCCTCATGCATCGGCCGAGGACGGGGCCTTGGCCGCGAACGCGGGCGAGAAAGTCCTTCTCGAGTCCCGCGAACATCGCGAACCGCTCGTTCTCGTCGGCGTTTCTCTTGTCGAACAGGGCGAGCGCGTCCTGTTCGGTGAGGCTCGAATCGCCGGCCATCGCGCGCGCGGCGAAGGCGCGGGCGCGGTCTTCCTCCCTCGCTAACATGTACACCAGGACGAAGTCCGTCCCCGGCATGGCATGGGCGAGCTGAAGCATCCCCGGCGGGTCGATGATGTAGACGTCGGCGCTTTCCACGTCCGATTTCGTCGCGTAGTACAGATACTCGCCGATCTCGGTCTGCGCCACCTTGTCCCGCTCGGCCCCCGCCTGCTCCGGCGTCACGAAGCGGTGGGTGTCCTCGTCGGGCGAGCGGCGGGGGCGGGTGGTCGCGGAGACGACCTGGCGAAAACCGAACACCTCCCCCATAATCTGCGCCGCCGTGTCCTTGCCGGCCGCCGTGCGGCCCATGACCAAATACATCATCGTCGCATCTCCTTCCGTTTTGCTGGATTGGGTGCGCGGGCCTAGGCCAGGCCGGCGCGGCGCTCGACTTCCCGCGAGAGCTTCGCCAGGTTTCCTTCCGTGGGGGCCAGGAGCCACGCCTCGTCGAGCATGCAGATGCCGCCGCGCTCGGTTTGCAGCGGGCTGTACTTGTTCCGGCATTTGCCATCCTTGCCGTAGGCGTAGACGCAGACGCTCCACCAGCTCTCCGGGGCCGCGATCCCTGCCGGCGCGTCCCCCTCGTAAACGCTGAAGACCGCCACGACGCTCTCGCCCTGGTCGTTAGGGCGCGCCCAGCTGCGGCTGATCATCCGGCCGCTCATCTTGACGTCGCTGTATTCCGCCAT
>CAVCPR010000091.1:0-7001 GCA_963604235.1 Anaerovoracaceae bacterium | reverse complement strand
CGGCTCAGGCGAAGCTTCCCGTCGTAGAGCATCCCGTAAAGATCGCCGTAGGTCTCCAGAAACTCGGCAGCCGTCTTCTCCGCGTCCATCTCGTCCTCCTTTATCCAGGGGTTGCTTGCGCCTCTCTCCCCCTCCCGGCGCTTTCGCGCAGGGAGACGGAGGGGTCGGACGTTCGCGTGTTCGGGGTCTCTTCTATCGGGCGGCGCCGGCAGAGGCGCGCCTACCAGTCCCGCATCGCGAAGCGGTCGACGGCCATGCCCACCAGCTCATCGGCCCGGCTGCCGCCCAGGAAGGCCACGGCCTTCGGGCAGCGGCTCGACAGCTCGCCTTTTACGAACTCGAACAGCTCCTCGCGGCCCATGACCCCGGCGGAGAGCGCCAGCCCGCCGGCTGCTCGCTCGACGTGGCGCTCGTACTCTCCGACGGTCTCGGTCGCTATCGCGTACGCCGCGATCTCGTAGGTGTTCCACATTGCGATGACCTCATTCCTTCATTGCGGGGGCGGGCTTTTGGCTGTTCGCGGCGGCTAGGAGGCGTCGTGCGCGCAGCGCACGCGCAGGGCGGCGTTCCTCAGCTCGAAAAGGACGTCCTCGAGGTCGAACGAATAGACGCCCGAGACCGTCAGGGCCTCGGAGGGGAAGTCGTCGTGCACGAGGCGCAGCTTGTAAATCTCGCTGTTTGCCCAGCAGGAGTACTCCTCGACCTCGCGGGCGAAAGCCTCGAGGGCGCGGCGAACCATGCCCGCATCGGGATCCCCTCCGCTCGGGAATTGGCGCTCGGCGGATTCGAACGCCTCGCGGACCTCGTGCATGGACGCCCAGATGAATCCCACGGCGCATGCGTCGTGGCATGCGCTGTACGGGCGGGTCGAGTACGCCACCGCGCCGCAGTCGAGGCGGTAGACGGTGAGCATCGGGAGCCTCGTCGAGAGCAGGCGCGCCGCCTCGGGCGAGTTCGCGAGGCTGCATGCCAGCTCGACGTCGTCGCGAGCGGACGATGCGCGAATGGACTGCTCGCCCAACCCGCCCGCATCGACGGCCGAGGCGAGCTCCGCCAGGGAGAAGCAGCTTGCGAGCTTGTCCGCCACGAACTCCACCTCGTCGGCATACGGGTTCTCATCGGGCGAGTCGAAATCCGGGCCCCAGGTGTAGAAATGCCCCAGGTTGGAGCTGCGTTTTCGCGGGGTCTGGGCACGGCGGTCCAGGGCGATCTCGATGCGCCAGCCCCCGGACAGGTCGATGTTGTCGACGATCTCGGACGTAGTCATGAATTCGTGCATGCATGTCTCCTTTTCCTCCCGTGTCCCCACGGGGTTATCCATACGCAGTTGAACCCTGTTCGGGCCGGCGCCGTTGCCGGGCCGGACCGTTATTCGTCGTTGGAGAGGGGGCGCCGCCAGGCGCACCGCCCTCGGTTTCGCTAGGCCGCGGCCGGCAGGCCGGGCTTCCCGGCGAAGCAGTTCTCCATGAGCCAGCCGCAGGCGTCGGCCGCGCGCGCGGCCGCGCGCATCACCTCGGAGGGGGCATCGTCGCCCGTGCCTTCGAGCCACGACTTGATGTAGGCGACGTGATTGGCCCAGGACTCGCCGGCGGACCCGTCGTCGTCAAGGCCCACGCCGAGGGCGGAGGCGGCGAAGATGCAGCCGATCTCGGCCACCAGCTCCTCGCGAGCGTACTCGGGGCTCCCGAACTCGTTTCGCAGCTCGCGGGACAGGCGGGACGCGTGGCCCGTTGCATGGCACATCTCGTGCAGCATCACGCGGGCCATCGCCTCGGGGCTCGCGAACTGGCCGCGCGCCGGCATGGTGATCTTGTCGGCGAGGGAGGAGTAGAAGGCGCGGTCCTGCAGGACCTCCTTCACCTCGCAGGGGGCGTTCTCCTCGAGGAAGTCGATGAGCTCGTCGCCGGTCGGGGCGAACTCGCGAGCGGCTACGTCCATCTCGGGGATGCCGTCGATGTCGCGGGCGTTGAACACCGTGAAATGGCCCACGGGCAGCCACTTCGCGCGCAGGTTGGGATTCGCCATGCACGCCTCGCGCTCGAATGAGGTCTTAGGCTGCTTGATGCGCTTCTCGGGCTCGCGCACGTCGTGCCAGATTTCGCGCCAGCGCTCGATGGGATAGCCGTGGCAGCCCTTCTTGACCTGATAGCCCGCGTCGCGGGCCTGGTTGTAGGTCATGAAGCGCGGGTCGGTCAGCTCGTCGCTCTCCATCGCGAACAGCAGGAGCAGGGCGTTGCGGCCGCGGTAGCGGGTACCGGTGACGGGGTTCATCGGGCCTCCGGCTTTGACCCAGGAGCAGACCCAGCCCGCCCCGTCGCTCTCGATATCCGCCAGGATCTTCTCGACCATCGCGTTTTTCACTTCGTCGAGCTTGCCGTCTTTCTTGCACATGGCCCTCTCCCTTCCGTTCGGTTCCGCCTCTATTTTTTTCGAGGTGTGCCTATGAACAAGCCCGCCGCCTTTTGGCGGCGGGCACTTGGTTTAGTAGTGTTCCGCGGCGAGGAACTCGTCGTAATCGCGCATCTGCGCCAACACGGACTCATCGAATACAAACTCCGAGTAGATGTTGATGAAGCGGTCGACGCGCCCCACGGTCCGTCCGGTGAAGAAGCCGAGCTTCGTCAACTCATGCAAGTCCTCGTTCAGGTCGATTTTCAGGTTTAGCTCGTCGAGGAATACGGCGTCCGGGCGAGATGGCTCGACGCCCTTGACGTAGGCCGAAATCGTCGCGCACTCCTCGCAGTAGTTCCAGTAGTCGGTGGGATCGGTCACGTCGCGCCCCTCAATACTGAGCTGCCCGCGGTAGGGCTCGCGGCGGACGAGCTCGACCTTCATTCCACCGCAGTTGATGATCACGCCGTTCTTTTCGCCGGTCTCGTTCATTTCGTCTGTCCTTTCTCTCATGTCGTCACTTGACGAGGACAAACGAGGCGCCGCGGCTTTCGCCGCGGCGCACAGGGCTGGGCTTCGATTCTCGCCGAGGTCTCGAGATTGGCGCGCCATCGAGTCGACCGTCAAGGGTTGCAGCGGCCGCAGGGCTCGTAGCCCTCGGCGATCAGCTCCTCACGGGCGGCGTCCCGCTCGCTTTTGTTCGCATCGCTTATCTTCGCAGCGGAGTCGCAGCTCGGGAGATGGAACTTCTTGGAAGAGGTGTTCAGCACGTAGCTTCGCACCTGGGGCGTCTCGGCTTCCTCGCCGGCGGATGCAGAGGCCGAAGCCTCGCTCTTTCCGGCGGCGGGAAGCGACGCCATCTGCTCGGAGTTGCCGTCGGCGTAGTCGATGCGGATGCCGGGCTGCGCGTTGTAGGCCCAAACGCAGAACGACAATCCCGCGCCGGAGTCCGCCACCGAGTACGCCTCCATGAGCACGCCTCGGGCCACGAGCTCGTCGCCCTCGAAGCAGGGCGTCACGCGGTAGAGCACGTGGTTGCCGGTGCTGCGCACGTAGGACGCGACCTCGTTCTCGTAGGGGAGCATCCCGTCGACGTTCATGAAGCGCGTGCCCGTGATGAGGTTGTCTATGTTGGCGTTCTCGTCGGTGAGCTGCCACCCGATGAGGTGGCAGCGGTTGTAGAGGTAGCGGCCCTCGACGGAGTCGTACTTGACCGTGTGCCAGCCGGTCGGCTTGACCTGCCCTATCTCTCCGCGCTCCTCCCCCGCCGCCGGCATGGTCTCGACGCCGACGCTCGCGGAGCAGGCGGTGCAGCGGGCGAGGCCGTCCTGCTCGCCGTAAGACTCGTAGCCGGGGTTTGCTCTCGCGTATTCCACCTCGTCGGCGGTGAAGTACGGCACGTTGCCGTTGAGTTCGACGCTAGCCGCGCCCGTGAACTCTGGAACGTCCGCGTAGCTGAACGCGGCCGAGGGCGAGGGGCTCGCGGCGACGTCGGACGCCGCCGGAGCGGACCGGGCTTGAGTTTGGCCCGCCGCCGCCTGTTGGCCGCCCGCGCCGGATGAGCCCTCCTGCGCCGGCGCGGAGCAGCCGCCCATGGCGGCCGCGAGCGCGAGCGAGACGGCGAGCGCGAGCGCCGGCAGGCCCCTGCCTGCCGCGCGCGCAAGGCGGATGGCGGGTTTTCGCATGGTTTTCTCTCCTTTATCCTTCATCGCCGCGCGGGGCATCGGCGCGGAAAACGCCCGGCCCGTTCGGGGCCGGGCCATCGGGCAGGTTCTCCTGATTCGGCAAAATCCTCTACAAGACAACCTCGTACAAGACGTCCTCGCACCCCAACTCCTCGAGGCGGTCGGCGATGCAGCAGTCGAGGTCGTTGTAGCTGGAATCATCATCTGAGCTCCACTCGCAATCAGACTGCATGAGCCGTTCCGCCATCTCATCGCATTCGGCGTGGGTTATGAGCTCTGCGGCGTTTCGCCACCTGCCGTTCAGCTCGCCCCCCATGTTCCGCGCGTAATCCAATACCATCTGCGGAGTGCATTCACGGACGCTGCGGTACGAGCGCTCCATGTTCACGCCCTCGAGCCGGTCGTCACAAACCGCGCCAGCGAGGCTGAGCAGGTAACCGCGCTCGGGCAGAGTCTCGGATGTGGAGCGCACGGATAAACGCTCGTCGAGCAACGCGAGGTCGGCGACGGCGTGGTTGCGCGCCGCGACGGCGAGGGCGTGGCCGGCGGCGAACTCGGGCGTCCAAGGGGTGCCGGCGACCGTGTGCAGCTCGCTTTCAGCCAGCTCCGACAGGGCTTGCCCCACCACCACCCCGAAGATGAAGTTGGTTTTAAGGTATCGCTTCAGGTATTTGCGCGCCAGCGCCGAGGTGGTCTCCTCATCCTCATCGTCGCCGTCGTCCCAACGGAGCTCGGACAAGTAGTCCAATTCCGTCTCGGCGATTTTCGCCACGAGCTCGACGTCGAGCTTTGAAATGTCGTTCATAGCGCGTTCCTTTCGCTTCGGGTCCGACCTATGGCCCCATCGTGTGCCCGCCGCTTTCGCGGCGCGGCCACGTCATGAATATTGCCTGTCGTACACGGCGATGCTGCCATCCTCGAGATTCACCACAAAGAGCGGGTTCTGCTCGCGGCCCCGATCGCGTTCGACCTTTGCTTCGTAAAGCGCCTCGCCCGCGTCCGCGGCCAGGCTGTAGTCCCACTCGTCTAGCCATCGCTTCGCCATCTCGACCAGCTGGATTTCGGTTACAATGTTTTTCATCAGATTGGATCCTTTCTCAGGACAAGAGTCGTCATGGCGAGGGCTAGCAGTAGCCCTCGTCGTCGGTCATTGTGCAGTAGGTGTTCTCCGGTTCGAAATCGTCGCTCTCGACGATGGCCGAGATTTTCTCGGGGGGCATGCCGACGAGGTCCTCGGTCGAATATTGCCCGTTGTCCGCGACGATCCAGATGTCACGCTCGATTTCCGGCTTGTCCTCCCAGTAGCGTTCCCAGACCCCGTAATCCACGTAGTCGCTTTCATTGATCCGATAGACCTCGGTAAACGGCTTCATGGGGATGTCCAGCTCGTAACCTTTCATCGCCGCGTAGAAGTCCGAGCAGATCTTCTCGATTTCCTCGCGCACGTACCAGCTCCGATAGGCGAAGGAGTCTGCCGCGGCGTCGCAGATGCGGTCCATGTCCCTGACGCCGATTATCCAAAAGTCGTCGGGGCCGAGCTTGGAAGAAATCTCGTTGAACGCCGCGCCAGCGAGGTTGTCTCGAATTTGCTCGCGGTAAACGCGGGCAAGCTCGTCGTCGTGGCCGGCCACATATTCCTCGAGCCCGCGAATGAGCGCGGCCGCGACCTTCTCGGCCTTCCCGCATGCCGCCTTTACGCGCTTCTGGTACGCCTCGAATCCTTTGACGAGATCGCACATCGCCTTCCCCTTTCTTTCTCGGTTGTCTCTTCGTCGTTTTGACGGGGATAGGAAAAGCCCCGGCGTTTCGCGCCGGGGCAGTGGGTTCGTCTTCTGCTCGGGAAACCGCCCTCCGCGCTTACGCGGGGTAGGGATACCAGTAGTAAGGGTTGAACTCCACGCTTCCGTAATGGTCGATTTGGCCTACGCCGATGTACCAATCGTATTCGTGTTCGAAGTCCTCGCCATGGGCGATGGCGGCGATTTCGTCGGGAGTGAGCCCCGCGAGCTCGGCGGCAGTGCGCTGCTCGTTTGCCAGAATCATCCAAATGTCCTGTTCCACCTGCGGCTTGTCCTCCCAGTATTCAGTGAACACATGGGGCTCGACATATTCGCCGCAGAGACTGATGCAGAAAACCTCCTGAAACGGGTCGCAGTCGTTGAGTCCATCCAGTATTTCACGCTCCATCGCGCGAGTGAAATCCGAATAAACCTTGTTAATCTCGTCCTCCGTGTAGCCGGCACGTGCCTCGTCGCCGTTTTTCATTGTCTCTTCCTTTCTCTTGGCGTGTTTCGGGCGTTTTGCCCTTTTGACAAGAGGAAGAGAGACCCCGCGGCTTTCGCCGCGGGGTTCTTCGTGCTATTCCGCGATTGCATCAGCCCGACGAAAGACGCGGTAAGATTCCTCGGTGAGGTAGTTGTTGCAATTCTCCTCCGGATGGGGCTGCTCATAGCGGTTCACGTAGGGGACGCCCTCCATCATTCTCCCGTTGACCCGCTTCCCCGGCTCCCCGCGCCCCACGATTTCGTAATTGCGGTAAATCCCTATGGGGTCCAGAAACCAAACCTCGTCCCCGATGGACAGCTCCGCCGCGTCAACGACCTGCGAACTGAAGAAATCCTCCGGAATCTGCTCCGCCGCCGGTTGAGCGCGATTGATGGCGACCAGCATCTCCCGGGGGTCGAACTCGCGCTGCTCGCCGCGAAAACCATCGGGAAGGATGCGCTCCTTGATTTTCCAGTCCTCGATGACGTAAATGCCGTTGTCTCCCGGATTCATCTCCCTATCAGGCGCGTCGTAAAGCACGACGCCGACGCATCCGACTCCACCGAAGAAATTCCCGACGACCTGCGCCAGGCGCGCGTAGCCGTAATCCATGTCTCGGCTCGGGCAGGCGTAGCCCTTGAGGCGGCAGTACTCGAGAAA
>CAVCPR010000090.1:0-9081 GCA_963604235.1 Anaerovoracaceae bacterium | reverse complement strand
GGTCGGCGTGGGCTTGGGCGTCCGCGTCGAGTCCGTAGAACTTGCCGTCGCGGAAACGGTCGCAACCATCTGCCGCGCGCCTTCCGCCCCCAAGCCGGACGACGGGACACCCTCCCGCCCGATGCCCCAGGATCCACACGAGCGAAGACCCCCGACCCTTGCCCCTGGCGGGTTTTCGGAGTTTCCGAGCCTCCGTGCAGCGATTTGGGGCCTCCGTGGAGGGTTATCCGAGTTTCTGTAGCGCCGTGCACGCGTTTCGGCGATTTCGCGGCGGGTTTCGCGAGCTTCTGTAGCTGGCGGCTGCACGGAGGCTCGGAAAGTCGGCGAACCTGCCAGCGGAGCCCAATTTTCGTGCACGGCGCTACAGAAACCCCTGAAACCCGCCAGGCACGTGCGCGGGACGACGGAAACTCGCGAAGCCCGCCGGGCCTGCGCGTGAGGACAGAAACGTCGAAGCGCGGCAAGGAGGTCGTTCACTGGTTGTTGTTGTTGTTGCGCCTCCGTCCGGGGAGACGCACGGACCGATAAATCGGCAAGCTGGCTGGCAAATTGAGGGATGGCATAGTTTGCCCCGTTCGCCAACCGCGCCAAAGCACCGCGAATGCAAGGGCGGCGGCGCGGAATCGACAGGGCGGGCGGCGCGGGGAGGTTCTGACAGCGCGAGACGGGCAGATGGCGCAGGGCGGGCGAGCGGGCTGACGAGCCGATGAGCGGAGTTGCGAACCGGCAAGCTGGCCGTCAGCCGGCGATCTGGCTTGTGAACCGGGCGGCCGGCGTTGATTGCCCGGCCCCGGTCATTCGGTCCCGCGTTGGCCGTTCGGCTTCGAGCCGGCTATTCGGCTTCGCGTTGATCGTCCGGCCCGATTCCGGTCGCCTAGCCCTGCTTTAATCGCTCGGCTTCGCGCTGGCCGTTCGGCTTCGGGCTGGCTCCCGGCCGTCCGGGCGGTTAGTAGGGTTTTTCCAGGTCGGCGTGGGCTTGGGCGTCCGCGTCGAGTCCGTAGAACTTGCCGTCGCGGAAGCGGTCGAGCGCCACGAGCGCGATCATGCCCGCGTTGTCGCCGCACGCGGAAAGCGGCGGCATGACCAGGCGCACCCCCAGCTTGTCGCACATCGTCACGTAGGCCGCACGCAGCACCGGGTTCGCCGCGACGCCGCCGCCCAGGCAGAACGTCGGCGCGCCGGTTTGCCGCAGCGCCATCTCGGCTTTCTTCACCTGCACGTCCACCACGGCGGCCTCGAAGCTCGCGCAGATGTCGGGCACGTTGAGCTCCCGGCCCGCCGCCCGCTCGTTGTTGATATAGGTGACCACGGCCGTTTTCAGGCCGGAAAGGCTGAAGCGCATGTCGCCGGAGTGCATCATCGCGCGCGGGAACGCGATGGCCTCGGGATTGCCCGCGGCTCCCTGCTTCGACACCACCGGACCGCCCGGATACCCCAGGCCGAGCGCCTTGGCGACCTTGTCGAACGCCTCGCCCACCGCGTCGTCGATGGTCGCGCCGAGCACCTGGTAATCGCCCCAGCCGCGCATGTGCACCAGCATGGTGTTTCCGCCGCTGACCAGGGAAACCACCGCCGGCGGCGCGAAATCGGGCGCGCCGATCCTGTTGGCGTACAGGTGGCCCTCCAGGTGGTTCACGCCCACCAGCGGCTTGTTCGCCGCCCAAGCCGCGCCCTTGGCGAAGGCGACGCCCACCACGAGCGCGCCCACGAGGCCCGGCGCGTAGGTGACGCCCACGCCGTCGAGATCCGCCCAGGTCAGCTGCGTGCGTCCCAAGCGTTTCGCCGCAGTCTCCAGGCATTCGTCGCACACGCCGCAGATGGCCTCGATATGCTTGCGGCTGGCGATCTCGGGGACGACGCCGCCGAAACGCGCGTGGAAATCAATCTGGCTCGCCACCACGTCGGAAAGCAGGTTGCCCGCGCCGTCCACGATGGCGGCCGCGGTCTCGTCGCACGAGCTTTCAATGGCGAGGATGAGCGGGCGGACGAGCTGCGTGGCAGGTTGCGCGGAAATCTGGGAGTCGTGCGCCTCGTCGACGCGAAGGGTCATGCCGGCGACGTCGATTGCGGAAGACGCGGGGCGCGGGGCGGGCGATTCGGAAGCGGCGGCCGAGCCGGACGCCACCTCCGAAGCAGGCGCGTCGGAATCGGCCGCATCCGACGCCGCAGCCGCAGCCGCGCTATCCGCATGTCCGCAGATCAGCGGCTCGATAGCCCCCTCCATGATGACGGCGTCCTCGCGATCGGAATAGTAACGCGGGCGCACCCCGATGGAGCGCATCCCGAGCGTTTCGTAAAACGCCTGGGCACCCGTGTTGCTCACGCGTACCTCGAGCGAGGCCGCGCTCGCGCCCAGGTCGCGCGCATCGGCGGCGACGCGGCCGATCAGCTGCCGCGCGATGCCGCGGCGACGCCACGCGGGATCGGTGCCGATCTTGAGGATCTGCACCTGGCCGTCGACGATCATGCCGCCGGCGTAGCCAACCAGCTTTTGACCTGCGGAAACGGCGGCACCTTCAGCGCTTTCGGCGCCATCGGCGCCTTCGCCCCCCGGCTCTTCCCCATTCGCATACGCCGCCCACCACGTGCGGTCGGCGCGCGGAAGCTCGTCGGCAACCTGATTCGCGTTCCAGGCATCCGTCCCCATGACCTGCGTCTCCATGGCCGCGACGTCGGCGGCATGCGCCGCATCGAGCGGCTTGTACGTGATGCCGTGCGCATCGGGACGGGCGTTGAGGACCGCCGTGTCGTGCATGCTCGCGCGCTGGTCGCGGCGCGGCGCCACGTCCTGCACGCCCGTGGCCAGGTTCTTCGGATCGTTTTTCGCCAGGCGGATGCGCTCGTTCTCCTCCGCGTCGGACAGGCGCGTGTACACGGGAAGCAGGAAGCCGGGATTGTGGCGAACGGCGTCGAAGGGGTCGGCCTCGCCCGCGCGCCATGCGGCCTCGAGCGCCAGCAGCAGGCCGGCACCCGTGGGGGCCCACAGGTCCTCGGGAAGCAGTTCGCCGCAGGTGGCGAACAGGTCCGCGTACTTTTTCAGGCCGTCGCCCGCAAGCTGCAGGGGGTCACTGCCGGCCGAGGCCGCGCCCGCGGCATCCGCAACACCCGCGATCTCGCACCCATCCGCGCCACCCGTGCTCGCGCTCGCCGCCAACTCTTCGGCCGCCAGCTGCGCCTTCACCACGCGATCGGCGTCCTGCCGCGCGATGCCTTCCTCGCCCAGCGCAAAACGCACCGGGTACACCTCGCGCCGCATGGCGTCCGCCACCACCGCGAGCGGCCCGCGCACGCCCGTCGCCCAGGCGCGCCACGCCACCGCGTCGAGCGACGAGACGCCCACAAGCGCCACGCCGAGCGCGCTTGCGATGCCCTTCGCCGTGGCCATGGCGATGCGCACGCCCGTGAACGATCCGGGGCCGCGCCCGACGCACACGCATGCAAGCGCCTCGCGCGCAACGTTCGCGCTGGTCAGTAGCTCATCGATGCGCGGCAGCAGCTGCGTATTCGACGCCCGATGGGCCTCGACCTGCGCCGACGCAACCAGCTCCACCTTGCGCGCGGCGGCGTCCAGGCGCCCCACGCCGATGGCGACCACTTCATTGGCGGTGTCGAATGCAAGCACGTATGCGGCTTCAGCCATGTTCTTCCCCTTAAAAGATTTCCCAGTTCACAGCAATAAACGCAGCGCGAAACACCAACCGAGGGCACCTCCCGGAGCGGGAACGCCGCCCGATGCGGTCCGCGCGGAACCGGAACGCAAGCAAAACGACACCCGCGCCCCGAGCCGCAGCCAAGGCAGCAGCCCGTCGAACCCGCAGCTCTACTGCGCGCCCCCGCGCGCTTCCGGCACGCCAGCGCCGGCCGAGCCGCGCGACGGGAGCGTGGTCTTGGAAAGGCGCGCCGCCGGGTCGCTCGCCCAGACGGTGAGCAGTTGGCGGGCGCGGCTTCCCAGCGCGTGCATCAGGATGCGGCGCGCCCCCTCGGGCGTGGTCAGCACGCGTATCTCCAAGTAGCCGTACGGCAGCGCCTCGGGAAACTTCTCGCCCCATTCGATGAACGCCACGCCGTCGGACTCCACGGTTTCGTAATACCCCGTGTCCTCCAGCTCGTCGATGCTGTTCAGGCGGTACAGATCGAAGTGGTATAGGGGAAGCGCGCCCTCGCGGTATTCCAGCAAAATGTTGAAGGTGGGGCTGGTGACCGGCGAGCTTACGCCGAGGCCTTCCGCCACGCCCTGCACGAAATGGGTTTTTCCGGCGCCCAAATCGCCGGTGAGCACCACGACGTCGCCGGGATGCAGATACGCGGCCAGCGTGCTGGCCAGCTGCTTCGTCTCGTCGACCGACGCGGTTTTGCGCACATATGTAAGTCCATTAGCCATAGTGCCGCAATGATACGCCAACGCACCCGCCCCTGCGCCAACGTCGCGAAATATGCACCGAACAGGGAAAACCAAGGGCGCGGGGAAGGCGGGGGCGAAGCGGCGGCAGCCGACCGGCGTGGCCTCACCCCGGCACGACCCGACACTCGGCTCTTTCGGTCTCGGCCCGACCCGGCTCGGCCCGGTCCCGCCCGCTCCAGCCCGGCTCTTCCGGCTTTGCCCCACCCCGGCTCTTCCGACCCAGCCCCGACGTGACAGCGGAATCGGTTCTCAAAGAACACTTCGAATGCTCTTGGGATATACTGAGCAACTTGGTAAGCGAAAGAAACCCACGCGAGGCCAACAAGGCCCCGCTCGAAACCAAAGGAGACCCCATGACAAAAGGCAAGACCGCCGAAGAACCCAGCTGGGCGCCGAACGAGGCCCCGACGGGACGCTGGATCGGATTCTTCATTGCCGGCCTCGTGGCCATGTCGTTCGCGCAGTCCATCTTCCTGTCCATCATGCGCGTCTGGGAAATGGACGGGGTCTGGGCTTGGTTGCCCGGCCTCCTCTGCCCGCTGCTGGGTTTCACCCTCTCCTTCGTCCTGCTGGCGCTTCTGTCGAAGAGAATTTGCAAAACCTCGCTGCGGGACCTCGTTCTAGGCGCCGGCAAGTCTTTCGACAAGGGGCTCGTCATCAAGATGGTTGCGGCCATGGCGGTGGGTATGGTGCTGCAAGCCGCCTCAAATATCGTGTTCTTCCCCGACCCCGACGCGAAGGTCGAGCTCAATAGCATCGGGTTCGCCCCCATCATCGTGAACCTCGTGCTCTGCATCGCCCTGCTGTGGATCCAGACCACCTCGGAGGAAATCCTGTTCCGCTGCCCGTTCTTGCGCGCCGGCGGCGGCAACGAGCTGGCCCCGTCGGCGAAAGTCGTCCTCTGGGGCGTCATCAGCTGCGCCATCTTCATGCTGATGCACGCCAGCAACCCCGAAGTGCTCACCCAGGGCGACGCCTGGACGACCGCCGCCGCGCTGGTCGGCTACCTGGTGGCGGCAGTTGGCATGTACGTGGCCGACGTCGTCTACCGCACCCCGCTCGCCGGCTGCGCCATCCACTGGGCCAACAACTTCGTCGGAATCGCCCTCTTCTGCCAAGCGGGAACGGCCGTCGAAAGCGGCTCGCTGTTCTGGGTCACGGGCGCCATAAGCGGCCCGGCAAACCTCGTCGGGTCGATCTGCCTGTTCATCCCCGTGGCCATAGTCATGGCCATCGACGTGCGCAAACGCAAGGCAACGCAGGCATAGCGAACGCAGCGGGCGGCCTAGCGCTGCTGGCTCGCTTTCAGCTGCGCTTCCGCCGCGGCCACGGTGTGCTCCATGGTCAGGCTGGTGGTGACGGTGCCGATGCCGCCGGGCACGGGCGTGATGGCGTCCACGATGGGCTCCACCTCGTCGAAGTCAACGTCGCCGCACAGCTTGCCGTACGCGTCGAAGTTGATTCCCACGTCGAGCACCGTCTGACCAGGGGTGAAATACTCGCGCCCGTAGGCCCGCGCCCGCCCCGTCGCGCAGATGACGATGTCGGCCGAGCGGCAGATTTCCGCAAGGCCCTCCGTGCGGCTATGGCAAATGGTGACCGAGGCGTTGCGCCGCAGCAGCATCATGGACACCGGCTTGCCGATGACCAGGCTTCGCCCGATCACGACGACGTGCTTGCCCACGATGGGCACCTGGTAATGGTCGAGAATCTTCACGCACGCGGCGGCGGTGCACGGGGGGAAGCCGTCCGGCGCGTCGGTGAACACGGCGGCCAGCGACGCCAGCGAAATGCCGTCGACGTCCTTCGCCGCCGTCAGGGTGTCGCACATGGCCTTCTCGTCCATGAACGTGGGCAACGGGCGGAACATCAAACAGCCGTGCACCGTCTTGTCGTAGTTGATGGACTGCAGCGTCGCCTTCAGCGCCGCCTCCGGGGCGAACTCGTCGAGCACGTAGGGCTTCGTGTTGATGCCCAGGCCCGCCGCGCGCTTCACGGCCGTGCGCTCGTAGGAAAGGTCGTCCGGGCGCTGGCCGAGACGCACCAAGGCCAGCGTCGGCGTCACGCCCGCCTGGGCGAGCGCATCTATGCGTTTACGCAGATCAACCGCCATCTGATCGACGACGGGCTTACCTTTGAGCAACGTTGCCATACCTGCAATACCCCTACGAAATAGCTTCGAACACGTATGCGAGCAGCTTGTCGCAACGCTCGCGCGTGGCGGCGACCAGCTCGTCTGCCTCGCGGCCGAGCGCGGCGGCCAGCTCGGAGTCGTCCATGGACGCCACGTTGATGTACACGTTCAGACTCGCGCCCTCCACCGCCGCGCGGGCGAACGCCGCCGACACGCCCGCATCCGAGCGCGCCATGCGGCTGCCGAAGTGCGCGAGGTAATCCGTGTGGTCGACCACCGCGGCGGCCGTGCGCATGATGTCGAGCGGCACCGTCGTGGCCCCGAGCAGGGCTTTCTGCACGGCGACCTGCTTGGCCTCCGCCTCCTCGGGCGTTTCCTTCGGAAGGCGGTACGCGGCCGCGAGCGGCCCGAAGGCCTCCGCGTCGGCGTCGACCAGCGCAAGCAGGTCGGCGCGCAGCTCCTCGAGCGCCGCCAGGTGCTCCTTGACCTGGTCCTCGACCGCGGCGTAGGTCTTCTTGCCCACTGTCAGGTTGCCCACCATGGACGCCAGCGCCGCAGCGAGGGCCGCGCAGTACGCGCATGCCCCGCCGCCGCCCGGGGTCGGGGCACCCGATGCCAGCTCATCGATGAAAGTCGTATCCATCTTCCGCCTCTTCTCCAGCCGCTTCCCTACTTAGAACAGGCCCGTGATCTTGCCCGTTTCGTCAACGTCGATCTTGAACGCCGCGGGCGCCTTGCCCAGGCCCGGCATCGTCATGATGTTGCCGGTCAGCGCCACCACGAAGCCCGCGCCGGCGCTCACCTTGATGTCGCGCACGGTGATGCGGAAGGCGCGCGGGGCGCCCAGGCGCTTGGCGTCGTCGCTGAAGCTGTACTGGGTCTTCGCCATGCACACGGGCATGTTGGCGAACCCGAGCTTCTCCAGCTTGGCCAGCTCCTTGGCCGCCTTCGCCTCGAAATCGACCCCGTCGGCGCGGTAGATGCGCGACGCGATGGCCTCGATCTTCTCGCGCAGGCCGCCCTCGGTGCCGTAGGCGAACTCGAAGGTCTGCGCACTGCGGCCGGCGTCGTCACCCTGCTCGCACAGGCGCACCACCTCGTCGGCCAGGGCCAGGCCGCCCTCGCCGCCGCGCGCCCACACCTCGGACAGCGCCACGTTGACGCCCAGTTCGCGGCACTTGTTCTCCACCAGCGCAAGCTCGGCCTCGGTGTCGGTGGGGAAACGGTTGATGGCCACCACGCACGGCAGCTTGTAGACCTGCGTGATGTTTTCCACGTGCTGCAGCAGGTTGGGAAGGCCCGCCTCGAGCGCCTCCAGGTTCTCCTCGCCGAGCGCGTCCTTCGCCACGCCGCCGTGGTTCTTCAGCGCGCGCACCGTGGCGACGACGACCACCGCGTCGGGCTTGATGTCGGTCAGGCGGCACTTGATGTCGAGGAACTTCTCCGCGCCCAGGTCAGCGCCGAATCCGGCCTCGGTGACGGCGTAGTCGCCCAGGGCCAGGGCCATGCGCGTGGCCATGATGGAGTTGCAGCCGTGCGCGATGTTGGCGAACGGGCCGCCGTGGATGAAGGCCGGCGTGCCCTCGAGCGTCTGCACCAGGTTGGGCTTGAGCGCGTCCTTGAGCAGCGCGGCCATGGCGCCCTCGGCATGCAGGTCGTGCGCGGTGACGGGCTCGTCGTCGTAGGTGTAGGCGACCACGATGCGGCCGAGGCGCTCCTTCAGGTCGGTGATGGAAGTGGCCAGGCAGAACACGGCCATGACCTCGCTGGCGACCGTGATGTCGAAGCCGTCCTCGCGCGGGACGCCGTTGGCCTTGCCGCCCAGGCCGCACACGATGTTGCGCAGCTGGCGGTCGTTCATGTCCACGACGCGCTTCCACGTGATTTTGCGCACATCGATGTTCAGCTGGTTGCCGTTATGGATGTGCGCGTCGAGCATGGCGGCCAGAAGGTTGTTGGCCGCGCCGATGGCGTGGAAGTCGCCGGTGAAGTGCAGGTTGATGTCCTCCATGGGAATGACCTGGGCATATCCGCCGCCCGCGGCGCCGCCCTTGATACCGAACACCGGCCCCAAGGAAGGCTCGCGCAGCGCGACCACGGTCTTCTTGCCGCGGCGGTTCATGGCGTCGGCGAGACCCACCGTCGTGGTGGTCTTGCCCTCGCCGGCCGGCGTGGGATTGATGGCCGTGACCAGCACCAGCTTGCCCGGCGCGTGTTGCTCGTCGCGCAGCAGGTTGTAGTCGACCTTCGCCTTGGTGGTTCCGTATTGCTCCAGGTAACGCTCGGGAACGCCCGCCGCCTCGGCAATGGCCGTGATGGGTTGCGGGGTGGCCGCCTGGGCGATTTCGATGTCGGTCAGCACGTCGGGCCCTCTTTCTCGTCTGGGGATGAAGCGAGCCTTGCGTGGGCGCAGGCGCAGACGCGGGCGCGGCAGGGCGCGGCGGCAAGGCGGTTTACTCGTGCCGAACATTCTAGCCCGCAGGCCGGGCGCGGGCCGAACATACCCGCAAGGCAACACAGATTAATCGGCGAGCGCAACGAGGGG
>CAVCPR010000089.1:0-9083 GCA_963604235.1 Anaerovoracaceae bacterium | reverse complement strand
ACGCAAACACTATCACCGCAACATGCAATATCTTGCTCGTGGTAATCGGAATCATCGGCCTTGCGCTGAAGAGGAAGGAGTGAACGGCGAACGCGGATTTTGGCATGAAAGAAGCCGGGTCACCCTGGAAAGCTGCCCGGCTTTTGACTAACTGAGAACCGCTGCCCAGTGCGCTGGGGCGTTCCCTTGCCCCGTATTTTAGCAAACGCACCCACGCGTCGCAATAATGGCCGGGCATTCCAAATCGCGCACATGTAAATCCTCACCTCATCTTCTCCCTAACGTGCGACAATGATCTCAATGCGGAAAGACGAGAGCATGCCGCAGCCTACGAGCATGCGGGCAAGCGGCGGGCCGACCGCCCGCCAACGACCAATCGAGAAGGGGGCAATCATGGGCGATCCTCGCACCGACGCCTTCGCTGCCACGGCGGCGACCATCATCAAGAAGCTTGAGCGCAACGGCATGGAGGGGCATTACTGCGAAACCTCGGCCGCGGCGGTCGAGTTAGTCAAGCAGCTGGTTCCGGAGGGCAGCTCCATCGCATGGGGCGGCACCGAGACGTTCAAGGAAACCGGCGTGAAGGCTGCGCTCGAGGCGGGCGACTACCGCATGCTCGATCGCTCGACGGCGAAGACCCCGGAGGAGGCGCGCGCCATCTACCAGCAGCATTTCGCCTCCGACGCGTTCTTCATGAGCACGAACGCCATCACGCTTAACGGCGAGCTGGTCAACATCGACGGCAACTCGAACCGCCTGGCATGCCTGCTGTTCGGCCCGCAGCAGGTGATCGTACTGGTTGGCATGAACAAGGTGGTGAGCACCGTGGAAGCGGGAATTGAACGCGTCCACACCATGGCTTGCCCGCCGAACGCCACGCGCCTGCACACGAATACCCCCTGCGAGCACACGGGCGTCTGCGCGAACTGCCACGCCGAAGGCTGCATGTGCTGCAATGTGGTGGTGACGCGCCATTCGCGCGCGAAGGGCCGCATTAAAGTGATCCTCATCGCCGAGAATCTGGGTTTCTAGGCGCTACGGCCCCGTCAAAGCGTCACGAGAGAAGCCCGAAGAGCGTTTTGCTCTTCGGGCTTCTCTCTTTTGCTCCGTTATTAATGAGCGCCATAGGCGCGACAGTGCTTTTCTGGGCGGGACGGCGAGGCTTTCGTGGGTTGCCGACCAACCGTTCAAGCCGTACCGAAGCCGGAGCGCCGGCGCAGGTCGGCAGTTCCCCGCTCCCCTAGTAGTCCTTTGCGGCGGGGCTTTCCATCCAGTTCTGGTAGAACTGCTCGTATTCGCCGGCAAGCACGGCCTCGCGGGCCCGGCGCATCAGGTCGATCAGGAAATGCAGGTTGTGCACCGACAGCAGGATGGCGCCGAGCATCTCGTTCTGCTTCACCAGGTGACGCAGGTACGCGCGCGTGTAGTTTTGGCAGGTCGGGCACGTGCAGCTGTGGTCGAGCGGCGTGAAGTCGTGCGTGAATTTCGCGTTGCGCAGGTTCATGCGACCCGTGCTGGAAAACGCCGTGCCCATGCGGGCCGTGCGCGTGGGCAGCACGCAATCGAACATGTCGACGCCCTCGCGCACCGCGCGCACGAGCGTGGTCGGGTTGCCCACGCCCATCAGGTAACGCGGGCGGTCGTCGGGCAGCGCGCGGGCGACCTCGCCGAGCGTGGCGAACATCGTTTCATGGTCCTCACCCACCGAATAGCCGCCGATGCCGAAGCCGCCGAAGCGCCTGCCGCCGGCAGCCAAGCTTTCGTCCTCGATTTCGCGCAGGCGGCGGATGCTCTCCAGGCGCAGGTCGAGTTCCATGCCGCCCTGCACGATGCCGAACAGCGTCTGATCGGGACGTTTGTGCGCCGCCAGGCAGCGGCGCGCCCAGTTCGCCGACAGGTCGACCGCGTTAGCCACGAAGCTGCGCTCCGCCGGATACGGCGTGCACTGGTCCAGCTGCATGGCGATATCGGCGCCGATCTGCTCCTGGATGCGCATGTTGACCTCAGGCGTCCAGCGCACATAGCTACCGTCGTAGATGCTGCGGAACGTCAGGCCATCGGCGTCGAGCTTCAGCGTGTCAGCCAGGGAAAACACCTGGAACCCGCCAGAGTCGGTGAGCATCGGCCCGTCGTAATTCATGAACTTGTGCACGCCGCCGGCTTCCTCCACCAAATCAGCGCCCGGACGCAGCGAGAGGTGATACGTATTCGCCAACACCACCTGGCTGTTCAGGTCGTGCAGCTGATCGACCGTGATTCCCTTGACGGTGGCCGAGGTGCCCACCGGCATGAACATGGGCGTTTGGAACGTGCCGTGCGCGGTTTCGTAGGTGAGCGCGCGGGCGTGCCCGCTGGTCGCGTCGCAAGTGCAATCGAACAAGGCCATGTGGCTACTCCATTCCGTTGATCATGAAATTCGCGCCGCCGGAGGCGCCGGCCTCCGCAAGCGTCTTGCTGCCGCCCGCCGCGCCGTCGGCGATGCCCGCCGCCGCGAGCGCCGCCTCGCGCGCGCTGGCCGTCACTTCGCCATCCGTGAAGTTTTGCGCCGGGTTTTCGCAGATCGGAAGCGTTTCCACCCAGGCGACGAACTCCTCGAGCGACCCCGAGCGCACCGTCGAGGTGTCGAAGCCCTCGGGGTCGATCAGGTAGTCGGTGACCAGGTAGCCGTCGCAGCCGAGCTTGCAGGCGGCCATGTCCTCCTTGGTGTTGTTGCCCACCATGAGCACGTCGGAGCCCGCAAGGCCCGCCGCGGCGAGGTTTTCGGCATAGTAGTTCAGCTTGGGCTTGACCGCCGTGGAATTATCGAACGTGGTGATGCGGCTGAAGAACTTCGGGTCAACGCCCGCCCAGGTCAGACGCCACTCCACCGCGCGTCGCGGGAACATGGGCATGGTGGTCAGCGCCAGCGGATAGCCCTTCGCGGCAAGCGTTTCGATGGCGCGGGCGGCGGCGGGGTTCGGCTGCACGTCGCGCCCGAGAGCGCCGAAATCGGTTTCGTAGAAGGCGGCGATGGCGGCAACGAGGTCGGACTTGGTGGGGGCGGCGGGATGCTCGCCGGGGGCCGCTGCGCCGGTCGGGGCGTCGGCAGATGCGGCACCGTCACCGGATGCGGCAACCGCTTCCCCACCCGCCGTCGGCAGGACGTGCGCGAAGAAGGCGTTCCAGAACGCATCGGCGTTCGGCTTGCCGGAATCGTTGGCGACCATGGCCATGATGCCTGCGCGCATGCCGGCCATGAAGTCGTCGCGCGCGATGCCGAAGGGCGCGAGATGGGCCCCGAGCGCCTTGAAGTAGCCGCTCATGAACGCGTCGAGGTCGATCGGAAGCAGCGTGCCGTCAAGGTCGAAGAAGACGGCGCGATAGGTTTTTTCTGGCATGAAGGCGACTTCCTTTCGATGCGTTTCGCAAGCAGCCGGCGCGCGCTGCGCGTCCGGCCTGGTGCAACCTGGTGCGGACCACTCGGGTTCGCACAGGAACGAACTGCTTGTATTGTGCAAAATCGCCCGTTTCGGGCACATGCTAGTATAAAGAAGCGACCGCCGAATGGCCGCGCGGTCGATGAAAAGCCCATGCCTGGAAAGGGTCGACCTTGTGGTCGCCCGCCGCAACGGCGCCGCGCGATCGATGTAAACCAAGCCCGGAAAGGAGTTCGCCGTGAAACTTTTGCTGCACGCCTGCTGCGGACCTTGCTCGCTGGAGCCGACGCGCCTTTTGCGCGAAGCCGGGCACGACATCACCATCCACTACGCGAACTCGAACATCCATCCCGCCGAGGAATACGCGCATCGGCTGCAAACGCTGCGGGACTGGGCCGCTGGGGAAAACCTTCCCGTGATTGAGGGCGCTTACGACCCGGCTAGCTGGGAGGCCGCCGCCGGGAAAATCGGCGATGCGGCGCTTGCGGCATGCGAGGGACGCGTGCTTACGCAGGATCCGGCGCGACGAGAGGCCCGCTGCCGCGCCTGCTATCGTCTGCGGCTCGAGGAGACCGCGCGCTTGGCGGCGCAGGCCGGCTTCGACGGCATCGGAACCACGCTTTCGGTGAGTCCGTACCAGTACACGCAGGTCATTCGCGAAGAGGTTGAGCGCGCCGCAGCCGCAGCGGGGGTTGAGCCCATGTTCGAGGATTTCCGCCCGTATTACGACGAGGCCACGCGCCGCAGCCGCGAGCTGGGGATGTACCGGCAGAACTTTTGCGGCTGCCGCATTTCGGATTTGGAAGCGGCCGCCGAGCGCGAGGAGCGCAAGGCGCAGCGCGCCGCCGCGAAAGCCGCCGAGCGGGCCCGCCATGCGGCCGAACACGCCGCCGAGGCGGCAGCACTCGCCCGCCGCAAGGCCGAGCGAGCCGAATACGACAAGAAGCAGGCCCGCAAACGGGCAGTGCTGAAGGCCCTGCGGGAGCAAGAGAAGAGCTAGCGGGGCGAGCAACAATCCTCGCCACCCCCTAGCCGCAGCCCAGCTCGGCTTGATACAATCGAAATTGGGGAAGGGACGCTTCGCGCCTGGGCGGCTTATTGAAAGGAGCCGTTTATGGACGCTGCCACTATCGATGCCATCTGCAACGTATTGCTAGTTGTTATCGGAATCATCGGCCTTACGCTGGTGAGGAGGGAGTGAAACGCGAACCGCGTATTTGGGCAATAGAAAAGCCGGGTAGCCACTTCCAAAGTCTCCCGGCTTAACGTAACCAGAACGCCGCCCAGTGCACTGGGGCGTTCCCTTGCCTCGCATTTTAGCAAACGCATCCGCGAATCGCAATGACGTGATTCCGCAATCGACTTCTCAGGCTTCCACCAGCTTCCGCCCTACTCCACCGTGACGCTTTTTGCCAGGTTGCGGGGCTGATCCACATCGCAGCCGCGCGCGACGGCGATAGCGCGGGCGAGCATCTGCAGCGGCACGCTCGCCGTGATGGCCGAGAACGCATCGCGCACCTTCGGGATGTAGATGACGTGATCCGCGTGCTTGCAGATCTCCTCGTCGCCCTCGGTCGCGATCGCCACGATCATGGCGCCGCGCGCCTTGCTTTCCTGCAGGTTCGACACCAGCTTGTCGTATACCGGGCTCTTCGTCGCGACGGCGATAACTGGGAAACCCTCGTCGATCAGCGCGATCGGGCCGTGCTTCATCTCGCCGGCGGCGTAACTTTCCGCATGCAGGTAGCTGATCTCCTTGAGCTTCAGCGCGCCTTCCTGCGAGACCGCCGCACCCATGCCACGCCCGACGAACAGCGCGCTGCGAGCGTCCTTGCACGCCTGCGCCGCCTCCTCGACGGAAGCTTGGCACTCGGCCAGGATGCGCTCCACCTGATCGGCGGTGTCGGCCAGCTCGCGGAACAACAGGCGAATCTGGTTCATCTTCAACTTGCCTTTGACCTGCGCCAACAGCATCGCCAGAAGCGTGAGCGAAACAACCTGGCCGAGGAACGACTTCGTCGAGGCCACGGCGATTTCCTTGTTCGCCTTCGTATAGATGACGCCGTCGGACTCGCGCGCCACGGGGCTGCCCACCACGTTGGTGATGCCGAACACGCGGGCACCCTTCACGCGCGCGTCGCGGATGGCGGCAAGCGTGTCGGCCGTCTCACCGGACTGCGACACGGCGACCACGAGCGTCGTCGGCGTGATGATGGGATTGCGGTAGCGGAACTCGCTGGCGACCTCGCATTCGCAGGGAATGCGCGCCCAGCCCTCGATCAGGTTCTTTGCGATGAGGCCGGCGTGGTAGCTGGTGCCGCAAGCGATGATGTAGACGCGATCGATGAGGTTGAGCTCCTCGACGGTGAGATCGAGCTCGTCGATGGCGAGCGCGCCACCCACCAAACGGCCGGCCAGCGTGTCGCGGATGACGCGCGGCTGCTCGTGGATTTCCTTCAGCATGAAGTCGGGGTAGCCGCCCTTCTCGGCGACGTCGAGGTCCCAGTCCACGTGCGTGATCTTCGGGTCGGCGATCTTTTGACCTGCGGCGGTGTAGTACGTCACGCCCGCGGGGGTCATTTTCGCCATCTCGCCGTCGTTCATGACCACGACATCGCGCGTGGCGTCGATCATCGCAATGATATCGCTGGCAACGTACGCACCGTCTTCGCCCTGGCCGATGACCAGCGGAGAATCCTTGCGCGTCGCCACGATGTTGCCCGGCTCGTCGGCGCTGACGACCGCGATGGCGTAGGCGCCCACGAGGCGTTCGGACGCCGCGCGCACAGCCTCGAGCAGGTTGGTCGCGCCGTCGGCGAGCGCCTGCTCGACGAGATGCGGAATGGTTTCGGTGTCGGTGTCGCTCGTGAAGGTGTGGCCCTGGGCGGAAAGTTCCTCGCGCAGCTCGGCGAAGTTCTCGATGATGCCGTTGTGCACGACGGCGATGCGCCCGCTGCAGCTGGTGTGCGGGTGCGCGTTGGCCTCGCTGGGTTTGCCGTGCGTGGCCCAACGCGTATGGCCGATGCCGCAGGTGCCGTCGAAGTCGAAATGCCCGAGCGTGTGCGCCAAGCTGGAAACCTTGCCCTTGCGGTGGACGACCTCGAGCTTGTCGGCCTGCTGAATGGCGACGCCTGCGCTGTCGTAGCCGCGATACTCAAGTCGGGAAAGGCCCTCGACCAGGATGCCCTGCGCCGGGCGCGTGCCCGTGTAACCAACGATTCCGCACATGCGATTCCGCTCCTCACGTTCGGTTGCTTATCGTTTGCGCCTTTCTGCGGCGCTTCGTGTTGCAACCATGGTACGGGAAAGAGGCGCCCGCCGCGCGAGATGCCGCACAATCTCCGGCAAGGGGAAAGCGGGCAGGCATTCATGGCGAAAAACCGCCCGCTTGAGACAACGGACCGGCGAGAGGCGAAGGGCGGGCGACGCAGGCGCCTTCGATGCGAGGCTATTTCCTGTTGCCGGCTTGCGTTAAAGATGGTGGCGCGCTTCGCGCTTTCTAATACTGCGCGCACTTGCGTACGCGCCTACAAAATTCAGTTGCGAGATCGACTTCCCATCAGAGTTGACGCCACTGCGAAGTTGACGCCCTTTCGGATAGGCTCTCAACGAGAATTCGTAGGGTTGAACGCAAGTTCAACCAGTATTTGAGAGCGCCGCAGGCGCGACACTGACTTATATCCTTACGCGATCAGGGCGCCGATGCGCATGCACTCGGTCGCGGCTTCGTCGTCGGGGTAATCCTTCGCGATGGTGGTGTCGACCACGTTCAGGCCGGCCTCTTCGGCGCGCTGCTCCCACAGCTCCATCCATTCGCCGTCGTTCCAATCGTAGGAACCGAACAGCACCACCTTCTGACCGGACAACGCCGGCTCCACCTCGTCGTACATCGGCAGGAACTCGGTGTCCTCAAGCTCCTCGTCGCCCATCGCCGGGCAGCCGAATGCGAAGGTGTCGTAATCGGCGATGCGGTCGACGGAGAAATCGCCGCACTGGATGAGGTCGGCGGTGCCGCCCGCCGCGCGCACGCCCTGCGCCACCAGGTCCGCCATGGCCTCGGTGTTTCCGGTGCCGCTCCAGTAAATGATCGCTGCCTTGCTCATGATGTGCTCCTCTTCTTCGAAGTCTGGATTGCTTGTCGGTCTGTGCCGAACGAGGGAGGCGCCGCGTGCGCGGGATGACCGGATGGCCGGGCTGCCGAGGCAGCTGGGCGGCCGACTTGCCGAATCGCCGGACAGGTGACCGGACAGCCGGGCAAGCTGGCCGGACGCCGCTCGGCAGCACGAACCCGTTGCGGCCACCGGCATATCGGCCGCGCGAGCTTTCCGCAGCCGCCGGCGTGACCCGTCCCGGGCGCGCCCCTCGTCAGGCGCAGCGCCTACCCGGCTTGCGCGAGAGCCTCGCGCCGCGCGCGCTTCTCATCGACGGTGGCCAGACATTCGATGGAAACCCCGCCGTCGTACAGGTCCTCGTACGCGGCCGTTTGCGTCTTGTATCGGCAGAAGCACGCCTCGGCATCGCGTTGCTTGCTGTATACCTTCCAGCAGCCGACGCACAGGCAGTTCTCTCCCTTGTTCTCGATGAATCCCACCACATCGTCGTAGGGATAACCCAAGAAGAACCCGATTTCGTGCGGAAATGCGCACGACCCCGAGAGCTTGGCTGCGAGGTCGGTTCCGCAAATGCGCCGATGCAGCTTCATGATGCACGCGCCGAGGTCGGACGGGTCGTAACCCTCGCTGTGCAGATAGGCGGCCACGCGACGCTGCGCCAGCTGTGCGCGCAGCAGCGTCGGACGATACACGTACAGCAGGATTCCGGATTTGCGTCGCGCAAGCACCTCGATGCGCACGCCGCACGGCGCCAACTTGTCGCGGCAGGCGGAAAGTTCACTGGCGAATGCAACTTCAAACGCCTCGGGGCTTTGCGAAGCAGGCGCGGCTGAAGCAAGTCCGCAGGCGACGTCGTCTCGACACGTGAACAGGCTCGCGGGCTTCAGGGCCGCCAATGTCGGCGCGCAATGGTGCACGAGTTTCCGCTCCAGCCCGATGCGGTATGCCTGCTCATCCATGTTCGCTCCTGCCCTCTTCCGGGCGCGCCCCGCACAGGGGGCGTCGCCAAAAGGTAATCTTCGGCTAACATAGTAGGCATAAGTAAGCCAGAGTCAACATGAGTCAACCCGCATCCGCAAAATAGTTACAAGTGGTGAACTAATGAAGACACGGGCGGCCACGTCGGATAGGAAGGCTCCGTTAGATCAGAAATAACACGCACCTGAAACGGCCATAAAGCTGCAGAACGGCCGAGGAGGCATAGGCGAGGGCAGGGCGAATGCCGGTCGGCCGATGAGGCATCACCATCCCGGTATCGTCGACGGCCTGGCCGAGCATGCGCTCGGCAAAATGGTGGCGCGCCTTCGGCGCTTTTATGCTGTGCGATCTTGCGATCGCACCTACGAAATGCCTGATAGAAAGCGAAATTTAGCTGTAAAAACTCCGTAGGGCTGAGCGCAAGCTCAGCCCCAATTGGAGAGCGCCCGAAGGGCGCGACACATATTTATCGAACGAGACAGCGGTAGACGGATGAGACGAAGCAACGCGCAAGGCGGCATCGTCCGGCAGCGAACGCCCCCTACAGCACCGCTTGCACGAGCTGGGTTTCGAAGCC
>CAVCPR010000088.1:0-9208 GCA_963604235.1 Anaerovoracaceae bacterium | reverse complement strand
GACATGCACAGTGCGCAGACGCTGCACCTCGGGGCGCCCGCCAGCCGAGCGCACGGTCAGCATTTCGAAGCCGTAATCGCCCGCCTCGACTTCCAGCACCACCGTGACCACTTCGTCATCGCCTAATTCTGCTATGCGGCGGCGCAACGAAGCATCCTTCGGAAGCGCCTCGGGACCAACCGGCTCAGCGACAAGGCGCGATATCCCCGTGTCCAAGCGAGACAGAGCGTCGCCAGCAAAGTCAAGGAACCCCTCCTGAGTACCGGCAGCTGTGGCGAATGACCACGCCTGTGACCCGACGCCCACCAGCTCGAGCGTTTCAACAAACCAGTTATGCGCTTCCTCTAGTTCGACAACGTTCTGCGAAACGGCGCTTTCCAAGAACAGCCGATTTGCACGCGTGCTCTGTGCGACATAGTTTACGTGGTTTGACTTAGAGAAAAAGGCTTCGTCAAATGTGAAGGAATAACCGCTGTCGTTTACGGCCTCGCGTTCGTAAAGCGCCGTACTCCCCTTCTCTCGCACTAGCTCGAGCAACTCGTAGGCGACAGCAGTCGGGCTCGCCTCCACGTAGAGTCGATAGACATTTTCGCCAGCGAGGAACGTGATATCGAGAGAGGTAGAAGCATCAGCGTCGTTGAGACGGAATGCGTCAACAGGCAAAACGCCATCCGCACCCGCGTCAACCGTGGCCATGGTCTTCAACGCGGCAAGAGCCTTGAACAGCGCCGTCTTACCCGACGCATTTCCACCATACACCGCAGCCGCAGGCAGGATGTACTTGCTGCGCCATCCCGGCAGCTTAGCAAGCGTCTCTTTATGCTGACGCTCGAGGGAGCCCAGCATGTTGAGCTGAGCCTCGCCCCCGTACGACATCCAATTCCCCACCGTAAGATCGAGCAGCATTGGTTTCTCCTTTCGTTGAAAGTGATTTTATCACGTTCGATGAAAGGAGTTGGGTTCGTGGAGCAGAGGCCATAGGAGCAATGCCGTGTAGGGGTGCGTATTTATGCGTAGATTTGCGGCGCGGCTTCGGCGGTTTCTGATTTGGTTCAACATGCGTTCGGGCCCCGGAATTTGGTTGCCACGGTGACTTTTCTTTGGGGGTCAACCTTTGCGGGATGCGAACGGGTGAACCGTTCGCATCCCACGCGGCAATCCGGCTGCAAGCGTCACTGCATTGTTGGAGTTGCCTTACTCAGGTACTCGCTTACGCGTTTATGCCTAGCTGCAGGGCTTGGAGGTTGGCTGCTAGCTTGTCTCGCTTGCTTGGGGGGACTACTTTCTCGACTGCTGCTTGGATGGCCTCTTCCGAACAGAAGCGCGTTTCAGCGAAGAGCTTGCCCACCAAGATGACGTTCGCGAGCACTTTGATGCCGGCTTCTTCGGCCATCTGGGTTGCGGGAACCGCGCAAACGCGCACGCCGGGGATGTCCGGGATGCGCGGCACGAGCGTGCTGTCGACCACCACGAGGCCGCCTGGCTGCACGCTGTGCTCGAACTTGTCAAGCGACGGCTGGTTCATCACCAGCAGCACGTCGGGCGCGAGCACGAGCGGGCTGCCGATGGGCTCGTCGGCAATGCATACGCTGCAGTTAGCGGTGCCGCCGCGCATTTCCGGGCCGTAGCTGGGAAGCCACGAAACCTCGCGGTTCTCGATGAGCGCCGCGTTGGCGATGATCTTGCCCGCGAACAGGATGCCCTGCCCGCCGAAGCCGGCCAGCACCGCCTGCATGGTGCGGCGCGGAGTAGCGGCACCGGGGGCAGTCTCTGCCGCAGGCGACACGGCGGCAGAGACCTCGGCCGCGGGCGCTGGCGCGGCTGCAGACACGTTCATTTCCTCGCTCATTTGGCTGCCCCTTCCCTGCTTGCGTGCTTTTCCGGGTGTGCCACTGGGCAGTCGGCGTTGCGGGCGGCGGCGGCTTCGGCGGCGTTCGCGAAGCCTTCGGCCACCACGTCGCGATAGACGCCCAGCGGATAGTACGGCAGCATGTTCGTGCGCATCCACTCAAAGCTGTCCTGCGGCGTCAAACCCCAGTTCGTCGGGCAGGTCGAAACCACTTCCACGAGCGAATAGCCCACGCCGTCGATCTGGTTTTTGAACGCCTTCTTGATGGCGCGCTTGGCTTGGCGCACGTGCTTGGGCGTGTCCACCGTCACGCGCTCGAGGTAGGCCGGCCCGTCGAGCGTCGCGAGCAGCTCGCACACGCGCACGGGGTAGCCCGCCGTCGACACGTCGCGGCCGTAGGGGCTGGTCTGCGTCACCTGGTTGGGCAGGCTCGTGGGAGCCATCTGCCCGCCGGTCATGCCGTAGATGGCGTTGTTGATGAAGATGACGGTGATGTGCTCGCCGCGCGTGGCCGCGTGCACCGTTTCCGCCATGCCGATGGAGGCCAGGTCGCCGTCGCCCTGGTAGGCGAACACGACGTTGTTCGGCAGCACGCGCTTGACGCCCGTGGCCACCGCCGGGGCGCGCCCGTGCGCGGCCTCGATCATGTCGCAGCCGAAGAAGTCGGGGGCGGTGACGGCGCAGCCAACCGGCGCGACGCCGACGGTCTCGCCCTCGATGCCCAGCTCGTCGATGGTTTCCGCCACCAGGCGGTGCACGATGCCGTGCGGGCAGCCCGGGCAGTAGTTCGTCACCACGGGCAGCAGCGACTTCGGGCGGCTGAACACGACGCGCTCGGGGCGTTCAGTTGCGGGGGCGGCGCCGGTTGCGGTCGCGCCCGGGGCGCCGGCCTGCGCGCTCACGGCGCGCTCTTCCGTATTCGTCATGCTACTCACCTGCCTTTTCTGCCAACTCGCGAACGTGTTCAAGCACCTCGTCGGGCGTGGGGATGACGCCGCCGGTGCGCCCGAAGAACTCCACCGCCGCGCGGCCGTCAACCGCCAGGCGCACGTCGTCGACCATCTGACCCATGTTCATCTCCACCGACAGGAACGCGTGGGCGGTGCCGATGGACTGTTCGATGGCCTCGGTCGGGAACGGCCAGAGCGTGATGGGGCGGATGAGACCCGCCTTGATGCCCTCGGCGCGGGCGCGTACCACCGCGGAGTGCGCAATGCGCGCGGTGGCGCCGAATGCGACTAGCACCACCTCGGCATCTTCGCACATGAAGCGCTCGGCGCGCTGCTCGCGAGCTTTCACCAGCTCGTAGCGCTCGAAACGCTCGACGTTCAGGCGTTCGAGTTCCTCGGCGGTAAGATACAGCGAGTCGACGATGTTGTGCTTGCGCGCGTTTTTGTGGCCCGTGGTCGCCCACGGCTTTTCCGGCAGCGACTGCACCGGGTCGGGCAGCACCACCGGCTCCATCATCTGGCCGAGCATGCCGTCGGAGAGGATCATCGCGGGCATGCGGTACTCGTCAGCCTTTTCGAACGCCAGGTAGCACAGATCGGCCATTTCCTGCACGGTCGACGGCGCGAACACGAGCACCTGGAAGTCGCCGTGACCCATGGCGCGCGTGGCCTGCCAGTAGTCGGACTGCGAGGGCTGGATGCCGCCGAGGCCCGGGCCGCCGCGCTGCACGTTGCAGATGACGCCCGGCAGGTCGGCGCCGGCCATGTAGGAAACGCCCTCGCCCTTAAGCGACACGCCCGGCGAGGACGACGAAGTCATCACGCGCGCGCCGGCAGACGCCGCGCCGTAGACCATGTTGATGGCCGCGATTTCCGATTCGGCCTGCAGATACGTGCCGCCGATCTTCGGCATGCGCTTGGCCATGTAGGCCGCCACCTCGGTCTGCGGCGTGATGGGGTAGCCGAAGAAGAACTTGCAACCGGCGCGCAGGGCCGCCTCGGCCATGGCCTCGTTGCCTTTCATGAGGACTTTTTCGGCACTCATCAGCGCATCACCTCTATCGCGACGTCGGGGCACATCGTGGCGCAGGACATGCAGCCCGTGCATGTGCCCGCGTCAAGCAGGCGCGCCGGGTGGTAGCCCTTCGCCGTGATGCGCGTCTTATCCAGCTCGATGATGTGCTCGGGGCAGGCGTCCACGCACAGCCCGCAGCCTTTGCAGAAGCCATCATCGACGACGATTCTCGCCATGTTCCGCCTTTCTCGTCTTGGTCGGCCGGGTGGCCGGTGCCGGGTAGCCGGCGGGCCGGTTTGCGACCGCCGAGCAGGTTGGTATGCGGCCGCTTTGGTGCGCCCGGGAAGCCGCGCCCCCGCGCTACTCCCAGGGCTTTCGCACCAGTATGCGAACAGGATAAACCACGCCGAGGTCGCTTGCAGCCTTCTCAAGGGAATGTTCAACCGTGGAGAAGGCGAGCGGCACGCCGGCGAAGTCGGCGACCGCGCGGGCGAACTGCGCGCCGCGCGCAAGGACTTCGGGCGTGGTTTGGTCGGCAAGGTGGGTGTTGTTGGCGATCGCCGTGACCCGAAAGTGCGAGGCCGTCTCGACCTCGCGCAGGATGGCAAGCGCCTCTTGCGGGGTAGCCGTGAGGTTGCGGCTGCGGTTGACCACGTGCAGCATCGCGTACGGGCCTTCCGCGACCACGCGCGCGAAACGCCCGAGCGCCGTCGCACCGACGTCGTCGCCGCCCGCATCGATGATGAGCAGGCGGCGGGCGGGTCCGGCGGGTTGGGCGGCGGTTCGCTCGGCGGACTCGCCGGGCTGGTTCGCGGATTCGCCCGCGCCGCCCGCTTCCCCAGCCGCACCTTCGCGCGCCCACAAGACCGCAGTGGCCACCTTGCCGCTGATGCCCGGCGAATCGAGCGTGGTGCCCGCGAACGCCGGGGCGATCAGCTCGATGCCGGCCTGCGAAAGCGCCGACGCGTGATCGCTCGAGCGGAAGTAGGGGTTCACCACGTCCAAGTCGGCCAAGGCGACCGCAAAGCCGGCTGCCGCGGCGTCGAAGGCGAGGTTCAGGGCGAGGTTGGTCTTCCCCGCCCCGTAGTGCCCGCTCACCACGACGACCGGCGGCAGCGTGCGCACGCCGAAACGCGCAGCGCCAACGGGCCCGCCCGCATCTGGCACGCCAAGGGACGCGCCCGCAATCGGGACGCCCTCGACCACTTCGCCAGCCTCTTCCGCGCCAACCGCTTCCCTACCGGCCATTACACCAAGCCCTCGGGCACCTTCGTCTTCGGTTCGTGGTTGGCGTTCTCGTCGGCCTCGCGGATGGCCGCGCGGCGGATCTTGCCGTTGACGGTCTTCGGCAGCGCCTCCACATACTCGATGATGCGCGGGTACTTGTACGGCGCGGTGCGCTGCTTGACCCACTGCTGCAGCTCCTTGGTGAGCATCTCGCTGCCGGAAAATCCCGCGGCGAGCACCACCGTCGCCTTGACGGCCTTGCCGCGCACCGGGTCGGGCACGCCGGTGACGGCCACTTCGCGCACCGCCTCGTGCTCGAGCATCACGCTTTCGATTTCGAAGGGCCCGATGCGGTAGCCCGACGACTTGATGACGTCGTCGTTGCGCCCGACGTACCAGAAGTAGCCGTCCTCGTCGACCCACGCCGTGTCGCCGGTGTGGTACCAGCCGCCGAAGACCGCCGCGTCGGTTTTCTCGGGGTTGCGGTAGTACTCCAGCATGATGCCGGGCGCCTTCTCGTGCACGTCGATGCAGATCTCGCCCGTCTCGCCCACGTCGCAGCGGCTGCCGTCGCCGCGCTGGATTTCGATGTTGAACGCCGGGGAGGGATGGCCCATCGAGCCGGGGCGCGGCGTGGAGTTCGTCAGGTTCGCCACCGTAAGCGGCGTTTCGGTCTGCCCGAAGCCCTCGTAGATGGTCAGCCCCGTGTGATCCTTCCAGAAGTCGTACAGGTCGGGGTTGAGCGCCTCGCCGGCCGTGGTGCAGTACACGAGCGACTTCAGGTCGAAGGCGTCGACGTCGGCCTGCATCATCATGCGGTACATCGTGGGCGGGCAGCACAGCGTGGTCACCTGGTAACGGCCGATGAGCTCGAGGATTTCCTCGGGATGGAAGCGGTCGAAGTCGTACGTGAGCACGCACGCCTCCATGAGCCACTGCCCGTAGTACTTGCCCCACACGGCCTTGCCCCAGCCGGTGTCGGCGATGGTGAAGTGCAGCCCGTCGGGCACCACGTTGTGCCAATGCTTGGCCGTGACCAGGTGCGCGAGCGCGTAGTAGCTGTCATGCAGTACCATCTTGGGGTTGCCGGAAGTGCCGGAGCTGAAGTACATGAGCATCGGCTCGCCGACGTGGGTTTCCACGCGCTCGAAGCCTTCGGGGGCCTCGCGAACGCCGGTGTTGAAGTCGAGCCAGCCGGCGCGCGTGGCCGGGGCCGCACAGATGCCCGCCGGGCCGGAGAGCACCGCGCCAACCGGGCCGGCATCGGTTGCGAAGTTGCCTTCCGCGTCAACCGGCGTGGTGCCGCCGCCGGCACCGTTGACCAAGAAGAGCTTCTCCACCGAGGGGCAGGAGGCGACCACATTGTCAGTGACCTGGGCGATGTCTCCGATGGACGTGGCGATGACGGCCTTGACCGACGCGCCGTTGAGACGATATTCCAGGTCGTGCTCTTTGAGCATGAAGGTGGCGGGCACCATGACCGCGCCGAGTTTCGCGAGCGCCGTGGCCACGAACCAGAACTGGTAGTGGCGGCGCAGGATGACCATGACGAAGTCGCCCTTGCCGATGCCGTTGGCGGCGAGGTAGTTCGCCGTCTTGTCGGACCACTTCTTCATGTCGGCGAAGGTGAACAGGTGCTCCTCGCCCTCGGGGTTCACCCACATCATGGCGCGGCGGTCGGGGTCGGCCACGGCGATGTCGTCAACCACGTCGTAACCGAAGTTGAAGGTGTCGGGGCAGGTGACCTTGAAGCTGGTGAGCTGCTTGTCGTCGCTGTAGGTTTCTTCGCAGTAGCGTTCGTTGATGTTTCGCATAGGTTCTAAAAGCTTTCTAAACAAGGTCCTGCGGCTTGAGGACGACGGCCAGGAATTTGCACGGCGCGCCGTCGATGGCGATCATGCCGTGACCGCGGCCCGAATCGTAGAGCAGCATGTCGCCCGGGCCGAGCTCCTCGGTGTGCTCCTCGTACTGGAAGCGCATGCGCCCCTCCAGGATGTAGTCGAGCTCCTGGCCCGCATGGTAGGACAGGTGGATGGGCTGATCCTGCAAGTCCTCGCGGTATTCCGCCGTCACGAAGAACGGCTCGGCGAGCTTGTTGCGGTAGTGCGGCGCCTTGTGCAGGTACTCGAGCCCCGCGCGACGCTTGATGGCAAGCCCCTCGTTAGCGCGGGTGAGCGTGTAGCCCGACAGGTGCGGCGTCTCGCCGGTGAGCAGCTCGATGGGGTCGACGCCGAGTTTCGCGGCGCTCTTATACAGGAAGGTGAAGGACATGTCCTGCCGCCCGGACTCCTGCGCCTCGTACTCGGCGAGGCTGCGCCCGGTCGCTTCGGCCATTTCCTGCATGGTCAGCCCCATGTCCTCGCGCAGGGCGCGAATTCGTCCCGCCACCTCTTCGTAATTCGGTTCCATCTCGTCTCGACCCCCTTCTGAAGTTGCTGAACTTTGCTTGTAACGAATTTTCCTTAAACCGTTACGCCTCTTTCACGAAGCGAACGGCGAAGTGCGCATCCGAGGAACCGGGTGCGAGGCGCGTGACCACGCTGCTGCGCTCGCCGATGGGCGCGAGCTTGAAGGACGCACCCTCCTCGCTTTCCAAAAACGCCTTGATGGAGCCGGCGTTCTCCTCGCGCGTGACCGTGCACGTGGAATACGCCAGGCTGCCGCCGGGCTTGACGTGGCGCGCGGCCGCCTTCAGCAGCTCGACCTGGGTGTTCACGAAGCGCGGGATGTCGTTCTCGGACGTGCGCCAGCGGATTTCCGGATGGCGGCGCAGCGTGCCCAAGCCCGAGCAGGGCGCGTCGACGAAGATGAAGTCGAAGGTGCGCTCCGGCATGATGTTGTCGAGCTCCATGGCATTGCCCGTGAAGGCCTCGGTGACGTTCACGCCGTAGGTTTCGGCGCGTTCCTGCAACAGGCGCGTCTTGTAGGCGTGATTGTCGATAGTAACGTATTCTTCGATTTGCGTTCCGTACTTGCGGACCGCCCCGCTCTGCAGCAGGATGGTCTTCGTGGCGCGCCCGGCGCCCACCTCAAGAACGCTTTCGGGCTTTTCCTCGGGCAGCACGCTCGCGGCGACCAGCTGCGCGGCGGCATCGGACACGAGGATCTTGCCCTGGGAGATGAGGCGCGCGAGCGCGGGCACCAGCAGCGCGCGGCTTTCGGGAACGCGCAGGCAGCCGGGAACCTCGCCGTCGCCGAGCGTGACCGGCTCGGCCACTTCCTCGGCGCGCTCGAAGGCGCGCTTGACCTGCTCGTCGGTAGCCTTGCAGGCATTGATGCCGACGTACAGCGGCGCCTGCTCGTTGGAGGCGCGCATGAAGTCGATAGCGGCCTGCGGGCCCATTTCCTCCATGAGCTTGCGCGCCATCCACGCCGGGAACGCCTGCGTGCGGGCGAGCGCCTCGATGTCGGTGTTGGGGTTGCCGAACGGGAACTCCAGGCGCAGGCGCACGATCTTGTGCAGCACGGCGTTGGCCACGCGTGCGGCAGGCCCGGGGCTGAACGACTTCACCATTTCCACGCCCTGGTCGACGGCGGCGTGCGCCTCCTTGCCCAGGAAGAAGATCTCGTAGGTGGAAATTTGCAGCGCGTCACGCGTTTCGCGGAAGACGTCCTCGGGCGTGTCGAGCGCGCGGTCGATGATTTCGTCGAGCGTGCCGACGGCCGAGACCGTGCCGAGCGCGAGCAGCGTGGCGAAGGAGCGGTCCTCGACCGACATGGTGGACTTGTCGATCACCGTGGCGATGACGTCCTGCGCAAACGCGTTGCGCTCACGCACGGTGCGCACGACCTCGAGCGCCGCGAGGCGCGCCGGGGTTGCCTTGCTCTTGTGGCGGCGGGGCGCCTTGTTCGCGTCGGCGTTGCGGTCGTTGCGACCTGCGCCGCCGTGGCTGCCCTGCTTGTTGAAGGAGCCGCCACGGGAGTCGCCGCGGTCGCCGCGGTCGCCGCGGGGCTTGCCGTCGCCGCTGCGCTCGAACTTGCGGCGCGGGTCCTTCGAGGTGTTGTAGTGGCGGAAGTCGCGTTTGGGGGCACGCTCGTCGCGAGCGCCTTCGCCCTGGGACTGCGCCTGGTCGTCGTTGCGCTTGAAGTTGCGGTTGACGCCGCGGTCGTCATTGCGCGCAAAGTCGCGCTTGCCGCCGCGGTCGTCGCGGTTGAAGCTGCGGTTGC
>CAVCPR010000087.1:0-9356 GCA_963604235.1 Anaerovoracaceae bacterium | reverse complement strand
ACCGTCCACGGGAAACCCCTTTCGCCAGAAAACGAATCAACGGCTCCCAGCGTATAAACCTGTCACAAAGGGAGGCGGCAACGAAATCCACCCATGACGAGAATCAGCCTTACCTGAATTGCCGTCCGCTCGGGCCGCCTACGGCGCCGCCTCGCTGGGACGGCTCAAAGAATCCACCAATCCGGAATGCCTCTACGAAAGGAAAGCGGAATATGTCTGTAGGGCCGTACGCAAGTGCGGCCAAAAACGACTCGAAGGCACTCACTGACGAACAACCCCAAACCCCAAAGAAACGGCTATCGCCTGCGGCGAAACCCGCCCACCATCCGAACCCCGCCGCATATGCAATAATGATTCCCCGAACGAACAAGGCCGGGAAACGGAGTCGTCATGAAAGTCACGAGCCTCAACTGCCCAAACTGCAATTCGCCCCTGGACATAGCTCCCGGCCAGGAAATAGCGGAGTGCCCCTGCTGCGGCTCGACCATCGGCGTGGACGACGGCGCCTTGAAGATAAAGGTGTCCCTCTCCGACCAGGAGGAGGCGGGCTACCAGTTCGAAAAGGGGCGCCAGCGCGCGCAAAGGGAGCAGGCCCGCAAGGCCGCGCAATCATCGGCCGCGCCCAAGAAGAAGCGGATGACCTGGCTCTGGGTGCTCGGCTGGATACTCATGTTCCCCGTGCCGCTCACGGTCCTCATGCTGAGCTCGCCCCGGGCAAAAGGGCTGAACAAGAACGTGCGCATCGTCATAATCGCCGCCGCCTGGGTCGCCTTCTTCTTCATCGCGGCGAGCGGCAACGCGGCCTCGGGCAAAGCCTGACGCCCGGCCGCACCTCGGCCCCAAGGGCGCGCAGTAATAGGAAGCGCGAAGCGCGCCACACTTTTGCCGAACGAACGCTCGACCAGGGCGACGACATACGCCGGGATGACATGGGCTTGCCGACCGGCGTTCACCGCGTTCGCCAGCCCGCCCGGGAAATGCGCATCGCTCTTTCGGCGGCTGCCTGCGACATTTGCTGCGGTTGGCAAATACACGAAACCACCCCGAAGCAACGAAAAGCGGGGCCGAGCAAAAGCTCGGCCCCGCTTTTTTGCGCCATCGCTATTGGCGATACGTGCGCAATCAAAGCGCACCCATTCGCGCCTACTGGCTCACGCCGGCGGCTTCCTCCAGCAGCTTGCTATCGGTATAGCTCAGCCATCCATCAGGCACGATGGCGTCGGTGTGGCATTGCGTGCAGTAGTTCACGCTCGCACGGTGCGCCTTGTGGCACGTGGTGCACTTCTGCTCGCCATGCTGCGGCGTATGCGGGTTGATCTTGCCCATCCACGCCGTCTTCTTCTCCAGCTCGTCGCGGCCGTAGGGGTGGCAGCTCGAGTTCATGCAGAACTCGTCGGAGTTCTCCAGCCCGCGCGCCTCGACCAGCTGCGTGGCGGTGCGCTCGCCGAGCGTGCTGTCGTAGCTGCCCGTCACCCATTCCGCGCCCTCGGTCATCTGCTCGTCGAGCTGCGGCACATGGCAATCCATGCAGGTCTTTCCCACCTGGTTGTGCACCGCGGCAAGCATGCTGCCGGCATCCTCGACCTTGTTGCCCCACTTGTCGGTAGCCGACTGGCCGGGCGTCGCCTCGTACGTGGGCAGGTACGGATCCATCGGGCTGTGGCAGATGGCATTGCAGAAGCTTGGCTGCTCATGCCAGACCGCGAAGCCCGCGCCGGCAACCACCAGCACCACGACCACGCAACCCAGCGCGATGCCGAGTCGTTGCCGCTTGTTGACGGCTTTCTTGGCGCTCGGCTGCCCGGACGCCGCGTCCTCGGCGGTCTCGCCAACGCCCGTTGCGCGCTTCGACTCTTCGGATTCGGTCATCGAATTTCCTCCTTCGTCTCAGCCCTTAGGCGATGCCCAGCACGTTGCGCACGGCGATGCGGCCGAACGCGCAGCATTCGCCCAGGTTGCCGCCGCCGTTGTACATGTCGCACCAGACGCTGCCGAACTCACCGGCCGAATACAGGTTCGGGATCACATCGCCGTTCAGGTCGATGATCTGCGCGCGCTCGTTGCGGCGCGGGCCGCCGTCGGTGTTCAGCAGGGTGGTGGAGCAGTGGCAGGCATGGAACGGCGCGCCCTTCACGGGGGTCAGCGTCTTCTCGGGGCGGAAGAACGCAGGGTCGCTGCCGGCTTCGCAGTACTCGTTCCACTGCGCCACCGTCTTCACCAGCTCGGTCTTGTTGATGCCGGCCTTGTCCGCCAGCTCCTCGATGGTGTCGGCGGTGAAGCCGTAGCCCTCGCTCGACGGCTCGAAGTTCGGCGCGGTCGAGTACGCCATCATCTTCTGGTAGCCCTCGTCGTCAAGGATGTACCACGTGGTCTTCGGCATGGGCAGATGCGGCCATTCGCCACCGAACTGCATGTGGCCGTGGCGGCTGCCCACGTTGATGTTGAGCGGGTTCTGGTCGATGACCTCCCAGTCGTGCTCATGGTCGGAATCCCAGTCCATGAAGAAGCGGCGCCCGTTTTCGGCCACCGTGATGCCGAACTGCTTGGGGGTGCGCATGGTTACGTCCTCGCCTTCGATGGGCGAGACGCTCGTCCACATGCCCGCGCAGCTGTTCATGTGCCACATGTCGGCGCCGATGCGCGCGCAGATGTAGTGGCCGTCGCCGGTGTTCATGCGCCCGGCGATGCAGCGCGCGGTGGCGGCGGAGAGGTAGTCGGCGCGCATCTGCTTGTTGTTCTCGAAGCCGCCGCAGCACATGATGACGCCCTTGTTGGCCTTCACGTAGATGGTGTTGCCCTCGTAGGTGTACACGCCGCCGAGCACGGCCTTGCTCTCCGGGTCCTGGATGAGCGCGGTCAGCGGGGCGTTCAGCTTGTGCGTGATGTTTTTGTTTTCGGCGAACACGGAGTTCACGAACTTGATGACGTGGTCGTACTTCTCGTCCTTGAAGTAGAGGACGCCCAGGTTGTAGCCGTGCGGCAGCTCGGCGTACTCGGGGTAGCAGGTGTCGCCGGTGCCGGGGTGGAAATGCGTCGTGGCCTTGATGTAACCGTCCTGGAAGCCGGGCAGGCTCTCCAGCCAGGTGCGGTTCTCATGGATGCCCGCAGCAAAGGCGTCGAGCACGGCGTCGGGGGTGTTGTCCATTTCGCCACGCAGCTCGTAGAGATACTGGCGGAAGCCCTCGGCGTGCTCGTCGTCGGTCCATAGCACGCGGCCGGCGGAAAACGGGCTGTCGCCGTCGCCGAGCACGAGCGCGCCCTTCTCGAGCAGCAGCGCCTTGGCGCCGTTGCCCTCGGTGGCAACCGTGGCAGCCGCGGCCTGGCCCGCCAAGCCGCCGCCGACGATCAGCACGTCGGTTTCCTCGTCCCAATCGATTTCGCCAATGGACTGCGCGAAGTTGTTCTTGTTCTCGGTCTTGCCCTTGGCCTGGCAGCCGCCGAGCGCGGCGGCGGCAGCGCCGGCGAGCACGGTGGCGCCCGCGGCCTTGATGAAGTTGCGACGCGACTGCGTCAGGTTCAGACCCTCGGTCAAATCCATTCTCGTCCTTTCCGTTTTCCTTTTCTCGACGCTGCGGCCGGTTATCGATCATCGGCCGTGCGGTCGTTGAGGTACACGATACGCGGACGGGACGGCGCCGGCTTCACCCGCTGCTGGGGCGAGCCATGCGCAAAACCGGGTGAAATCGGTGGGGAGAGGGGTCACACGAACCGGGTTAATGGGGCGTTTTCCCAGATGGTATGGGTGTGGGTATATTGATGCGCCATTCGGTCAACGTTGTGTGGCCTGCAGGTGCCGCGGGCGCGTGCTATCATGCGCAACGAGCAATTGAGAGATGGGGAAATGCGCCGGCTCCGGCCGAAGCGGTGCGTCAGCGAGCACCCAGCAGGGGATGGCACCGCAAATCGCAGAGCAACGAACGGCGGGGCTTGGCGGCGAAACAAATGATGCGTGCCGCAAGCGGTTCCGCTCAAAGACGAGAGAGAATTGAAGCCTTGAGATCCACGAGCAACAACGACAAACCCGCCGGGATTGCGCCGGCGCCGACGCAATCCGCGACCGAAAGCCGCCGCGCAGAAGGGGCGGCGCCGAAGCAGGTCGGCGCACGCCCGCGTTTCGCCTCCATCGGCATCTGCTGCACCCTGGCATGGGCGTTTCTGATCAACGCCGCGGCCGGTTCCGCCCCCGAGGGGCAGTTCTCCTGGCAGGCATCCTATCTCGTGCTGGCGGCGGCAATGGTGGCGTTCGGCTTCATCGCGCGCAAGACGCCCCGGTTTGTCAGCGGCGCGGCTGCGGGATACGTTGCCGCGGCGCTTGGCGCTGCGGGCTCGGCTGTGCTCGTACTCGCCTTCGCAACGCCGGTTCTTTCGTTTCTGCAGACGCCGATCGCCATCGTATGCTCTTGCGTGCTGGGCTGGCTGTACCTGCAATGGGGCAGCTACTACGTGCGCCTCGACACGCGCACGGCGGTTGCGCATCTGCTCATCGCGAACATCGCGGCGTCCATTCTCAAGTGCCTTGCGCATTTCAGTCCGCTGCCGCTTTCGTGCGCCATCACCATGGTGCTGCCCATCGCGTCGGTGCTTCTGTGCCGCATGGCGCTCTTGGACACCCCGAACCGTGCGCAGGGGACCGTCCGATTCGAGCCGGAGAACCTGCTCGGAATGTGGAAGGTCGCCGTGGCCGTGGCCGCGCTCGCCTTCGTCACCGCGTTTTTGGTGGGGAAGTCCTACGGCAATCAAAGCTCCGCGCCCGCCGATGTGTTCCTGCTGGGGCGCGCGTGCGAAGTTGTTATTTCAGCGGTGGTGTTCGGCCTGGTCATTGGCGCGAAGAAGTCGTTCAACTTCCCGCAGCTGTGGAGAATCGTTCTGGTGCTTCTGGCGGCGGACGTGCTGTGCCAGGCGCTGCTGCCGCAGGTGAAGGCCATCCGTTGCGTCGAGAGCAGCGCGTGGGATTTGCTGGTGCTCTCGACGTGGCTCACCGTCGCGGATGTCGCGCGGCATACGAAACTCTCTTCGCCACTGGCGTTCGGCATTGGCTGGGCAACGTACACGGCGCCGTTCGCCATCGGGTCCATCGTCGCTTCGGTGGTTTCCGCTGGTGAATTCGACGCCGCAACCACTACGGTGCTCATGTTCGCGCTGGCGCTGGTGGGGACGTTCTGCCTCGAGCTGCGCGACCAGGACACGAAGTGGATCTTCGCCGAGCTGTCCGGCGAGCGGGCCAGCGCGCCTGAGGACCATCGCAGCATCGACGAGCGCTGCGACGCGGTGGGGCAGGCGCACGGGCTGACGCCGCGCGAGCTTGAGGTGATGAAGATGCTGTGCAAGGGCCGCACGAAGAGCTACATCGCCGAAACGCTCTACCTGACGGAGAACACCGTCCGCAGCCACTCCAAGCACCTCTACGCGAAACTCGACGTGCACAGCAAGCAAGAGCTCATGGACCTGGTGGGCGCGTAGCAAGGCCGGGACCAAGTGCAAACCCGCTTACGAAGTCGCCCGTTAACCCGCTTGCAGGCGAGTTGCCTTCGCTACTTGAAGAGTCGGACGCCGATCTTCATCGCCTGCGACTGGCGCTTGCAGACGGGTGATTCTCGCTACTCGAAGAGCGCGAGGAGGCGGTCGAGGAATGTTTGGGAATCATCGGTTTCGTTATTCGCTGCGCCGCCCGCCTTGGAGCTGGCCGACTCGTTCGAGTTGCCGCTACTCGCCGCGTCGTCCTTGCTGATGCCGTCGACCACGTAGACGAATTGGACCGCTTCCACGTTTTCGTTGCTCGCGTCCACGAAGGAGTGCAGCGTGTAGCCGTGGCCCAGCTTTTCGTCGATGGTTTCCTGCAGCTTGTCGAGGATTTCGTCGTCCATGCTCCGAGTCGCATCGGCAAGCTCCTTCGCGCCCGATGAGAGCGTCGTGCTGCCCGAAGCCGCCGAGCTCGCGCCGCTGGCCAGGGATTTCGCACCCGAGTGGGTCTGCGAGGTTCCGGATGAGAGCGTATCCAAGCCGCTTGCAAGGCTTGCCGCCCCGGATGCAAGCTCGCTCGCGCCGCTCGCGACCTGCCCCGTCCCGCTTGCGAGCGATTGGCTCCCCTCGGCTAAGGTTGCGGTGCCCGACGCCAAGCTGTTCGCGCCGCTCGAAAGCTGCGTTGCGCCGGATGCGAGCGCGCCCGACTGTTCGCTGAGCGCACTCACGCCTGCGGTGTACTCGCCGAGGCCTGCTTCAAACTGCTGCGCGCCGGCTGCAAGGGTCGCCGCGCCCGCCGCTGTTTGCGAAATGCCGTCATCAAGCTGGTTGATTCCGTCATTTACCTGCGAATATCCCGCAACAGCCTGGCTGAGCGCCTCGAATGCGCCCACCTGCGCGCTTGCCTGGGCGAGCATCTGCGCGGCGCCGTCGAGCGCGGAAACGGTTTCGACGCTGGGGCTGGCGTAGGCTGCGGCTGCGACATTCGCATAGGCCGTCTGAGCCGCTTGCTGGCTCTGCTCGGCGGACGAAACCTGCGCGAGCGCCTCGGCTAGCGTGTCGGCGTAGGCGCTCGAGCCCGCTACAAGCGCGGCGGAGCCGGCCGTGAGCGACGCCGATCCGTCGCTACTAAACGCTGCGTTGACCTGGGAAATTCCACTTGACAAATCGTTCCAGCCGCCAAGCAGCGTCACGTTGTTCCCCGCAAGCAGCGCCATTGCCTCAGTGGCGGCGTTCACGCCATCGCGCAGGTTGGTCGCACCGCCTGCGAGCTCGTTGGCGCCCGCAGCCGCGCTCAGCGAACCGCTTGCCATGTTCTGCGCGCCGTCGCTCGCCTGCTGAGCGCCGCTTGCAAGGCCCGCCGCGCCCGCCGCCGCGCTTTGCGCCCCCGTAGAGGCCGACAGCGCACCGTCGGTGAGCTGCATAGTGGCGTTGACCAGTGCATCCGCACCCGACGAGAGCGATCCGAGCCCGCTTCGCAGCTCTTCGGTGCCGTCGTAGAGCTTGCCGGTGGCGCCCGAAAGCTCGCTTACGGCATCGGTCAGCTCGCTCGTGTCCTGATCGCGAACGTCAATCGCCATGCTCAGCGGCATCGCGGCAATCTGCCAACCGTCGTAGCAGAAATCGCGAGCCTGGCCCTCAATGGCGAATGTCTTGCTCTCACCAGGCAAAACCACGCACGACAGCACGGTATTGCTGCCCGAGTGCGCCGCAATGGCGTCGCCTGAGTCAGTGACCTTGAAGGCGTCGTCGGGGAAGGTGCCCTGCGCCTGCAGCAAGAAGCTGTTGGCGAAATCGGACACGCTGGCGGGCGCGTCGGCTCGCGCGGTAACGGCCAGCTCCACGCGCACGGTGCCTGTAGCGCCCGCCATTTCGTCAGCGCCGACCTGCTTGCCGTCCAGGTAGTACATGATGGCGACATCCCACGGCAGTTGCGTGGTTGCCGCGAGGTCGCCCTGATAGTAGAAAGGCTCGTTTTCCTGCGTGGTGAATGTTGTGCCGCCATTTTCGTTGGAAAGCACCTGGTCGGTGGATAGGTTGGTGACGGACACATACGTGCCGGGGTCGCAGACGGACTGACTTTGCGCCCCATCGAAGAGGTTCACCACGTAGATGCCTTCCACCGCTCCCGTTGCGGATGCCTTGGCATACACGGTTTCCGATTTCGCGGGGGCGCTTGCGGCGTTGTCGGCGGTTGCGTTGCCGGAGGATGAGCCCGAGCTGTTGGCGGAGACGACCGAGGTCGCGCCTGCTGAGCTCGCCGCTGTACTCGCAGAGCTGCCGTTTTCCCCATTAGAGACGGCAAACGCCTGCGAAACGGGCGCCGCCGCAAGCGTCGCGGCCAACGTTCCAGCCAAAATCATGCGCGAGATGCGCTGCGCATAGGCTGGACGGTCCGCATGGTCGGAACCGTCGCCAAGTGCGTAGGTCCGGCACGATCCGCTTTCGAAACTATCGTCAAGTGCGTAGGTGCAATGAGCGTGGTTTTCGAAAGTATCGCGATGTGCGTAGGTGTTATTCATGATCAGGTCCTTTCGGATAGGTTTCCAGGTGAAATGAGGCGGTATACATGGGCGGGGCATCAAAACCTACGCACTTCGCGGGGCTTTGGTGCGCGGGCGGCTCGCTGGCCGTGAGCCGGGTGTGGCTTCGGCCGCTTCACACAGCCAGCGCCGTCGGCTCGGCCAGCACGCCGACGGCGAGGGCGATTCGAGCGCGCCACCTACTTCGCTTTGCAAAGGTGCAGGCCAAGCGTGGTTTTGCGCACCAGCCAGTCGAAGGTGCGGAACAGGCAGGGCAGAAATACGAACATCATGATCATGCTTACGAACGCGCCGCGCGCCACCAGCACGCCGAGCTGCGAGATGACGCCGTTGCTCGCGATGAGCCACACGGCGATGCCTGCGAACGTGAGGATGCTCGCCGAGGTGACGATGGGCACGCCGCCGTGCTTGATGGCCGAGCGAGCGGCTTCGCGCGGGCCGTATTCCCGACGCCGGTCGAAATACTCGCGGGCGTAGATGATGGCGTAGTCCACCGCCGCGCCGAGCTGCACCGCGTCGATGACCAGGTATCCCGTGTAGTTCAGCGTGTCGCCCATGAAGTAGGGGACGGCAAGGTTGATCCAAATGGCAACCTCAATGGCAGCCAGCGCAATGAACGGGATGGACAAGCTGCGGAACATGAGCGCCAGCACCAGCCCGATGGCCGCCATGCTGAACAGTTTCGAAGTCGTCGAGTCCTCATGCACGGTTTCGCGCAGGTCGTAGAGCGAAACGGCGTTGCCCACCAGGCGATAGTCGTCGCCATAGCGCTCGGTGGCCCTCTCGCGCACCTGCTGCACCGCCGAGAACGTCTCGTCGCCCTCGGCGGGCACGGCGGCGGTCAGCACGATGCGCGACCAGCCTCCGGCCACAACCTGTTCCACCTGCTCCTGGGGCGCGACGTCCACGGGAAGCGCACGCCCGGCGACGGTGATGTAGCTGGTGACACCGCTGATTTCCGGCAGGCTTTCAAGGTCGTCAACAAGCGCCTGCTCATCGGCCCAGCGACCTTGCGGCACCATGACCACCCAGTTCTCCTGCTGGCCGAACGCATCCTCGATGCGCTGCGCCTCCTGGCCAACCTGGCTGTCGGGCGAGGCGAAATCGCTCGAGCCGTACACGAAGTCCGTGCGGCTCTCGGCCAGAAACGCGGGCACGGCAACCACGACCACCACGAGCGCGGTCGGGACCATGATGCGCTGACAGCCGCGCGCCAACCCGTCGAAGCTGGGCACCAGGTAGCGGTGCTCCAGGCGCTCGAGCGGTCGGCGACACAACAGCACCAGGCACGGCATCAGCAGCATGATGGCGAGGAAGCTGAACACGATGCCTTTCGCCAGCACAATGCCCATG
>CAVCPR010000086.1:0-9612 GCA_963604235.1 Anaerovoracaceae bacterium | reverse complement strand
CCATACCGGCAAGCCAGTCCGCCGCGCTCTCCCCGGCGTCCTCGAAATCATCGCCAAACGTGGCGCCGCCCCATCCGTTTAGGCAGAAGGCGGCCACGGAGCCTTCCCCGTCGTCGAAGAACTCGAACTCGCATAGGCAAAAACATTTCAGCGCCTTTCAACTGGCGAACGCAAAGCCCCGGAAGGGGCGGGGCTAACGAAGCCCCACCTGACTGAGAATCGCCTTGGCCTCCTGGCCGTGAACCTCGGTGCGGCGCTTCACTATCACCGTGAGGCTCCCCTTGCAGAACTCCTCGTGCTTAGTGCCTCCCTTGGAGACAAACCCGTTGGCCTTCAGGATTCTCACAAGTTCCCGTCTTTGCACGCCACCTCCTCCTTTTGATGCTTATATCTTAGCATGTGCTAATGTTTTATGCAGCTGTTTCTCTTCGCGTTCGCTAATGTTTTCAGCAAGTAAAAGAAAAAGCTCTGTTAGACCAGAATTGACACGCGCACGATGCGGCGCGAAATGCTCGTCACGCATCCGCAGGTGCGAGCGTTTAAATTCCGGCTCGCGCAACTAAGTTGAGCATCCATGTCAATTCTGGTCTAGCAGAGCCTTACTGAAAGCGACTCCGTGATTTCGAGGATCTTGCGAATGAGGATAAGGCGCCCCGGAGCGTCCATTGCATCCCGCTGCGGCCACACGCTCCCATCGGCCCGCCCTCGCGGCTCAAACGACGCGGACGTGGTTCATGAACTCCAGCAGCTGCTCTTCGGGCATTTCGTCGATGAACAGGCACTCCGCCAAAGCGGCGCGCTGCTCCAAGATGAACCGCGCATTGGGCGAGGCCGCCATGAGGTCGAGATTCAGATAGGGGTCGACGCACAGCACCCCCTCGATACAGGGGCGGATCCCGGCATGCGCCCAGCGCGCTCCCGGAGCGTGCAGCCAGATTCGCAGCGGCACGCCGCGGAAATCGCCCCAAAGGTACGCCTCCGCCTTGCCCACCTTTATACGCGGCTTCTCGTCGAACAGCCGCAGCGCGTGCCTCACCAGCGAAACGAGGTTGCGGGCGAGCAGATCAAGGCCGTAGGGGAAGGCGTTGTTGCTCAGCTGCCACGCGTCCGTGGCGCACTCCATCATGAGCGCCAAATCGCCAACGGCGCCGATGCGCCTCAGCTCCGATATCAAAACGCACGTGGCATGCGTAGGCATAAGTCGCATTACCCCCGCTTCGGCAGCTTCGTGATGGGCTCTTGGGAGAAGATGAGCTCCCGTTTCTTCCGCATGGACTGCTTTATGAGCCTGTAGTGCCATTCCCTTCGCGGCACCTTGTTCCTCGGATTGTTCCAGGGGGACAAGTACCGGGCGACGTAGTCCACCTCATTCTCCGTCGGCTGCATGATCCAATCCCAACTCTTCGGCCAACTCGGCCATGGTCACGGTGTCGAGCTTGCCGGCACGATAGTCTTCTACCAGCTCCAGAAGCTCCCAGGCGTACTCGAGGCGGCCAATCGACCCCTCAATTGCCTCGCCGATGTGATACTCCCACGTCTTGCCGGTCGACTCGGCGAGTTTTCGGTAGCGCTCGCTCAGCTCCTCTGGGATTTCAATCGAAACAACGGTTGTCGCCATGCGCGCTCCTTCAATCTCGCTTTTTCGCAAGCATAGCATGGCCGTTTGGGGCGCGGGCATTATTTTGGTTCCGAACATCGCTTTAGGCCCGCCCGCCCGCAACGCCCGCCTTGCCACGAGCCGATTGCGATTCACGCACGAAGGGAAGCCAGCGGTTCGAGCAACGTTTCGTACCTGCACACTATCATCTGGCGCAGGTATTCCCGGTGAGTCCCGGACAGACCAGGCGCGCCATCGATCACGTTGAGGACGGCGGGTATGTCCATTTCCGGCACGAAACTGCGCGCAACCCGCAGGCAGCGCTCGGCTTCCGGCAGCTCGAAAAACTCCCGATACGTCGGCTTGCCCCCGCGCACGATCAGATATGGCCGCGGGAATTCCAGGGCGCGCCGGCGCATCTCGTCGGGCGAGAGGGCGATTCTCGCCATCTCATCCTCAGCAAGCCTCGGGACCAAGCAACCACCGCAATCGTAGACGGGTGCGGGCGCGACCAGTTCGTCGGCCTCCCGATCGTATATATACCCCCAATTGGCCGCATGCCTGTCGCAGTTCGCCAGGAGCGCGTCGCATAGAAGCATCTTCCAGAACGCCTCTTCGGCCTGCTCCGCCATTCCGGCCAAATAGGGAAACTCGTCGAACACGCCAAGTATGTTGACCAGCTGCGGGGTCTCGCGAATCCGCTTCGCCCAGCCCGCATACTGCCACTCGAGCCTCTTGAACACCACGAGATCGAAGCGGTTGTCGCCAAGCTCATGAATGAAATCCCTGCACGCCACCACATCACGGCCTTCATACGTGCCGAGTATCGTTTTTTGGGCAGGCAGGCCGAGCGCCTCGAAGCAGCGGGAGCCTATGTGCTCGGCCAGGGGCGAATCGGCACAGGCCGCCTGCTCTACGTTGCGCGGCTCGACCCGCTCCCCGTATTTGAGAATATATCTGTCGCCCTTGTAGTCGACGACTCGCTTGAAGACGACACCTCCATGGGTACTGAGGCCCACTTTGCAGTCGCTGAAATCGACAAGATGCTCTCGCTGCACGAAAATTATCCCATCTAACGCCAACGGGCACGTGACCGGCAGACGCCATCACAAGATGAAAGGGCGGAGGAAATGTCCCCCGACACTTACATGCCCTTCCCTGCGGAAAGACTGTTTGGAGTATCGCATGCGCAATCACGAGAAGCAAGCATTCGCGGTTCCCCTTGCCGTGGAAGAGTTGGATGGCGGCATATGCATACAGCCTTTCGGTCTCAGCCATCAATCCCCCTGGCTAGCGCTCCCTGATCCGGAATCGTGCAAGCCTCGACATCCAAAGCATCGAGAACATCGAGAAGGTCGCCGACGCTGCCCCGGCCGAAACGCATCAGCTCGTCGACTCGCTCGGCCGGCACGCCAGAGGCCTCGGCGATATCCTGTGCGTCCATCTCGCGGTAGAATGCGGCTTCGTCGAGCACGTCCACAAGCTGCTCGCAGTTGTTCGCCCGACGGCATAAGGGGGACGGTATGCCGGATGATCCGGGAAAATCGTATTCGTTCACCCTTTGGTTTTTCATAACCTCTCCTCCTTCAGGATGTTTAGCAGCGCCCTTCGCGAAGCTGGAAAAGCTTGCGAAAGCCTCAAGTGCGGCCATCGCCGGGGACTTTTGGCTCGTCGCCCCATCTACCTGGGTAATCCGCAAAATTCGGATTTGAAACGTGCTAATAATCAGTTGCAGTTCAGCAGCCTGTCAGGGTGACACTGCTCCAAAACGGGGTCGGTCCACATGCCGTCGACCTTCGAGTTCAGTTACCAGTCAGGGTGACACTGCTCCAAAACAGGTCTCAAGCTCGGCTGACTTCACGAACAGTTTAGTTACCAGTCAGGGTGACACTGCTCCAAAACGGCGATACTATCGCTACGTTGCTCTTTGGCGTTTAGTTACCAGTCAGGGTGACACTGCTCCAAAACTTTGTCTGCCACTCGCGGAACTTCGCGGGGGTTTAGTTACCAGTCAGGGTGACACTGCTCCAAAACGCCACAACGTGGCGGGGCGGTTGGTGGTTAGTTTAGTTACCAGTCAGGGTGACACTGCTCCAAAACGCAGGGCGGGTAACTTACGAAGTAAGTTGTGTTTAGTTACCAGTCAGGGTGACACTGCTCCAAAACCAACCACGGGGCCGACTACGATACGGAGGATGTTTAGTTACCAGTCAGGGTGACACTGCTCCAAAACGGAACACCTCGGCCACGCCGGCGCGGTTTAGTTTAGTTACCAGTCAGGGTGACACTGCTCCAAAACTATGCGCGCAGGGTGGCCACGCCGTAGCGCGCTTAGTCACCAGTCAGGGTGACACTGCTCCAAAACTATCATGACCGCGACGTTCGCGCGAACGGTGCTTAGTCACCAGTCAGGGTGACACTGCTCCAAAACTAGATGTCCACCTCGTCGGAGTCGAGGAAGGCTTAGTCACCAGTCAGGGTGACACTGCTCCAAAACTATGGTTGCTTAATAGGTGTAGCTATATGCGCTTAGTCACCAGTCAGGGTGACACTGCTCCAAAACCATTGGAGCAAAATCCTCACTGCGAAAGGACGTTCAGCCCGACCGGAATAGTTTATCAACTTTCAAGAAAGTGCAGGTCAACGGTTATCTTGCGTTCGTAATCATACACCATACCGTCCGCCTTGTTCTCTAAAAGCAACACAGACAGTTTCGAGTAAAAAACGTACTCATACAATGCTTTCAGCTCATTTTCCGTCAGAAAAGTTTTGAGGTTTACAAACGAGATAACCTTCCCGCAGCCGGCGTCAAGTGCCAGCGATAAAAAATTGAGTAGATTATCAAGGAGCGATTGGGGTTCCTGAACGCCCGTGCCGAAACCCCGAAATTTCAGATAACGCTTCAAATCCCATTCTAGCGCAAACCCGTAGTCGGAATTCAAGCCTAAGCCAAGACGCAACAGTCGCGCCGACAAGGCCGCATCCAGCGCCTCGATATCGCGACGCAGATCCTCATCTTCCAAAAATTCGCGCTCCAGACGTTTTACGACTTCACCCATCAGCGCCCGGTCATCCCATGGTAGAGACAACGGACTTTCGACCAACATAATGGCCGAGGCAGGACGCAACTCGACGTCTCCGTCCCATACCGTAAAAGGCTCAGGAGCCAATCTCCCGTCTGGACACAGTAACGATTGCACGAGGCGCGCGAACAATGCCGAATTCTCAACCTGCAACGAAGTCGTGATCCCCGGTTCGATATCTATCGCCGTCTCGAGCCCGCTAAACACAAGCCTCATAACACCAGCAACTCCTCCATGGAGTCAATTTCCTCGTAGTCGGGCCGTTTACCGGTTATATACTCCATCGTCGCAAACTGCGTTTCAGTGACCTTGAGAATCTGAACGAGTCCTGCCGGTGGTCGATGCTTACGAACCCGAGCAATCGCACTCCCTGCCGCCCCGTCATTTACCACCAGTTTTGCGTACACCGATTCCTGCAACGGCAGAAATCCGTCTTTGATCAGGAATTTTCGGAACACACGATAGTCTTTTCGCTGCTTTGCCGTCACGACAGGCAAGTCGAAGAAAAGAATCAATCGCATATACCGAACCCTTTCCGAGACGCTCATAAGACATCGAACGCTTCGATCTCATCAATGGACAACTTTTTATTCAGCGCATTTAGGCAATCCTGCACATACAAACTGATGACCGAGCCGACTCGATAGGAACCGTCACGATATCGAATGTGCTGGTTCAGCATATCGACAAGCAAGCGCTTGTCGTCCTTCGTGAAGTCCCCATCGATATTGTCAAAAACCAGCCGATCAACGATGGGCCGAAACGGCTCCATTAAGTCGCAACTCAGGTTGAACTGGTTGAATTCGCTTCGATGGCAAATACCACATTGCGTCAAATAGCCACGCGAAACGATTTCGCGATTAACCGCTGACAGCAGAACGCCATATCCATAATTCAAGGCAGCATTGACCGGCACGTCAGCTTCCCGGCAAAACCCAACCCCAAACAATGCAGGGAAGTACACCCGCGCCGCATGCGCTTCGCGATTTGTCGTATCCCCGGAACGAACCTCATCAACAAGGCTGGCGAGCATCTCGCCCTCAGGTTCACTCGCGCGAGCATTGAGGACACGGCTTTGGTGCGCGATTTTGTCACGCACCACCCGCTGCCATACACGCTTCTTTATCGGCTCGCCCCAATCGAGCTGCTCCCCTATTCGCTTGGTGGTGTTGTGGGCACCATATAGCGGAAGATACTGGCCAATTGGGTTGTGCTTTTCGTCGGATATCACGAGCGATATTTTCGCTTTCGCCAGCTCAGACAGGAGATACGCGCTCACGAAAACTTGATTGGTCTGCAATACGATGGTCGTTATTTCAGACAAATGGACCTTGACTGCATCGTCCTCCTTTCGCACCACAAGGTAGCCTCCCTTGTAGGAAAGCTTGCAGGGACTTTCTATGATGACATTCCTAAAGGCCAACGCGAGCCCTCTTCTCAAACATGCCCGTCACCGATTGGTCGACGATATAGAAATCAGTTTTAGGATCAGTAAGAAGCTTGGAATACGTAGGGCGCAGCGAACCTATTAACTTAGCTCCCCCAGCAATCGACAAATCGACGTCCGCCCCGTCCACCAGGGCCAGCAAACGCACCAACAATTCCGCACACTGTTTATTATCTAGTTCGGAGGCATTCTTCCTCAAATCCGATATTTTTATCATCCTCATGAGCCTCGGCATTCGCTCGAGACCTATCGAAGCTATACGATCGATGATATCCAGGGCGTTCAATTCGAGGCCCTCATTATTTACTTCTCCTGCAAGGTAAGCTAATTCCTTAGCCGAGAATGCCAGCTCGACGGCGTTTCTCATCTTTGCTTTCCCAGTAATCAAGAAACGCTCGCCGTCTATCTCGATCAGTTGCTTCTTCAGGATTTTATCTCGCTGGACGCCCACAAACGTAAGCTTTTCACCTTCGGCAAGCTCTCTTGCATAGCGCGCCAGCGCTCCTTTATCCTGCCGAATACGGGGCGCTAGCCATACGGGAACCTCCGCAAAACGAAATACGGTCCGATTCTTTTTGTCGCGCGCCTCATAGATGAAGAAATAGGCGAACTGCTGACTGGAATACCCGCCGTATTTTTTCGGATCCAAGCCCTTCTTCAGCGGCAAGGCAAGCTTAGGGCCCATCTTCGGGTCTCGTGGCGAATAGATCGTCGCATTCCAGAAAGCGCCGGAATCTTCAGCAGGCATGCGAGAGATATAGCACTGACGGTAATTCAGCGCCTTGCGAATTTCTTCGACCTCCGCAGGTCCATCCCAGATTTCACCCGTCTCCTTATCAACAAACGACCCCGTAAAGCGTCCAACCACGAACCCGCTCGAACCGGGCGCCTCATGATTTCTGTTGAAGATTTGCGCCTGCTCCGTCACGTACTTTTTCATCGCGTGAGCGTACTTGATCGGCTGATCATAGATATCCGGATACCACTTCGAGACAAACTGGCCAACACGGCATGCCAAATACGCATCATGAGCATGATGAAAATCGTTCGCTTCTCGGCATTTCGGGAAAGACGCCGCTTCGCGCAGGTTGTGAGACATGCTCGCCTTGACCGGCACGATCTTCGTCTCCGGATACCTGACGCTCAACAGCAATTGCGCGAATTTCACCATCTGGCTCGTCTCGACCAACTGGCGAGCTATAAACCCCCGCATAGCGTTCTCGCCCACATAAGAGCGCATGAGATTCTTGAACTTCTTGTCCCCTATCAGCCCGGCATCGTGCAGCGCCCGCCAATAGCCCGACATACGTTGACGAGTCTGCTGGTCAATGAGCATCGCATCGGTCTTGCGCTGATTTTCCTCACGATACACCAGCGCCTTGTTCTCGAAGCTGTCATCCTTGACATACGAACGAGGAATGATGTGATCAACTTCATAAAGGCCCGCGTTTGAAAGCTGATTGATATCAATGGCCCTTCCCGAATACAAGCACTTCCCGTTCTGCATGAAATACAGCGTAAGCCTCTCATCGAGCTCGTTAGCGTTGACGCGCTTCAGCTCGCCCAAGATGCCTTTCGTCCAATCAGGATCTTGCTCCTTAAGTTGCGCCAACGCCTCTTTAAGGTGGTCATAACGACGTTTCGTGCGCGAACCCTTTTTCTTCATGTCATCATCGCGGGTGACTTCAATGAAAATCTGCTTGGGCGCCTTTCCGGCAATGCCGGCTATCTCATCGACGATACGAATCGCTTGATTCAGGCTGCGACGCACAGCCGGAGATCCCGGCAAGTCGTTAACGCCCCATGCATCTTCGGCGTCCTCCAAGTAAGCGCGATTAACCGCACCAATCTCTTTCTGGAATCCAAGATTATCGTCGTGAAGTATCTCCATGAGCACCATGGTGCGGCCACGACGCCCATCCGAATTCGGGTCACCTTCACGCAAGATATCCATGATGGATTTCTCACCAAGCTGAGTGTCGACCTTAAGCCCGGTGAGGAATTTTCTCGAGAGACGACCCCAGCCGGTGAAACGCTTCTTGCAAATTGCCTTAATTTGCTTGTCGTTAAGCCGCCCGCAGCCGGCAGGCCCATACTTCTCCTCAAGTTTTTCCCGAAGAATCGCTCGATCCTCAAAAAGCGTGCTCCACAGAATGATCTCCTCAATCATCGGGTAATCAGCCTTGGGGATTTCCTTTACCCCGAAAATATCCTTGGCAAAGAAAATGTACGAGGACATCTTCGACTCCAAGCCGCTTGCACCCTGGCTCCCCACGACTCGAGCGTCTGTTTGGTACCCATTCTGAGCAAGCCAGTCCTCGATGCGCTTATTACCAACCGTTCTGTAACGATGGAACAAATCGTTCACCATGCCGCGACGCTGCTCCTCGTCAAAACGCTGCTCTTCATCGCCGTCGACCGTCCATCGCATCCCGTTAAGCTCGTTCAGGACGCAAAATTCTTCGTACAGAAGCGACGCTTTAGGAAGCACATCTTCACCCTGCAGATACGTGCAAATTCCCGTCATCCGCTTGATGAAGTTCTCCGCGCTCTTTCCCTTGTCAATAACGTCATCCCAGTTCCAGGGGGTGATGGCAACATCTTCCTTGCCGGCCATCCGCTCCGACCATGCAAATCGCGCCTTTCCGTGAGCATCAAGACGCGCGTTTCGCTGCGTAAGAGGGCCAACGTAGTACGGAATGCGGAACGACACCAAGGAAAGTAGCTTTTCGCGTTGCTCGCGCAAAACCGGATGGAATTCGCCCTGCTTGTCGAGGATGATCTCCATTTCCTCCAGATGCAGCTGGTAGTAAATGCTACCGTTGTCGCTCGTCTTCAGGCGACGGAGGAACTTCTGGAGTCCAAACGCTTCCATCATGCTTTCGAAGCGCGGATCAGACTCAGCAGGCGTTCCCGCGAATAGTTTGCGAACCTCCTTTGCGAAATCGTCGTAGGGCGTTTTACCGAGGTTGTAACGCGTATACCCCTTTGACTGGAAAACGTCATACCCGCTCCCATCCTCATATAGCGGGCCCCTGAAAAACTCATCGTAGATCTTCTTATCCTTGTACTCGCGAACAAGAGCCTTCAGGGTTTCAAGGTCCCGTCCATACTGCACGTATTTGGCAACCATATTCGCAGAGATAGTTTGGCCGGGAGCGTATGAGAGCAGGCCCTGAAGGATATAAGCGAAATACACCCCACGCAAAGATTCGAAAAGGTCCTTGCTGTCGTCTGGACACGCCTCCCGAACAGCTTCGACGCCCTCGTCATCCGCGAGAGATATTTTCGTTTTCTCGGCGGCAAACTCCCCGAAGACGTCCTTGAATTCAGCCTTTAGACCAACCATTGCCGTCGACAGCGACTTCTTCAACTTCTTGTCAGCGGCGTTGTCCCCCAAAGAAACCGGCAGACATTCGGCAATCGAAGCGGCGCGCTCGCTGTTGTTGATGCCTTTAGCGGCAAGAACGGCAACGATATTATCG